>JBGPZD010000043.1:0-18078 GCA_041493605.1 Methylomirabilia bacterium
CGCCCAGGGGGCTGGGCTCGACCGGCGATCCCTATTTCTGCGCGCCGTGGAGCTTTGCCGGGCTGCCGGCCATCGCGCTGCCGAGCGGCGTCGACCCCGCGGGACTGCCGCTCTCGATCCAGCTCGTCGGCTCCGCCTTCGGCGAGGCGCGGCTGCTGGCGGCCGCGGCCTGGTGCGAGCGGGTGATCGGCTTTGACGCGGTCCCGCGCCTCTGACCCAGCCCCATGAAAATCGGGCGGCTCTTTCCCGACCTCGTCGCCATGTTGAGCCGCGCGGCCTCGCCCGAGGCCGGCTTCGCGCTGACGCTCAAGAAACTGCTGGCGCTGACCGGGGCCCGGGCGGGCGGCCTCTGCTTCCACCCGGGCGCGGGCGCGGCGCTGCACGTGACCGCGGGCGCGCGCCGCGGGTCGCCGCTGGAGGCGTGGCTGCGCGCGCGGCTCGATCAGCCGGTCAAGGGCGTGAGGCTCGAGCGTTTGGAGGAAGCGCCGCCCGGCTGGCGCGGCCGGCGGGGGCTCATCCTGCTCCGGGCGAGCCTCGGTGACGGCAGGAGCCCGGTGGGGCGCTTCGTCCTCTTGGGCGCCGGCGGACGCGGCGGCTTGAAGGCCGGCGGGATCCCGCGCAGCTTTCCGCTCGAGTTCGGCCTGGCCATGGAGCAGGTCTGGCGCCTGCACCAGCGGACGCTGCGCCTCGAGGTGATCAACGAGGTCACGGCCCTCATGGCGACCACGCTGTCGCTCGAGCGTATCTACGGCGCCGTGGCGGACGCCGTGGGCCGCATCATCCACTTCGATGCGCTCGGCGTGACCCTCTTGGACCCCGACCGCGGCGAGGTCCGCGTCCTGGACGTGGCGGCCCGGACCGCGCTGCCCGAGGTCTACGATCTCCGGATCCCCATCGCCGGGACCCTCGCCGAGTGGGTGGCCAGCCAGCGCGCGCCGCGCCGCGTGGACGACGCTTCGGATCCCTCGGTGCCGGCCGTGAGCCGGGAGCTGCTCGGGCGCCGCGGGTTCCGTTCGGCGGTCCTGGCCCCGCTCCTCTCCCAGGGGCAGGTGATCGGCACGCTGAACGTGGTGTGCCGGGAGCCGCATGCCTTCACCGACGCCGACGTCGAGGTGCTGGTGGAGGTGGCGCGCCCGCTGGCCTCGGCGATCGATCACGCGCGCCTGCACGACGAGACGGCCCAGCGGTCCGAGGAGTTGGCGGCGCTCAACCGCACCAGCCAGCTCATCACGGCGCGCCTGGACCTCGAGGCCGTGCTCGAGACCATTAGCCGCTCGGTCACCAGCCTCATGGGCAGCACGGGGTGCGGCATCGGCCTCCTCAGCGCCGACGGCACGACGATCGAGCACGCGGCCGCCCACGGCTTCAGGACGCCCGAGTGGCGCTCCCTGACCATGCCGGTGGGCGAGGGCATCATCGGGCGGGCCGCGTCCACGGGGCAGCCGGTGCGCTCCGCCGATCTCCGCGCCGACCCGCGCTCGGCCCAGCGCGACGTGGACGAGAAGGAAGGGATCCGCTCCATGCTGAGCGTGCCGCTGCGCGTGGGCGGAGCCGTCATCGGCGTCATCTCCGCCTTCTCGACCGCGCCCGGCCTCTTCACCGACCGGCATCAGACCCTTCTCGAAGCCTTCGCGGACCAGGCGGGCATCGCGATCCAGAACGCGCGGCTGTTCGAGGAGAGCCAGCGCCGCGCCCGGGAGACCCACGCCCTGCTCGAAGCGGGCCGGGCGGTCAACCAGAGCCTGGAAGTGGGCGAGACGGTCCGGCTCATCCTCAACCAGGCGCGGGAGGTGCTGGGCGTCCAGTCCTGCGGCCTGTTCACGCTGGACCCGGCCACCGGCGAGCTGACCTCGACGGCCAGCCTCGATCTCGATCCCGCCACCCTCGGCACCATCCGCGTCCGCGTGGGGGAGGGCATCACGGGCACGGCGGTCAAGGAGCGCCGCCCGGTGCAGAGCGCCGACGTTTTCAACGACCCGCGCGTCCGCTACCCGCAGCTGCCGGCGGAGAGCGGGTTGCGCTCGATGCTGGCGGCGCCGCTGATCGTGGGCGAGCAGGCCATCGGGGCGCTGACGGTCCTGCGCCGCGACGTCCACCGCTTCACGCCGGAAGAGGAGTCGCTGCTCTCGGCCTTCGCCGACCAGGCCGCCATGGCGCTGGAGCACGCGCGGCTGTTCAGCTCGGTGCGGACCTACTCCGAGCGGCTCGAGGCCATGGTCGCCGAGCGGACCCGGGAGCTCGACGAGCAGAAGCGCTTCGTGGAAGTGGTGCTGGAGACCCTGCCGCTCGGGCTCTTCGTCCTCGACGCGGGCTTCCGCGTGGTCAGCGCCAACCGCGAGGGCGCGGCGCTGCTGCCGGTCGAGCCGGGCGCGCGCGGGGCCTTCGTCGACCTGCTCCCCGCGGCCAGGGCGGGCGGCATCCGCGCCGTGCTGGAGGCCGTGCTGGCCGACCGGCAGGTGCGCCAGACGGAGGAGGTTCTCCCGGGCGCCGCCGAGCCCCTCACGGTGCGGCTCACGGCCGCCCCTCTGCGTTCCCCCGGTGGCGAGACGACCCACGCCCTCGTCCTGGTCGAGGACATCACGCTGCACAAGCGGCTCGAGCGCCAGCTGCTGCTCACGGAGCGGCTGACCACCGCCGGGCGCCTGGCCGCCGGCGTCGCCCATGAGCTCAACAACCCGCTGGCGACCATCGCGGGCTGCGCGGAGGCGCTCAAGGAGCGCGCCCAGGATCCGGCGCTCCGGGAGCTGGACGCCTTCAAGGACTTCTCCAGCTACCTTGGGGTGATCGAGGAGGAGGCGTACCGCTGCAAGGAGATCACGGGCAGCCTGCTCCAATTCGTGCGAGAGCCGGGCAGCCGCCGCGCGCCGACGGACCTGAACGCCCTGGTGGAGAAGGCCATGGACTTGCTGAGCCACCAGTCGCGCTTCGCCGCGAGCCGGCTCGAGACGGACCTCGACCCCGGGCTGCCGCCGGTGGTGGCCAACGAAGGCCAGATCCGCCAGGTCATCCTCGGCCTGTCGAGCAATGCGCTCGAGGCCATGGACGGCCGCGGCGCCCTGACCGTGAGGACCCGCCGGCGCGGCCCCGGCGAGGTCGAGGTCAGCTTCGAGGACCGGGGCCCCGGCATCCCGGAGGAGATCCTGCCGCGCATCTTCGATCCCTTCTTCACGACCAAGGCGTCCGGCCAGGGGACCGGACTCGGGCTGGCGATCGCCCAGGGCATCGTGGCCGACCACGGCGGCCGCATCGAGGTCGCCTCCCGGCTGGGCGCCGGCGCCACCTTCCGCGTCATCCTGCCCGTGGCGGCCGCAGGGGCGGGAGGCCCGGCCGCATGAGCGCGCCGATCCGCGTGCTCGTCGCCGACGACGAGAAGAACCTCCGCGAGCTGCTGGTGCGCGAGCTCACCCGCAAGGGCCACGCCGCCGACGGCGTGGCCGACGGGCAGGCCGCGCTCGACCGCCTCAAGGAGGACGTCCCCGACGTCCTGCTGTTGGACATGAAGATGCCGCGCGTGGAAGGCATCGAGGTGCTCCGGGCGCTGCAGGAGTACGCCGAAGCGCCGCAGGTGATCGTGATGACCGGCTTTCAGGAGGTCTCCACCGCCGTCGAGGCCATGAAGCTCGGCGCCTACGACTACTTGACCAAGCCGGCCCGCATCGAGGAGCTCGACATCCTGATCCGCAAGGCGGCCGAGAAGGGCCGGCTCATGCGCCAGAACGTCCTGCTGCGGGCCCAGCTCGGCGCCGACACCGGCTACGGCGGCATCATCACGGCCAACCCGAAGATGGAGGAGGTGCTGCGGCTCATCGACCGGGTCGCGCCCACCGACTCCTCCGTGCTGCTCCTGGGCGAGAGCGGCACCGGCAAGGAGCTGGTGGCGCGGGCCATCCACGACCGCTCGCCGCGCGCGGGCCAGGCCTTCGTGCCCATCCACTGCGGCGCCCTGCCGCGCGAGGTGCTGGAGAGCGAGCTCTTCGGCCACGAGCGCGGGGCCTTCACCGGGGCCGTCGCCACCAAGCCGGGGCTCATCGAGCTGGCCGACGGCGGCACGCTCTTCCTCGATGAGATCGGCGAGATGGAGCCCGACAGTCAGGTCAAGCTCCTGCGCGTGCTCGAGACGCGCGCCTTCTTCCGAGTCGGCAGCACCCGGCAGCGCACGGTCGACATGCGGCTGGTCGCGGCCACCAACCGCGATCTCGCCGAGGCCCTCAAAGCCGGCGAGTTCCGGCAGGATCTCTATTACCGGATCAACACCATCACCGTGACCCTGCCGCCGCTGCGCGAGCGGCGGGAGGACATCGCGCCGCTCGCCGCGCACTTTCTCGAAGAAAACGCGGCGTACGGTCGCCGGCGTCTCTCGGCGGCGGCGCTCGCGTGTCTGGAGGGCTACGACTGGCCGGGCAATGTGCGAGAGCTCCAGCACGCCGTCCAGCGGGCGGTCATCCTGTGCGAGGGCGAGGAGATCCAGCCGGCGGACCTGCCGGCCGACATCCAGTGCGGCGAGCCGGCGCGGACGCCCGCCAGCGGCAGCCTCGAGGACATGGAGCGCCAGCACATCATCGCCACGCTCCGCCAGGTGGGCGGTCACCGCGCCAAGGCCGCCGCCCTGCTGGGCATCGACCCCAAGACGCTCTATCGCAAGATCCAGAGCTACGGGATCTCGGCGGATCCGCTGAAGCCCTCCTGAGCGGCCCGGCCCTGGCGCCCGATGTGGTCGCAGGGCATCGGGCATATCGCCCGATCCCCGCCCGCTCCGCCCGGCTCCCGCAACGTAACATCCCGACTTTTCACACGACGTCTACGGTGGCACACGCATTGCTCCTTTCTAGGCCGTACGACTTTATGAAAGGGGACCTAATGACCCGTGTGCTGATGATCGACGGTGACCGCGCCCTGGCGCAGTCGGTGACCATGGCCTGCATGGAGAGCGGGGTCGCGATCCGGATGGCCGAGACTCTGTGCGAAGGCGTGCGCTACATGCTGGAGAGCCCGGTCTCCATCGTGCTGATCGATTCGGGTGTGCTGCGGTTGTCGGGGAGCGATCAGGCGCGGCTGTTCGACTCGGTGGCGCCGGGCGTGCCCGTCGTGGTGCTCGTCAAGCCGGGTGCCCGGATGGAAGAGCACGTGAAGCTCGAGCTGCAGGGGTTCCACGTGATGTCCAAGCCCTTCGACGTGCGGGACGTGCTGGCGAAGGTGGAGCCGGGGACGCGTGCCCCGGTCTCGCGCCCTGAGGCGGCCGCCCGCGTCGACGCCGTGTGCCGGTAGGAGGGATTCTCAGGTGAGCAAGAAGCTCATGATCTGGTCGGTGGTGCTGGGCATCGTCGTGGCGCTGCTGGGCCTCCTCGAGGTGAGCGGGGAGTCGGTGTGGCCGACCTCGGCCGGACCGGCGCTCTTCACCGAGTCGGTCGAGCCCGAGCTGCCGCTGGAAGCCGCGACGGACGCGACGCTGACGCACTAACCGGGCGGCGTGGCGCCCGGGCCCTTCCTGGTGTACACTCAAGCCTGATGCGCCGCGGCCGGCGCTCTCGCCTCCGATATTGGCTCTTCCGAGTATTGGGGCGCGCATTGAAGCGGAAGAGCGACCGAAGGAGACTCACATGGCCTCGAAACTGTATGTCGGTGGTCTGTCGTATTCCACAACCAGCGAAACACTCCGGGAGTACTTTGCCCAGTGCGGCACCGTCGAGTCCGCCTCGGTGATCACCGACAAGTTCTCGGGCCAGTCGCGCGGCTTCGGGTTCGTCGAGATGGCGACGGCCGAGGAGGCCCAGCGGGCCATCGCCGAGCTGAACGGCAAGGACCTGGACGGGCGGAAGATCACCGTCAACATGTCCACCCCGCGGGCGCCGGGTTCGGGCGGCGGCGGGCGTGGCCCCGGCGGGCCGCGCGGCGGCGGCCGGCCTGGCGGCAGCCGGGGCGGCGGGTTCGGGGGTGGGGGGGACCGCGGCGCCTACGGTGTGCCGCCGTCCAAGAAGCCCTTCCGCTGGTAAGACTGGCTTACGCGACGCAGGGCGCGGTGGGAATCCCCACCGCGCCCTTTTTCTTTCCCCCGACCCTCAGGGCTCGCGGGCGGTGGACGGCAGCAGGCCGGTCCCGGGGTCGGTCTTCATCTCGCGGATCAGCGCGTCCAGCTGGCGCGACGTGTCCCGCACGTACTCGTACAAATGCTTGTGCATCAGGGCCAGCGTGACGGCTTCGCGGACGGCGCGCGGCCGCCGAAGGGCCGTCTCGATGATCATCGACAGGCTGAGCCAAGCCCGGCGCGGGGATGCCCTTAGAATACAGGACCACAGGACGCGTGAGAGGACGGCCAGGTCGTCGCGGCTTGCCACCAGCTTGGAGTGCAGGCGGAACCCCCGGTTCAGGATCAGCCCCATCGCCCGCCGTCGGTAGTTCCGGTAGCCGTACAGTCGCCGGAGCAGCTGGCGGTACCCCTCGTAGAGCTCGACCCGGGACATGCCCGACGGGACGATGTTCGTGAACACGAACTGGTCGCCCACGGATTCGGCGATCAGCCGCCCGGCCTTCCTGAGCCGCTCGTAGAGCGGCGTCTTCGGCACGGCATTGAGCATGCCCGTCATCGAGATGGGGATGCGCGCGTCCTGGATGAACCGGAACTGCTCCTCGAAGATCGACGGGTCGTCGTTGTCGAAGCCGACGATCATGCCTGCCATGACCTCGATCCCCGCCGCCTGGATGCGGTGGACCGACGTGAGGATGTCGCCGCGGGTGTTCTGCGTCTTGCCGGTTTCCTCGAGGCTCGCCGTGCGGGGGGATTCGATCCCGACGAAGATCGTCGTGAAGTGGGCCTCCTTCATGAGGCTCAGCAGCTCGTCGTCCTGGGCGACGTTGAGGCTCACCTCGGTCATGAACTCGATCGGGTAGCGGTGGGCCGCCTGCCAGTCGGCGAGCGCCTTCAGCAGCTCCTTGGCCTCTTTCTTGTTGCCGATGAAGTTGTCGTCGACGACGAAGATATTCGGGATGCCCAGGCGGTGTACGGCGGCCACCTCGGCGAGCACCTGGGGAACGGACTTGGTCCGGGGGCGCCGGCCGTACATGACGATGATGTCGCAGAACTCGCAGTTGAACGGGCACCCCCGGGCGAACTGGATGGTCATGGTCCGGTAGCGGTCAACCTTGAGGAGATCGAACCGGGGCGCCGGGGAGTCGTGCATGCTGGGCTTCTCGTCCTGGCGGTATTCCGTCTCCCAGCGGCCCGTCTCGTAGTCCCGCAGGAACCGTTGCCACGTGTACTCGGCCTCGCCCACGAAGATCACGTCCGCCCGGCCCTGGAGCTCCTCGGGGCACAGGGTGGCGAACGGGCCGCCCACCACGACGAACTTCCCCCGCCGCTTGAATTCGTCCAGAATCTCGAAGATCCGCTTCTTGTGGACGACGTAGCCGGTCACGCCCACGATGTCCGCGTCGGTGTCGAAGTCGATGGCCTCGACGTTCTCGTCGCAGAGGACGATCTCGTGCTCCGGGGGCGTCAGGCCGGCGACCGTCGGCAGCGAGAGGTTGGGAAAGACGCAGCGCTTGTTGAGGCTGGGCAGGATGCGGTCGAAGGTCCAGAAGGACTCGGGGTTCCTGGGCGCGATCACGCAGATCTTCATCAGCCGAGAACGCGCTCGTAGCGGCCGTAGTCGTGGGCCGCGTCCATGAACCACTTGACGATCTCGGGGTTGGAGCGCGGCGGGATCTCGCACGAGGTCGAGAGGATGAAGCCCGAGTGCTTGGCCGCGGTGTCGATGCAGCGCCGCACGTCGGCCTCCATATCTTCCTTGGTGGTCTTCTCGAACTTGGTCGCGTCCACGTTGCCGATGGCCACGGCCCGGCCCTTGGCGACCTCCATGAAGCGCTGGAGCTGGTCCACATGGAGCTTGGGGTCCGACTGCTGGTCCAGGTCGAAGGACACCGTGGTGAACCCGCAGTTGATCAGGTCCTCGTAGATCGGGTAGGTCGTCCCGCAGATGTGCGTCGTCAGCCCCACCTTCTTGGCCTTGAAATAGTCCACCAGCTCCTTGTGATAGGGCGCGATGAACTCGCGGTAGTTGTCCGGGGAGACCAGGCTGATGGAGGCCGTGGGCTCCGAGAACGAGAGGCCGATTTTGGTCTTGGCGATGGCGTCGCCCCAGGCCTTGCAGAAATCGGTGGCGATCCGCATCAGGTCGTGGATGAAGCGCGGGTCCTCGAAGGTGTCCAGCAGCATCATTTCCGGGTTGCGGAGCAGCATGGCGATGGTCCAGGGTCCCACGGCGACCGCCCCGATGGCCGCGGGCGGCGCGGCCTTGACCAGGGCCTCGCACTGTTCGAGGAAGCCCGGCAGGCGCGCGGTCTTGTACGGGTCGGGCATCTTGAGCGCGGCGAGCGTCGACTTGTCCTCGAGCACGTGCGTCTCGATGGACGGGACCACGTAGTCCGAGTACTTGACCCCGCAGCCGAAGGCCTCGGCCTCCTTGGCCAGGTCGTTGTAGGCGAGCACCACGTCCGGTTGGTAGCGCTCGTAGTAGTTCATCATGGCCTTGATGGCCCGCGTCGGGTTCGTGCAGTACTCCTCGATGCTGAGGCCGTCCAGCGTCCCGGCGAAGGAGGCCACGATCGGGTACACGGGGACGCGATCGGCGAAGGAGCGCTTGTAGGCCGCCACCACGCGGTCGCGGTTGGTCAGGCTCCCCTTACCCTTCTCGGCGTCCCAGAGCCGGTTGACCTCCATGTAGCGCGGCGGCAGCTTGGCTTCGTACTCCATGAACTGGGTGATCGGGTACCGGATGCCGCCGTTGTGGGTTCCGCGCAGCCCCTCGACGATCTCCTCCATCTTGGCCCACGGGATGCTGAAGGCCATCTCGTGGTCTTGGGTCTGGCCGAAGATGCGGTCGCCGGAGCAGGGGAGGATCACCTGCGGCTCTCCCGTTTGCATGACGGTGACGATGATGTCGGCGCAGACGGCGCGCCCCTCGAAGGACGAGGTGAGGCGCCCGCCGCGCTTCCAGAGGGCGGCCTGGGTGAGGCGCATGACCTGGGCGGGGTTGGCGTAGACGCACACCACGTGGGGCTCGAACGTCGCGCGCTCGAGCGGCGCCACCAGCAGCGCGTAGTACTCGCCGGGGGCGAACTTGTCGATCGCCGCCTCGGAGCGCTGCCCCGCCTCCTTGGTCTCCGTGTACATGCCCTCGCAGAGCGTGCCCACGTTGTAGATCGGCAGCGGCTTGTCGAAGCCGATGGCGGTGATGCCGAGCGAGCAGATGTGGTCCTCGCGCGTCAGCGCGATGGTCCAGCCGTAGCGCCGGGACATGTCGATGACCTGGCACGACATGCTGAGCTTCTTGAAGTCGCGGGCCGGTCGCTTGGCCCTTTCCGGGATCTCCTCGCCGGGCTTGAGCATGCGGATCGCCACCGGAAATGTCTGCGGGCGGATGTAGGTCTGCAGCTCCCGCTCCGCCGTCTTCACGTCGATCATGGCTGGCTCCTTGGCACTTGCCCCGCCGGCACCCTCAAGCTACGGGCGGGGCTCACCATTGTCAAGGCCACACGGCCGTTTTAGGTAGAATGGGCCGCATGATACTGGCCGCGCGGGGCCGCCGGGAGGCCGTCTGACCGTGGCGCGCTACCGGATCGTCCACTGGAAGGACATCCCGTCGATGGTCGAGGCCTTCGAGGGCGACCGCGCGGTGCGGGTGCCGCTGTCGCAGCGCTTCCAGGATCTCATCGACGCCGCGGCCATGCGGGACGGGGCTTCGGACAGCGAAGCCTACCTCGAGGGATGGAGCGCCGGGCCCGACGCCGAACGGCCCGGCGGCCCGGAGGCGGTCGCCGAGGACGTGGCCGCCGAGCTCGAGGCGGGCTTTGAGGATCTGCTCAGGAAGCGTCTTCTCACCCCGCCGAAGTGAATCGCGGTCGCGCCCGAGGCGCGTTCGTGCGTCACCCGTGGCCTCGCAAACTGCGAGAGTTGGAGAACGTCACCGAGCGGGCCGCGGCGGGCGATGCGCCGGAGGGCAGGCCATGCCCCATTTGAAGTTCTCGAAGTAATGGCTTAGACAAGTAGGTCGGCGCGCTGGCGCGGCCGGACGACCTGATCTTCACCTCGGATCTCCCGAAGACGCGCTCCGGCAAGATCATGCGCCGCCTGTTGCGCGATATCGCCGAGGGTAAGGCGCTGGGCGACACGACCGGGGAGGGGGCGACGCCCTGACCACGGCTGAGACCTTCGTCCGGCTCATGACCATGCTCCGCACGCCCGGCATCCAGACTCTTGGCCGGCTCCTGGACGCCTTGCGGCAAGCCCGCACCCCGACCATCTAAGGGCTGGGTCTCCTGCCCCTCAGGGCCCTGACCCTGGTTTCCTCCAAGTTTTGACATCCCAAGTGCCATTTTTTCTACGTCCATACAGGACATTTTGCCCGACTCATCTCAGAGACACATTAGCGGGGTCATGAATATCGTGGACTTAGGCCCGTCTCTTTCTGGGATCGCCACGGCACCGGGATTGCACTATCCCTTGGCAGCCGGGCTGACGGGGACTTACCCCCGGCCCAGGAGGACAAGGCCCATGGACGACATCAAGCAGCGGCTGGAATCGGAACTGAGCCACACCATGAACCGCATCCGCGACATGGGTGGCGCCATCGTCTTCGAAGACTATCCCGGCGCCGCTGGGGATCACACCCCGCTGGCGGACGAGGTCGACGTCATCCGGCTCAACGAGGACCGCGAGATGAGCTTTGCGACCCGCAGCCTGCTGGTCGACCGCGCCAACAAGCTGGCCGAGGCCCTGGACCGGCTGCGCGGGGGCGAGTACGGGATCTGTGAGGAGTGCGGCGAGACCATCGCGCCCGCCCGCCTGCGCGCCTTGCCCGAAGTGACGACCTGCGTGCGCTGCCAGGACCGGCTGGAGCGGATGTCGCGCCACCTGCAAGCCGTCGGCGTCGGCGTCGAGGCCGACGAGGCCGAGGAAGACTAGAGACTACGACCGGCCGAGCCGGGCTCTCAAGAAGCCCGGTCGGTCGGTGATGATTCCGCTGACGCCCCACCCGACGAGCCGGTCCATCTGGGCCGGCTCGTTGACTGTCCAGACATAGCACTCCAGCCCAGCCTCGCGCATCGCCACCACCGCCTCGGCCGTGACCAGGTGCACCCCGGGGCAGAGCGCCGCCGCGCCCGCCTGCGCCCTGGCGCCCGGGTCCAGTGGCGGCTGGGCGATGAGCGCGCCCACCCTGACCTCGCGATTCAGCGCCCGAATCCGCGCGAGCGCCGCGTGGTCGAAGGACTGCACGAGCGCCCGGTCGACCACCTCGTACACCTCGAGCATGGACACGACGCGCTCCTCGATGCCGGGGTAGAGGTCGGAGCCGCCCTTCAGCTCGATCCAGAAGCGGGTGCGATCGCGAAAGCGCTCCAGCACTTCCTGCAGCGTCTGGAGGCGCTGGCCCCGGAAGCTCCTCCCGTGCCAGCCGCCTCCGTCGAGCCGCTTGAGCTCGCGGACGGTCCGCTCGCTCACGGGCCCAACGCCATCCGTGGTGCGCTCGAGCGTGAAATCGTGAATGACGACGGGGTGGCCGTCCTTCGACAGGTGAATGTCCATCTCGAGCGCGTCCGCGCCCTGCTCGAGCGCCAGCTCAAAGGCGGCGATGGTGTTCTCCGGCGCGTCCTCGGACGCGCCGCGGTGTGCGATGACGAGCGGTCGTTCCATGAGCCCTGCCGTTGTCTCCCTCCTGCGGCCCGTGGCACTATCGAGGGGTGCGCACGCCCGTCATCGACGTGTTCCGCCCGGCCATCCGGCTCGGCGCGCGGGTCTACTTCGGCCTGCGCTTCGAGGGCGTCCAGCATATCCCGGTTTCCGGGCCGCTGCTGATCGTCCCGAACCACGTCACGTATGCGGACCCGCCGCTGGTCACCCTCCCCGTGCGGCGGCCCGTCCATTACATGGCCTGGAACGCGCTCTTCGAGATCCGGGGGCTGGCGTGGCTGATCCGGCGGCTCCGGGCCTTTCCGGTCGAGCTCGAAGCCGCCGATCCGCGCGCCACGCGCGAGGCGGTGCGGCTCCTCCAGTCGGGCGAGGCCGTCATGATCTTCCCTGAGGCCGGGCGCAGCCCGGACGGCCGGCTGGGCCGCTTCAAGCCGGGCGCCTTCCGCCTGGCCTGCTCGCTCGGCGTCCCCGTGCTGCCCGTGACGATCGTGGGCGGGCACGAGTCGTGGCCGCCGGGACGCGTGCTCCCGCGCCCCGGGCGGCTGACCATCACCTACCATCCCCTCATCGCGCCGCGGGCCGGGCCGGACGTGAAGGCGGCGGCCCACGCGCTGGCCAAGCATGTCCGCCACGTGGTGGCGTCGGGACTGCCCGCCCACCAGCGCCCCGCGTCGGACGGCTCGGACGGCGGCCAAACGGGTTGACCAAGAAGAGTATACGGCCTCCGGTCGGACGCGTATTTATTGCTCCCGCGTCCGTGCCCGGTGTATTCTGAGCGACCAATGGCACGCCGCGCGAGCCGCCCGATCCTAGTCCTCCACGGGCCCAATTTGAACCTTCTCGGCACGCGTGAGCCGTCCGTCTACGGCCGCGTATCCCTCGCCGAGGTCAACCGCGCCATCCAGCGCCACGCCGCAGCGCGCGGGACGCGCGCGGTCTGCCGGCAGTCGAACCACGAGGGTGAGCTGGTGGACTGGATCCAGTCGGCCGCGCGGGAAGGTTTCCAGGCCATCGTGATCAACCCAGGCGCGCTCACCCACTACTCCGTCGCCCTCCGCGACGCCGTGGCCTCCGTATCCCTGCCGGTCGTCGAGGTGCACCTCTCCAACATCCACGCCCGCGAGGAGTTCCGGCGCCGCTCGGTGATCGCGCCGGCGGCCGTCGGGCAGATCTCGGGTTTCGGTCCGGCCAGCTATCTGCTCGGTCTCGAGGCGGTGCTCGGAGCCTCACCGGCGCGAGCCCGCGGCCGCCGCCGCGCGGCGCGCCGCACGCGGTGAATGGGGGTTTCCTCCCCGCCGTCTAACCCGCGGTCGGATGCAGGTCGCGGAGGCGGGCGGGCTCGGCCGTGACGCCTCAGGACACGCCGCCCACCACACCGCCCGGCGGAGACCCGCCGGAGCTGTCGCCCCACGATGAACAGGCGCTCATTCAGCGGTGCGTTAGCGGTGACGTGGCGGCCTTCGAGCCGCTCGTGGAGAAATACCGGCAGCGGGTGTGGCGCCTGGCGTATCAGGTGCTGCACGACCGGGAGGAAGCATGGGATTGCACGCAGGAGGCGTTCGTCCGGGCGTTCCACTCACTGCCGTCCTTTCGGGGGCAGTCCGCCTTTTACACGTGGCTGTTCCGCATCACGGTCAACCTCGCCACCGACCGGCACCGCGCCCGCGGCGCGCAGGCGCGCGCCTTCGGCGCGGAGCGGGTGCCGGAGGAGGAATGGGAGCGCACCACCGCCGACCCCGGGGCCCGTCCGGATCAGGCGGCGGCGCGCGTCGAGCAGCGGGCGCGCATCCGGCAGGCGCTCGACGCCTTGCCGCCCAAGGCGCGAACGATTATCATGCTGAGTGACGTCGAGGGATTGTCGTATCGCGAGATCGCCGAGGTGCTCAACTGTCCCATCGGGACCGTGATGTCCAGGCTGCATAACGCGCGCAAGCGCCTCAAGGCGCTGCTCGGGCCGATGCTCGCCCTGCTCCTTTGGCTCAGCGCCTCGCTGGCTCTGGCCACCGCACCGGCCGACGCCCAGCAGGTGATCCGCTTCGGGGTGCGGGTTCTCCAGGCTTCGGGCCCGAGCGAGTCCGCGACGACGGGGCCGTCCGTGGGCGGCGGCCAGCGCCCTCTGGTCCCCCCGACGGCCGGCTCACGCCCTGTTCCCGCCGAGGAGCCGGACAAGTACATGAAGCGCCTCATGCCCCAGCTGCGCACGCTGTTCCGCTACAGCGAGTACAGGACGCTGGATCGCCAGCGCGTGGACGTGTCCCTCGGCACCCTGCAGCGCTTCCAGATCCCGGGCGAGCGGTGGCTCGAGGTGACGCCGGACCAGCTCCAGAACAACTCGGTACGGATGAAGGTCCGGCTGCTCAAGGGCGAGCAGGCGGAGATGACCTCCAACATCCTGGCCGCGCCGGGCGCGCCCGCCGTGATCGGCGGCCCCGCCTACGGCAACGGCGTCCTCATCATCATCCTCTGGGCGAACCCCAACCCCAAGTCCGGCCCCGGAGACCCCTAAGGTGAGCGTGGAAGGGCGAGGCGCAGCCGCAGGCGAGCCGAGTGATACGGCCCGAGAAAGCGCGAAGCGCGGCGAGCCGAGCAGGCCAAGAGGAGTCGTCCGAGCGTGAGCAAGGCAGGGCGAGGCGCAGCCGATGCGGTGCGAGGCGCAGCCGCAAGCGAGCCGAGTGATACGGCCCGAGAAAGCGCGAAGCGCGGCGAGCCGAGCGATTCAAGAGGAGTCGTCCGAGCGTGAGCGAGGACCGTTACCGGCAGGAGCGCGCGCGCATCGAGCAGGGCCACGTCAAGTACCGCGACAAGCTCAAGGAAGAGGGCAAGCTCTTCGTCCGCGACCGCCTCAAGCTGCTCCTCGATCCCGGCAGCGATTTCCAGGAAGACTTCCTCTTCGCGCGCAACCGGGAAGCCGACACGCCGGCCGACGGCGTGGTCACCGGCGTGGGGACGGTGGGTGGCCGCACCGTTTGCGTCATGGCCAACGACTACACGGTCAAGGCCGGGTCCTGGGGCGAGAAGACCGTGCAGAAGATCATCCGCATCCAGGAGCGGGCCCAGCGCCTCCAGGTGCCGCTGCTCTACCTCGTGGACGCAGCCGGCGGGCGCATCTCGGAGCAGATCAAGATCTTCCCGGGCCGCTACCACGCCGGCCGCATTTTCTACAACGAGGTCCAGCTCTCGGGCGTGGTGCCCCAGGTGTGCATTCTCTTCGGCCCCTCACCGGCGGGATCGGCTTACCTGCCGGCGCTGACCGACTGCGTGATCATGGTGGACGGCAAGGCCAGCCTCTACGTCGGCTCGCCGCGCATGGTGGAGATGGCCATCGGCGAGAAGACCACGCTGGAGGAGCTGGGCGGCGCGCGCATGCACTGCTCGGTGTCCGGCTGCGGCGACGTGCTGGCCGCCTCCGACGAGGAGGCCATCGAGCTCGCCAAGCGGTACCTGTCGTTCATGCCGGGCTCCTACCGCGAGCGCCCGTCTGCCACGGAGACCGTCCCGCCGAAGACGGGCCGTCCCATCGAGGAGATCGTTCCCTACGACCAGCGCAAGTGGTTCGACATGTACGAGGTGATCGATCGCGTGGTCGACACGGGCTCCTTCTTCGAGATCAAGCGGCTCTTCGCCCAGGAGCTCATCACGGGGCTGGCCCGTATCGGCGGGCGCGCCGTGGGCGTCGTGGCCAACCAGCCCAAGGTCAAGGGCGGCGTGCTCATGGTGGACTCCTCGGACAAGGGCGCGCGCTTCATTTGGCTCTGCAACGCCTTCAACATCCCGCTGGTGTACCTGGCCGACGTCGCGGGTTTCATGGTGGGCAGCAAGGTCGAGCGGGCCGGTATCATCAGACACGGGGCCAAGATGGTCTTCGCCACCTCCCAGGCCACCGTGCCCAAGATCACGGTGATCGTGCGCAAGTGCTACGGCGCGGGGCTCTACGCCATGTGCGGGCCCGCCTTCGAGCCCGACGCGGCGCTGGCGCTTCCCCAGGGCCAGATCGCCATCATGGGGCCGGAGCCGGCGGTCAACGCCGTCTACTACAACAAGATCATGGAGCTGCCGGAGGGCGAGCGGGCCGCCTACGTCCAGCGGAAGCGCGAGGAGTACATGCAGGATGTCGACGTCTACAAGCTCGCCTCGGAAATGCTCATCGACGGCATCATCGGCGGCTCGGAGCTGCGCGACGAGCTGATCAAGCGGCTGGCCTACGCCGAGTCCAAGCAGCTCGAGTTCCCGCCGCGCCGCAACCCCGTCCCGCCCGTCTGACCGGGGCGCTCGCGACCGTCATGGGCGCCCTCGCAGCGCCGCGTCGCGCATGGCGTCGCTGATCCTCGCCATCCGTTTTCTCACCATTGTCCCCGTGCCGGGACGCGAGGCCCGTGGCCCGCGCGCCCTCGGCCGGGCCGCGTGGTGGTTCCCGGTGGTCGGTCTCGGCATGGGCGCGGGCCTCGTGGCGCTCGATCGCGGGTTGTCCCGGCTGCTGCCCCCCTTTCTGCTCGCCGCCGCCGTCTGGGCGGCGTGGAAGGTGCTGACGGGGGGGATCCATCTCGACGGGCTGGCGGACTGCCTCGACGGCCTCGCGGGTCGCGACCCCGCTGGGCGCCTCAAAATCATGCGGGACAGCCGCATCGGCGTGCTCGGCGCGACGGGCCTCGTGCTCTTCGGGCTGCTGTCTCTGACTGCGCTCGCCGAGTTCCCCCCGGCCGCACGCTGGCGGCTGTTGCTGGTGGCGCCGGCTGTGGGCCGACTCATGCCGCTACTGGTCGGCCCGTGTTTTCCGCCGGCCACGCCGGGCCGAGGAACCGGGGCGCCGTTCTTGAGCGGCCTCTCCGGCTGGGCGGGCCTGGTCCACCTGTCGTGGACCGGCGCGCTGGCGGTCTGGCTCTTCGGGGTGTGGGGACTGGCGCCGGTGGCCGCAGCGGCGGTCGCGGCGTACGGCTGGGCCGCGTTTCTCGCCTCGCGCCTTGGCGGGCTCACCGGCGACGCGCTGGGCTCGGCCGTCGAGGTCGGCGAGCTGGCCGCGCTCATCGGCGGCGCATCGCTCGTCCACCTCGGCCTGATCTGAATGACCACGCGGGTGTACCTGGTCCGCCACGGCGCGGTGGTCGGCGCCGAGACGCGGCGGTTCATCGGCCATCTGGACGTGCCGCTGTCGCCGGCGGGCCAGGCGCAGATCCGCTCCCTCGCGGCGCGGCTCGAAGGCGTCGCGCTCGACGCCGTCTACACGAGCGACCTCCGGCGCACGCGGGAGAGCGCCCGCATCCTGGCCGAGCCGCTGGGGCTGATTCCCGTCGAGCTGACCGAGCTGCGCGAGTTCGCCATGGGACGGTGGGAGGGGCTCACGGCCGAGGAGATCCACGCCCTCGACCCGCAGGCCTTTGCCCGCTGGATGGCCGACGTGGGCCGCTTCCAGTTCCCCGAGGGCGAGAGCCTGTCCGATCTCGAGGCGCGGGCCTGGCCCGCCTTCGAGCGCATCGTCGCCGCCCACGCGGGCGGCGCCGTGGCCATCGTCGCCCATGGCGGGACTAACCGGATGATTCTCTGCCGCGCGCTCGGCCTGGGCCCCGAGCGGCTGCTGGCAATCGGCCAGGAGTACGGCGCCCTGTCGGTGCTCGAGTTGGCGGGCGCGCGGTGGGTGCTGCGGCTGCTCAACGACGTTGCGCCTCTGCTATAGGAGGTGAGCGCAACGCGCCACATCGGGCGGCGCGACTTTCTCGAGGCGGCCGCGAGCCCGGGTTAGTCGTCGAACGTGCGCGAACCGGGGAATTCCCGCGGGGAGACGCGGCTGTTGGCGGCGCTGAGGTCGAACTGGGCGTCCTTGTCGGCGGCCTCGACGGCGATCTTCTGCTCCCAGAGCACGGTGTCACCGGCCTTGGCGACCAGTTGGTACTTGCCGGCCGGGACATCCCAGAACTCGTAGAACCTCCCCAGCCGGAAGCGCCGGGTCTTGTTGAATTCGCGATTTCCGGGCTCTTCGCCGACCAGAGTGACGTGCACCGGGATCAGGGTCGCGGGCGGAGTGACGCCCGGCCACTCCATCTTCCCTTTGACCCGGTTCTTCGGCGTGTAGCTGCCGGGGGCGACCGCGGGCTCGGCGGCGGCCGCGGCAACCGCCGGCTCCGCCGTCACCACCGGATAGCCGGCGCTCACCAGCCACCGGCGCGCCATCTGCACCTCCTGCGAGCCCGGCGCGCCCCGGTCCACGACCCACGTGAACTCCTGGGCCGCGTCCTCGCGGCGGTTCAGATAGGACAGCGAGGTTCCCAGGGCGTAGCGCAGCGACATGTCGGCGGGCTCCTGGTTCACCGCCTGCTGGAGCTTGAGCGCGGCGGTCGGGTAGTCGCCTTTGGCGAGCGCGGCGTCGCCTTCCTGCTTGAGCCGCAGGGTCAGGGAGCCGGCCG
>JBGPZD010000177.1:0-2390 GCA_041493605.1 Methylomirabilia bacterium
GGGCCGGGCCGGGCCCTCCACGGGGCCGGCCACCAGGATCGTCACGCAGCCGGCGACCCGCCCCGCGTCCACGTCGCGCCACCGGTCGCCCACCATGAAGGACGCCCCCGCGTCCACGCCCCATTCGCGCGCGGCCTGGAACAGCAGGCCGGGCAGCGGCTTGCGGCAGTTGCAGAGGTCGCCGTCCTTGTGGGGGCAGACGTAGATGCCGTCCACGCCGACTTCGCGCTTGAGCCGCTCGTTCATCGCCTCGAGCACGCGCGGCTCGAGCTCCTGCGTCGCGATCTCGGGCTGGTTCGTCACCACGAGCGTGAGCAGCCCCGCGGCCTTGAGCCGCCCCACCGATTCCGCCGCCCATGGGTAGGGCTCGAACTCCTCGAGCGTCAGCGGGGCGCGCCACCCGCCGCCGCCCTGCCGGAGGGGGTTCAGCACGCCGTCCCGGTCGAGGAACACCGCCCGTTTCACTGGCGCGCGAGCCCCGCGCCGCCGGCGATGCGCTCGGCCAGGCAGAAGGCGATGAGGTGATGGAGCACGACGTGGAAGCCTTCCACGTGAGGGGTCGTGTCGTAGGGCACCACCACGCAGGCGTCGCAGGCCTCGCGCATGGCGCCGCCGTCGAAGCCCGCCAGGCCGATGGTGGTCCCGCTGCGCCGCTTGACGTACTCGATGGCCTTCATGAGGTTCTGCGACCAGGCGCCGGCCTTGTCGCGCCCCTTGCCCCCGTGGACGCTGATGGCGACCAGCACGTCCCCCGGGCGGAAGAAGGTCTCGAGCTGCTCGGTGTACACGTTGTCCCAGCCCTCGTCGTTCACCAGGGCGCTGACCAGGGGGATATTGTCCACCAGGCTCATGGCGCGCAGCCGCGGGCGGCCCGGGATGGCGGTCATCTTGTTCAGATCGGCGGCGAAGTGGGTCGCCGTGCCGGCCGAGCCGCCGTTGCCGGCCGTGAACACCGTGCGGCCTTCCTCCCACGCGCGGTACAGCAGCTCGATGGCGCGGTCGATGTCGGGGCGGGAGACCTTGCGGGCGATCTCCTCCACCCCCTGCAGGAACCGCTCGATGTAGGCGGTGTTGGTCACGAGAGCAGCTCCTTCAGCGGGCCGTCCGGCAGATGGACCGGGTTGATGCGCCGCATGGTGTAGATGTCCGATTTTGTGATCTCAGCCAGGTGGGCCTGGAACTGCGGCTTGCGCCACGGGTCGAAGTTGGCGGCGATGGTCTTGCCCGTGAGGCCGTCGGCCTCCGGCGAGAGCAGGAACTGCACGCACGCCACCGGCACCTCCATGGGCACGCCTCCTTCGGCGAGGACGGCCTGAGTCTTCTCGAAGTGTGCCGCCCCGGCCTTGCCGGGACCGGCCTCGAGCGTGGCCGCGTGGATCTCGGTGGCCACCATGCCCGGGGCCACCGCGTTGACGGCGATGCCCCGCGGCCCCAGCTCCTCGGCCAGGCACTCGGTCAGCCGCACCACGGCCGCCTTAGAAGTAGCATACGCGCTGTAGCGCGGAAACGTGCCAAACGCGCCGCCCCCCGAAAACGTGATGATCCGCGGGGACGCCCCGCGCTCGAGCAGGGGCAGAGCGTGCTTGACCATCAGGTAGGTGCCGAAGACATTGCCGCGCAGGGTCGCCCACCAGGCCGCGCTGTCCGTCTCGGGCAGGAGGCCGATTTCGCCGAAGGCGCCCACCGAGAGGACGAGGCCGTCGAGCGCCGGCGCCTGCCTCCGGACCCAGCGGAAGAGATTTTTCACCTGGGCCTCGTTGCTCACGTCGCAGACCCGGGAGCGCGCGAGCGTGCCGCCGCGCGTGGCGGCCTTGAGGGCTTGGGCGCGGCGGGCGCACGCGAACACCGTGTGGCCGTCGGCGGCCAGCGCCGCCACCAGGGCGGCGCCGATTCCGGCGCTGGCGCCGGCGACGAGCACGCGTTGCTTGGGCCGGGTCGCGGCGGTCACGGCGCCTCTCCGATGGCGAGGTAGGTGAGCCCCGCGGCCCGCGCCCGCGCCGGGTCCAGGACGCCCACGGCGTCCACGACCACGGGCGCCTCGAGGGCGGCGCGAATGGCGGCCGGGTTCACCGCAGAGAACTCGTCCCAATCGGTGAGGATGACCAGCGCCTGGGCGCCCCGGCAGGCCTCGAGCGCGCTCGCCGCCGTCGTGACACCCTCCGGGGGCGCGTCGAGCTTCACCTGGGGGTCGTAGGCCGTCACCGCGGCGCGCCCCGCCAGGTCGCCCAGCAGCCGCAGGGCCACCGAGTTCTTGGTGGAGCGGCTGTTCTTCTTGTAGGCGAGCCCCCAGAGGGCGAGCCGGGGCCGGGCGCCGGGCTTGAGCACGGCCCGCTCCAGCGTCTTGAGGAGCCAGCCGTAGCGCGCGGCGCTCCGGTCCAGGATCAGCTCGA
>JBGPZD010000174.1:0-2446 GCA_041493605.1 Methylomirabilia bacterium
AGACGAGGGCCAGGCCGAAGGTGAGGATGAGGCCGTAGAGCGGCTCGCGACGGTAGAGCGGCCGCAGCGTGAGGATCTCGGTGACGGCGGCGACGGCGCCGACCGCCACCGGCGCCACGATCAGGGCCACCCAGAAGGAGTGGGTGACCCCGATCGTCACGACGCCGGCGTAGGCGCCGAGCATGTACAGCTCCCCGTGCGCGAAGTTCATGACGCCGAGGAGCCCGAAGATGACGGTCAGGCCGAGGGCCAGCAGCCCCAGCGCGGCTCCGAACACCAGGCCGTGCAGGAGCTGCGGCAGCAGGACCGCGACCAGGTAGTCCACGCGCCCCCGTCAGTTCTTCTTCTTGATCTCCCAGGTGAAGCCTTCCACCGGGTCCCTGCCCACCATCGGCTCGCCGATCGTGTCACTGCCGGCGATGCGGGCGATGGGGATGTTGCGGCCCTTCTCGACCCGGTAGAGGTGCATGTCCATCACGACCTGGTGGTCCTCCTTGCGGATGCACTGCCGCCCGATGTGGGTGTTGTCCAGGCACATGCCCTCGTGGGCCTCGGCGACCTTGTCGGAGTCGAAGGTCTTGGCCTTCTCGACGGCGGCGGCCCAGAACAGCACGGCGTCGTAGGCGCCGGCCGCGATGTTGGCGTCGATGCCGTACTTCTTCTTGAACTTGGCGTTGAAGGCCTGCATGTTCGGGTCGGGGTTGTAGGCCGAGAAGTGGTTGAGCTGCACGAAGCCCTCCATCGGCTCGGCGATGGCGGCCAGGTCTTGTTGCAGCAGGAAGCAGTCGATCCCGGCCAGCCTGTACTTCTTCGTCATGCCGAAGGAGTGCAGCTGCGTCATCAGCCGCAGCGAGTCGGTCCCCGCGAAAGCCAGGAAGAGGACGTCGGCGCCGGAGCCGTTGATGGCGCCGAACCACGGGCTGAAGTCCTTGGTGTCGAGCGGAGCGCCGGCCACGCCGACGACCTCGCCGCCCAGCTTCTCGAACGCCGTCTTGAACTGGCGTCCGTCGGACTGGCCCATGGCGTAGTCGGTGTAGAAGATGTAGACGCGCTTGCCCATCTTGTCGAGGATGTACTTGCCCAGGCCGTTGGCCTGCATCCGCGAGTCGGGCTGGTTCGAGAAGTACCACTTGTGGAACTTGGTGGTCCGCATGAACTCGGCGCACGACACCGAGTTCCAGTGGATGGTCTTGTGCTTCTTGGTGACGTCCATCACGGCCATGGTGGCGCCGCTGGACACCGCGCCCACGAGGAGCTTGACGTCGTCTTGCAAGATCAGCTTCTCGGCCTTGCGGACCGCCGGGGCCGGCTTGGTCTCGTCGTCCTCCGAGACGATCTCGATCTTGTGGCCGATCACGCCGCCCTTGGCGTTGAGCTCGTCGACGGCCATCTGGATGCCCATCGTCTGGTACTTTCCGTAGCCTTCGAAGACGCCCACCTTGGAGCCGAGGTCGCCGATCTTGACGACCTTCGACTGCGACAGCGCGGGCCCCGCCATCCAGGCGGCGGCGAGGGTGAGCGCCACGAGCACGACGAGCCAGGTCATCCGCCTCATGAGAATCCCTCCTTGGGAGCGCCGTCGGCAGGGCAGGGAGCCAATGGTCTACGGCCTTATAGGCCACGCGTGGAAACGCTGTCAAGCCGCGCCGTCTTGACAGAGTGCGGCCGCCGCGCGCTATATGGCTGGCCCATGGACCTGGCACTCGGCGGCAAGGTGGTGCTCGTGACGGGGGCGGGGCAGGGCCTCGGCCGGGCGCTGGGGCTGGCCTTCGCCCGCGAGGGCGCCCACGTCGCCTTCCACTATCACGCCTCGGCGTCGGGAGCGGAGGCCGGCGCCGCCCAAGCCCGGGCGCTCGCGGTCAAGGCGCTCGCGGTCGGTGCGGATCTCCGCTCGGACGCCGCTGTCGCCGCCGCCGTCGCGCAGGTCGAGCGCGAGCTGGGGCCCATTGACGTGCTGATCAACAACGCCGCCGCTACCAAGCGCCAGCCGTTCCTCGAGTCCACGCCCCAGGACTGGCAGGCCCAGGTCGACGTGACGGTCACGGGGACGCTTCGGATCACGCAGGCCGTGGCTCGTCGGATGGCGGAGTGCCGGGCCGGGTCGATCGTGAGCCTCATGGGCGACTCGGGGCGCGTGGGTGAATCCGGGCTGCTCGTCACCGCGACCGCCCGCGCCTCCACGGTCGGCCTCACGCGCTCGCTGGCCCGCGAGCTGGCCCGCCACGGGATCCGCGCCAACTGCGTGTCGATCGCGCTGGTGCAGACCGACAACGTCGCCACCCACGCCGGAGGTGCCGACGAGGAGCGCATGAAGCGGATCCTGGCCCAGTATCCGCTCCGCCGGCTCGGCCGCCCCGACGACGTCGTCCCGATGGTGCTGCTGCTGGCCTCGCCGCTGTCGAGCTGGACCACCGGCCAGGTGGTCTCGGTGAACGGCGGCTACGCG
>JBGPZD010000082.1:0-10373 GCA_041493605.1 Methylomirabilia bacterium
ACGATGGCCATCATCGCCTCGCCCACCACGCCGGCCGCCGGGACGGCGCAGACGTCGCTGCGCTCCACCACGGCTTCCACCGGCTCCTTGGTCTCGAGATCTACCGAGCGCAGGGGCTTGCGGAGCGTCGAGAGGGGCTTCATCGCTGCCCGGACGATCACCGGCTGGCCGTTGGTGACGCCGCCCTCGAGCCCGCCGGCGCTGTTGGAGCCGCGGGTGAAGCCGGCCTCCCGGTCGAAGAGGATCTCGTCGTGGACTTGGGAGCCCGGCCGGCGCGCGGCCTCGAAGCCGAGCCCGATCTCGGCGCCCTTGATGGCGTGGATCGAGCAGAAGGCCCGGGCCAGCAGGCCGTCGAGCTTGCGGTCCCATTGCACGTAGGAGCCGAGCCCCACCGGGCAGCCGACCCCGACCACCTCGAAGACCCCGCCCAGGGTGTCGCCCGCGGCCTTGGCCCGGTCGATGGCTTCGATGATGGCGCTCTCCGCCTCGGGATCGGCGCAGCGGACTTCGGATGCCTCGGCCCGCCGGCGGATCTCATCCCAGGGCAGCGCGAGCGGGCCGACCCGGATGCCGCCGATCTCGGTGACATGGCTCAGGATGGTGATCCCGAACTCGCCGAGGAGTTTCCTGGCCACCCCGGCCACCGCGACACGCGCGGTGGTCTCGCGGGCGCTGGAGCGCTCCAGCACGTTGCGGATGTCGTGGTGGGCGTACTTCATGGCGCCGGCCAGGTCGGCGTGGCCGGGGCGCGGGCGCGTCACCGTCTTGGGCGCCGCGCCGGGCGGCGGCGGGCCCACCGACATGGTCTGCTTCCAGTTCTCCCAGTCGCGGTTCTGGATGGTCAGCGTGATGGGGCTGCCGAGCGTGAGGCCCCAGCGGACGCCGGAGGAGATGTGGACCTGATCCCGCTCGATCTTCATCCGGCCGCCGCGGCCGTAGCCGCGCTGGCGGCGGGCCAGGTCCTCGTTGATGTCGGCCTCGCCGAGCGGAAGGCCGGCCGGGATGCCGTCGATGACGGCGGTCAGCGCCTCCCCGTGGGACTCGCCGCCGGTGAGAAAGCGCAGCCCCACGGCCGGACCGCCTCTAGCGGGCGGGCGCGGGCGGCGCGGCCTGGCTGATGATCGCCTTCAGCACCGTCGGCGTGAGGAAGATGACGAGCTCCCGGCCCTCCTCGAACGTCCCCTTCTGCTTGAACAGCCAGCCCAGGATCGGGATGTCGCCGAAGAGCGGCACCTTGCGCACGGTGGTCTGGTTCGACGCCGTGGTGACGCCGCCGATGACGAGCCGCTCACCCTCGTTGATCAGCACCTGGGTTTCCGCCTTGCGCCGGTTGATGGCCGGCGGGTTGCCGGTCGTGCCCAGGTCGACCGGCGTGCCCCGGGAGTTGTTCTCGACGATCACGACCATCTTGATCTTGACCAGTATCTGGTCGTCGATCTTCTCACGGATCACGGTCGGCGTCACAGTGAGCTTGAGCAGGGCCTCCTTGAACTGGATCTGGGTGCCGGCCGAGCTCACGGTCGCGTAGGGGATTTCCTCACCCAGGGAGACCTCGGCCTTATTGTTCTCGACCGTCACGATCTCCGGCCGCGCCAGGGTGCGCGTCTTGCCCTGGCTGGCCAGCGCCTGCAGCGCCAGGTTGATGTTGTAGCGCGTGCCGATGATGCCGAAGGCGATGCCGCCGGCCGGCACCTGGCCGGCGGTGTTGGGCAGCGCCTGGAACGGCAGGTTGATGAGATTGCCGCCGATCGGCAGGCCCGTGGTCGACTGCACCGGCAGGAGCCGGTTCAGCGCCAGGTTCGGGTTCCGCGGGATGATGTTGCTGGGCGTCGTCGGATTGAGCGTGATCGTCGTGCCGTCTGGCTGGAGCACGCCGCCCGCCACCGGAATATTGCCCAGCAGCGTGTTGGCGACGGTCTGGTAGCCCTGGCCCACGAGGGTCGTCGGGCCGAAGTTGTCGACTCCGCCGCCGCCCCACTGGACGCCGATGGCTTCGAGCGCGGTGCGGTCCAGGATCTCCATGCGCGCCTCGATCTTGACCTGCGGCTGCGGCACGTCGAGCTGCTCGCGGATCAGCTTCTTGAGCCGCTCCAGGTCCGCCTGGTAGTGGCGGATGAAGATGCTATTGGTGGGCTTATACGCCTGGATCGTGATGCCCTTGGCCAGCACGTCTTGGCTCACGGAGCGAACGCTCCCAGGCTGCGCCTGCTGCGCCTGCGGGCCGTAGAGCTGGGAGAAGGGCGGCTCGGCGATGGGCCCCGGGCCGCCGAGGCCGGTGCTCGAGAGCGTGCTCGGGATCACGTTCTGGGCGACCGGGGCCGTCCCCTCGGGCGGGATGCCGAGGATGCCCTGGAGCGTCTTGGCCACTTCCACCGGGTCGGCGTAGGAGAGCCGGATCAGCTCTTCGCGCAGGGGACCCCGTGACTCGGCTTCGCTTGCCGCGGCGGCCGATTGCAGCTTCTTGATCGCCAGCTCCTGCTCCTTGATCTGGGCCTCGGCCATCTTGGTCCGCGAGTCGATCTCGGCCTTTCGCTTGGCCTCCTCGACCCGGGCCACCGCCTCGCGCTCCTTGGTCAGCTGCTCGATGGTGACGACGCGGATGACGCCCTCCTTCTCCACCTTTTGCAGGCCGCGCGTCTCGAGGATGGTGTCGAGGGCCTGCTGCCACGTCACGTTTCGCAGCGACACCGAAACCTTGCCCTTGACGTCGTCGCCGGCCACGATGTTCTTGCCGCTCTCGGCCGCGAGGATGCGGAGCAGGTTGACGATGTCGGCGTCCTTGAAGTCGAGGGAGATCAGCTTCTCACCAGACGGGCCAGCCGGCTGGGCCGGGGTGGGCGCGGGCGCCGGGGCGGGCGCGGGCTGGGCCTGGGCCACGCGTGTGGCAGGGCGAGGCGCAGCCGCAGGCGAGCCGAGCGGATCAGTAACCGGGCGAGGCGCAGCCGCAGGCGAGCCGAGCGGATCAGTAACCGGGCGAGGCGCAGCCGCGGGCGAGCCGAGCGGATCAGTAACCGGGCGAGGCGCAGCCGCGGGCTTCTCGGCGGGCGCCGCTGTGGGCGCAGGCGCCGGAGTCGCCGCGGCCACCGCCGCGACGGGCTCGGGTTTCGGCTCTTCGATGACTGCGGCCTTGGGCGCGTCGGAAACCACGTCGGGCTTCTTGGCCATCTCGACACGGGCCGCTGCCGGGGCCTGGCCACTCGTGGAGGGCTCGAGGATGACCACGAGCCCTTCGGCCGTGTCCTCGATGCGGTAGCCGACCTTGCGGGTCAGCTCGACGACGATGCGCGCCGTCCCGCGCTTCCACTGGCTGCCGCGCACCTCCTTGACCGGGTCGAGGTTGGCCGTCCAGCGCGCCTTGGGTGATGCGTAGACCGTCCCGTCCATGTCGATGACGAGACGGGTGGGCGAGTCGATGACCTTGGCTTGATAGACGATGGGCCCGGTGGTCTGGACCGTCACCGTGACGCCCTCCGCCTGCCGTTCGACCGTGACGCCCTTGAGCTGAGCCGGCGCGTCCACCGTCTGGGCGCGGCCGACGCCAATGCCCAGCAGCGCCACCAGAACCAGGACCGACGTGATCCGTATCGTCCTCATCGCAGCATCGCCCCCTTTCCTCATCGGGTTACTCCGTCGCCAGTCGCAGCGTCAGGCTCGTCGATTTCTGGGCCCCTCGGGCCGTGACCGCGAACGTGACGGTGGTTGAAGTGATGGTGGTGACCCGCCCGTCGCCGAGCGCGTCACCCACCTTGAGGATATATCCAATCCCGTCCGGAGCCTCGACCAAGGCCATGGGGCCCGAGCGTCCCTGGACCACGCCGACCAGGCGTGCTGTGCTCACGTTGAGGCTTGCGGCCTCGCGCGCGATCGTGATGGGCGTGAACGGGTCGCGACGCCCCTTCGCATCGTAGGTCGCCGGTGGCAGCGGCGGCCCCGCCTGGGGCTCTTTCGGCGCCACGGCGGGCTGGGCCGCGGCGCTCGCCCCGGCGGGGGCCGCCGTGCCCGTCCCAGCCGGTGTGGGCGGAGCCGGGGCGGGCGGTGCGCCGCCGCAGCCGGCCGCGAGGGCGGCGATGGCCAAGCCGATCAGCCAGGGCCGCGCGGTCACTTGGTCCCTCCCGTCCCGCCGGGCTTGGCGCCCGCGGGCGGTGTCGGTGGCCGCACAGGCGGCGTGGGCGGCGCGCCCGGCTTCTTCGGTGGCGGCGCGCCCTCGGGGCGGAACAGATAGGTGGCCAGGGTCATCTCCGCACGCACCGAGCCGGCGGCCCGATCCATGCCGGTGAGCTTGAAGTCGCCCAGCGCCACGATCCGGGGCATGCGTCCCACCCGGTCGAAGAACTGGCCGAACTGGTGGTAGCCGCCCTCGGCCGTGATCTGGATCGGCACCTCGGCCACCACCTCCCGCTCCTCCTGGGCCTTGGGCTGGAACAGCGCAACGCCGAGGCCCGCTTCGAAGGCCAGGTCCGAGATCTGGCGGTAGAGCGTCGGAATTTCCCGCTCCGAGGGCAGGCGCTCCTTGGCCGCTTCCAGCCGCTTGCGGAGCTCGGCGACCTGGGCGCGGAAGGGCCGCAGCCTGGCCTCGTCGGCTTGCGCCTTCGCCAGCTTGAGTCGCGCGTCCTCGTTCTTCTGAAAGAGGTCGTCGCGCTCGAGCCGCTTGGGCGAGATCACCAGGAAGAAGCCCAGGGCACCGACGATCACCAGCACCATGAAGCCGAAAATCAGCTTTTGGGGCTTGGGAGCGTTCGTGATGGAATCGAGTAACGCCATGGCTCAGATCCCGAAGCGGCACGACACCTCGAAGGTGACCGTGCGCGGCGACTTCGTCAGGTCCTGTCGGGCGTCCACCAGGTCCACGTCCTTGAACTTGCCCGAGGCCTTGAGATTGGACATGAAGTCCGAGACCGCAACGGAGGAAAAGGCCGTGCCCGCGAGGCGGAGCTGCCCGCCCTTCTCCTCCATCCGCGTCAGCCACAGGTCCTTCGGCAGCAGGTCGGCGAGGGCGTCGAGCAGGTAGACCGGGCGCGTCTGGTTGCGCGCCACCGTCTCGATGGCGTTGACGCGGGCCTCGAGGGCCTCCTTGTCGCGCCGAAAGCGCTCGCCCTCGGCGATAACGGTCGCGAGCCTTTTCGTCTCCACCTCGTTCTTGTCGATGTCGCGCGTGAGCTGGCCGATCTCCGCCGACAGCAGCCACCACCAGAGCCCAAGGACGGCCACGACGAACAGGGTGAGACCGCCGACCGCATAGCCCAGGTTGAACTCGGGCAGGGCCATCCCGGCCCCCCGCCTTTTGCGCGACGGCGGCGCGAGGTTGATCTTGATCACGAGGTCTTGTCTCCCGGCCGCCGCATCGCGAGCCCGACGGCCACGGCAAGCGTCGGGCCGACCTGTTGGAGGTCTTGGTCCTGGAACTGGTCGGGGTCGAACTCGACGTGCGCGAAGGGCCGTGCCAGCTCCACGGGGACGCCCCAGGAGGACGACAGGAAATCCTCCAGTCCCGACAGCTTGGCGCCGCCGCCCGACAGCACGATTTTGCCAATGCGCTCGGAGTCCGGAGTGGAGGCGAAGTAGTCGAAGGTGCGCTGCACCTCCAGCGACAGCTCGCGGGACACCGTCTCGAGCGCGGGGACGAGGTCGTCCCAGTTGACGCCCACCTCGCGTCCCAGCTTGGCGGCCTCGGCCTTCTCCCACGGGATGTTCAGGCGTTGGGCGATCGCATCGGTGTAGTTGTGGCCACCGAAGGGCACGTCACGGGCGAAGATCGAGGCGCCGCCGTGGATCACGTTGGTCTTCATGATGGTGGCGCCGATGTCGATGAGGGCCACGGCTTCCCCGCCGCCGCCGCCGCTGTTGAGCTCGTATTGGTTCTGGATAGCGAAGGCGTCGAGGTCCACGACCACCGCCTCGAAGCCCGCTTCCTCCACCACGCTCACGTACTCCAGCACCTTGACCTTCTTCGTGGCCACCAGCACGACGGACATGGAGTTCGCCGTCTCGCCCACAACCTGGTAATCGAGGAATACCTCGTCGATGGCGAACGGGATGTGGTGCTCGGCTTCGAGCATGATGGCGTCGGCCAACTCCTTGGCCGTGACCTTGGGCAGCGGCACTCGCTTGACGATGGCTTCGCGGCCCGAGACGGAGATCACCGCCGAGGTGCCTCCGGCTCCCGCCTTCTTGACGCAGTCCCTGATCGCATCGGTGACGACGCCGGGATCTTTGATGGTGCCTTCGCCGATGACGTCGCGGGGCAGGCCGACGCTCGCGACGGACTTCAACGCGTAGCTTCCGCCCTTGCCCTCGACCAACTCAGCCACCTTGATCACGGCGGTGCCGATGTCGAGCCCGAACGCCGATGTCTTCTTGCCCAGCCCGAACAGCGCCATTGACGGCTCCGTCTTTCAGGGGGTTCTTGGTGAAAAAATCGCTAAGCGCATAACAGTTTATACTCCCGGGGCTGAGAACCCGTCAACCTTCATCTCCCCCATATATCGGGGAGCGCCCAACGATTACCCCGACGGATGGTGCCATCGGGAGGCCCACGGAGGGCCGGAAACGAGGCATTTGGGGGCAGCAGAGGGGTCGAGTCGGGGCGGGTCGTATCACTAACCGGCCTGCTCCTTGTAGGTCCCTGGCTTGATCAGGAAGCCGCCCGGGACCTGCCCGCCGCCCGTTCGCGCCTGGCCGCAGCCGTACGTGATCCGCGCGGCGCCGCTCAGGGTGGCGCCCGGGGAACCACCCGCCGCGGCCCGGAGGTTCCGGGTGATGACGGCGCCCTCGATCTGGCCGGCGCCGGCATGGGACAGGTCGCCGAGCGCGTAGACCAGCCCGCGCATCTGGAAGCTGCCGCTGATGGACAGCGAGCCCGCGACGATGAGCCAGCCGCTGAAGGCCCCGCCGGGGTCCGCCGGCGCCTCGTCGCCGATGCTGACGCTGGCGAAGTCGGACACCGGGGTCGTGCCGGGCCCGGCCGCGTCGATGTTGTGGCCGCTCACCGTGTCGACGTACACGATGCCGTTGGGGATCCGCCTGCTCGAATCGAACGTCACGGCGCCCCGGTAGTAGGTCCCGGTGGCGCGGGCCAGGGCCTTGAGCATATTCAACTCGGCGTTCGAGTAGCCGAGGGCGTCGAACGTGGACTCGGGCTGGTTCTGCGGGGCGTCCGTGTCCTGGTTCTTGACGTTGTTGCCATCCTGCCCGTAGACGGCCGCCGTCCCGCTGCCGACCGTCGTGGCTCCAAGCGAGACGGACCCCGCCTTGCTGCCGCAGCTGGCGTCGGCGCGAGCGTCGACGGTCGAGTCGCCGCTCAATTCGAGGCCGGCCCGAACCGACAGCGCCGCGGGCGGATCGAGGAAGCGGATCTGCAACGCCGTGACCGTGATTCGTTGCTTGGCGCGCGGGGTCGCCGAGTCGTTGGGCGCCCAGCCGTCGGCCGTGATACTCCGCTCGTGGGGCGCCGCGCCGCCGGCGACGATGACCCGGAAGCCGCCGATGCTCGCGCCGCCGGTCGTCACGGCGACAAATTGGCTGCCGTCGTACGGGGCGGGGATCGCGCCGGGGAGCGGGTTGGCGAGCCCGCCGGCGAGCCCGGGGTTGTTCAGGGCCCAGAGCGCCCGCTCCAGCGCGGCCTCCGCGATGGCCCGCGCCTGGGCGACCATCAGCTGGTTGTTCGCGATGACGGGCTCGCTGGCGGACAGCGCGGAGAAGGCGAGGATCAGGGCGGAGAGGACGATGAGCGCCAGCATGGCCATGGGCAGGGCCGAGCCGCGGCGATCGGTGACCATGGCCGTGAGCGCGCGTGGGCTCATCGCTTGGAGACGAGCATGGTGAGGACGGCGGATTTGGTCGCGCCCGCTGGCGTCCGCCCGATGCCCGTCATGGGCGCGTAGGCGACCGTGACGGTGACCTGGCGCAGGTCCGCGTCCTGGACGCCGCTGCATCCGCCGGCCAGACTGCAGTCCCGGATGCGGACCGTGCGGGTGTAACCGGCGTACGGCGCGGCCAGGGGGCTCTCGTCCGGGAAGGTCGTGGCGCTGCCGCTCTGAGGCGCCGTCAGTGTCGAAGGTGAGCTGCCGAGGTCGTCGGCCGCCGGCAACGTGGTCCAAGTCGCGCTGCGCACCTGCTCCATCCGCTGGTTGGCGAGGAAGGTGGCCGTGGACAGCTGGTTGCCTTCCTGGATGCCGTACGCGGCCAGCGGGATGACCGAAGCCAGCGCGACCAGCCCGATACCGACAACCGCAACCGCGGCCAGGACTTCAGCGAGGGTCATCCCGTTTTCGTTCCGGAGGCGTATCGGCATGGGCGCGCCCGCTAGGGCCCGATAGTGATGCGGCCGGAGGCCGAGACCGTGACGGTCAGTGAAGAGCCGGTTTCCGTGTTCGTGACGGCGATACTCGCCGCCGGGGCGGCACTGCCCAGATAGGAAAAGACCGGGTCCGCGGTGGCGGCCAGGGCGATGCCCTGGGGTGCGCCGACGTTGCCGGCGGCGTCGGTGCCGGGTCCCGTCAGAGCTGTGCCCGAGCAACTGTTGAGGTGCAGACGCATGGCCGCCGTCTCGACGCGCACGCAGACGCTGTCGTTCTGTCGGATGGCGAGCTGGCGGCCCTGATTTAGGAATCCCGCGATCTCCCCGGCGGCCGACCGGAGGCGGGCCGACTGATAGTAGGAAATAAAGAAGGGGGCCGAGGTCGCCATCAGCAATCCGATGACGGCCGCGACCACCAGCACCTCGGCGAAGCTGTAACCGGTCAGCCGCCAGCCGGAGCAGCCGCCCGGTACGCCCACCGTGAGGAGCCGGTCTCGTGTTCGCATGGGGGAGGAGCCTTCTTTACGTAGCAAGACCAGGGCCAGGGCTCCTGGTCCCGAAAGCCCGGGGAGGTCGCAATCCGATGGCACCCGGGATCGAGACGGGAGCCGACGAATATTGCGGATATATCGAGGCCTTAGCGAGGATGAAGTGGCCTGCGGGATGGTCAACTCACCGTGGCGAACCACTTCAGCGTGCCCTGCCGGGCGTGGTGACTGCCCGGCGCGGTGGGCAGGGCGGCGGAGGTGACGTCAGCCGGGCGACACCCTTCCGGGGTCAGCCCGTGAAACGGCCCAGATACCAGGCGAGGATCGGCTCGCCCCACAGCAGGCTCACGGCGCCCCCCAGAGCCAGAAAGGGCCCGAACGGCACCGCGTCCTTGCGCCCCTTCCGGCCCAGCGCCAGAAGGATCACGGCGACGAGACCGCCGCTGAGCACGCCCATGAACACCGCGAGGACTCCGAGCTTCCAGCCCAGGAACGCGCCCATCATGGCGCCCAATTTCATGTCGCCTCCGCCCATGCCGCCGCGGCTCAGCAGAATGATCACGAAGAAGATGCCGCCGCCGACCACGATACCGAGCAGGGAGTCGAGCCAGGGGACACCACCGGCCGCCAGGTTCGACAGAAAACCGACCGCAATGCCCGGCACGGTGATCTCGTCGGGAATGATCTGCTGATCGAGGTCGATGCCCGTGATCACCAGGAGCGCGGTGAGGAACAGCAGCCCCACGATGAGGTCCCGGCCGGCCCCGTAGCGGAGCAGGGCGAGCGCGAACAGTCCGGCGGTGATCGCCTCAACGGCCGGGTAGCGCCAGGAGATGGGCCCGCCGCAGCTGCGGCAGCGGCCGCGCAGCACGAGCCAGGACACGATGGGGATGTTGTCGTACCAGGCGATGAGGTATCCGCAGCGCGGGCAGGCGGAGGGCGGGAAGACGATGTTCTTGCCCTGCGGCAGCCGGGCGATCACCACGTTGAGGAAGCTCCCGATGCAGAGGCCGAAGGCGATCGCCGCCGCGAGGGCGAGAGCGGGCGGAATCACGGGTGGCGGCTACCGGCGCCGCGCGCGAGAGGTGATCGTCATGGGGTTCGCTCCCTCATGTAACACAGCGGGCGCGGACAGACAACGAGGGAGGGGGGCCACCCCCTCCCTCGTTATGACTCGCCTGAGGCGGTTACGGAACGGTGACGGTGGCGGCGTCGTTGGCGCTCGAGGTCGTCACCGAGAAGGTGCCGGCCGCCGAGGAGGTGTAGGTATAGGCTGTCCAGTCGCCAAGCGGGGGTGGGACGCGGGCCAAGAATGGACCCGCGGTCTGGTTGGCGGAGTTGACCACCGCCGAGGTGAGGTCGGTGAGGAGAATCGGCAGCGAGCCCATGTGGGCGGAGTAGATGCTGATGGCCGAGGCGAGCGCCCGTGCATCCGCCTGGGCTTTGGCCACGCGGGCCCGCTGCTGGACGTTGGCGTACAGCGGGATGGCGATGGCCGCCAGGATGCCGATGATGGCCACGACGATCATCAACTCGATGAGCGTGAAGCCGCGCTGGTTACCCAGCACCTTCCGTTTCTTGTGCCAGAA
>JBGPZD010000081.1:0-10413 GCA_041493605.1 Methylomirabilia bacterium
CACGACGAGCGCGAGCAGACGCTCAACCAGCTCCTGGTCGAGATGGACGGCTTCGAGACCAACGAGGGCGTGATCCTGATCGCGGCCACCAACCGGCCCGACGTGCTCGACCCGGCGCTGCTCCGCCCCGGCCGCTTCGACCGCCAGGTGGTGGTGGCGCGGCCCGACGTCAAGGGGCGCGAGGAGATCCTCAAGGTCCACACCCGCCGCGTCCCGCTGGCGCCAAAGGTGGAGCTCAAGGTGCTGGCGCGCGGCACGCCCGGCTTCTCGGGCGCCGACCTCGCCAACCTCGTCAACGAGGCCGCGCTGCTCGGGGCGCGCCAGGACAAGAAGGCGGTCGAGATGATCGATTTCGAGAACGCCAAGGACAAGGTCCTGATGGGCGTCGAGCGCCGCTCCATGATCATCTCCGACTCCGAGAAGCGGACCATCGCCTACCACGAGGCGGGCCACGCGCTGGTCGCCGACCTCCTGCCGGGCACCGACCCGCTCCACAAGGTGACGATCATCCCGCGCGGCCGGGCGCTGGGCCTCACCCAGCAGCTGCCGACCGACGACAAGTACAACTATTCCCGGGAGTACCTCATCAACCGCATCACCATCCTCCTGGGCGGCCGGGCGGCCGAGGAGATCGTCTTCCAGCAGCAGACCACCGGGGCGGGCGATGACCTGGAAAAGGCCACCGAGATGGCCCGCAAGATGGTCTGCGAGTGGGGCATGTCCGACAAGATGGGGCCGCTCACCTTCGGCAAGGTGGAAGAGCACATCTTCCTCGGTCGCGAGATCTCCCGGCCCAAGGACTACAGCGAGGACACGGCCGTCCTGATCGACTCCGAGATCAAGCGGATCGTGACCGACTGCGCCGCGCGCGCCCGGCAGGTGATCGATTCCAACCTGGCCAAACTGCACGCCCTCGCGCAGGCGCTGCTCGAGCGCGAGTCGCTCGACGGCGAAGAGATCGCCCGGATCCTCCGAGTTCCGCCTCTGCAGGAAGCGCCGACTCCGGCCTGAGCCGGGTCCCCCGGGCGTTTCTGACGCCACCGCCCGCCCGGCGGCGGCACCGAGATCCAGGAGCGTGGTGGATGATCCGAGCAACCCTGGCGGGAGTGACCCTCGGCGACGGCCTCGACGTGGCCGTCATCGGCGCCCTCAATGTCAGCCCCGAGTCCTTCTACGCCGGCTCCGTCGTTTCCGGCCGTGATCAGCTGCTGGGCGCGGCGGACGGCATGGTCCGGGCCGGGGCGGCCCTGGTGGACGTGGGCGCCATGTCCAGCGCGCCGTATCTCAGCGCCGCCGTCTCCGCCTCCGAAGAAGCCGACCGCCTCGGCATGGCGGTCGAGCTGCTCGTGAGCAAGCTCGGCCTGCCGGTCTCGGCCGACACGAGCCGTGCCCAGCCGGCCCGCGCCGCGCTCGAGGCGGGCGCGCGGGTCATCAACGACGTGACCGGTCTCACGGGCGATCCCGAATTGGCCTCGCTGGTCTCGGCGGCGGGCGCCGGCCTCATCGTGATGGCTTCTGACCGGGGCGCACCGCACGCGGACCGTCCAATGGCGGCCGTTCTCGCGCTCCTGGGCGAGAGCCACCGGCTCGCCCTCGCGGCCGGAATTCCCGCCGAGCGCATCGTGGTGGACCCCGGCATCGGCTTCTTCCGCCGCCAGGCGCTGCCCTGGCACGAGTGGGACTGCCGGGTCCTGGCCGAGCTCCATCTTCTCCGGCAGCTCGAGCGGCCGATCTGCGTCGGCGTCTCGCGCAAGTCGTTCATCGGCGCCCTGAGCGCCGAGCCCGATCCGGGCGCGAGGCTGTCGGGCTCGCTGGCGGCGACGGCGGCCGCCGTCCTCGGTGGGGCGCATCTGATCCGCTGCCACGACGTGGCCGAAACGATCCAGGCCGTCCGGGTGGCCCAAGCCATCGCCCGCGCTCGCGAAGGAACCTAGGCCATGTGGAGCGTGCTCCAGTCCTTCCGCCTGCGCGACGCTCTCGACATCTTGGTGGTGGCGTTCGTTCTCTACCGCGTGTTCGTTTTGTTCAAGGAAACGCGCGCCGTCCAGATGCTGCTGGGGCTGGCGGGTCTCATGGTCGCCTCCTTCCTGTCGCGCTACTTCGAGCTGTACAGCACGAGCTGGCTCCTCGAGAACTTCTGGTCCTTCTGGGTGCTGGCCCTCATCGTGCTGTTCCAGCCCGAGCTGCGCCGGGCCCTGGCCCAGCTCGGCCAGAGCCGGCTCCTGCAGGGCATGACCAAGGTCGCGCGCGAGGAGCGGAGCCACCTGATGGACGACGTGGTCAAGGCCGCCGACGCCCTGGCCGCCAAGCGCATCGGCGCGCTCGTGGTCCTCGAGCGCACGACCGGGCTGCGTAACTACGCCGAGCTGGGGGTGCCGCTCGACGCCCTGGTCTCGGCCGATCTCCTGGTGAGCCTCTTCCTGCCCTACTCCCCGCTCCACGACGGCGCCGTCTTCATTCGCGGCGATCGCGTGGCGGCGGCCGGCTGCTTCCTGCCGCTGTCCCGCAACACCCAGCTGGGCCGGACGATGGGCACGCGCCACCGGGCCGCGCTGGGCCTGGCCGAGGAGACCGACGCCGTGGTGCTGGTGGTCTCCGAAGAGACCGGGCGCATCTCGCTGGCGGTGGAGGGCCAGATGGAGTCGCCGCTCGACCGCGAGACCCTGCGGCGGCGGCTGGGCGAGCTTTTCTCGCTCAACGTGACGCCCGCGCAGCGCCGGCTGGCCTGGTGGGTGCCGGTGCGGGGGTGGCTCAGGAAATGAGCGTTCTCACGCGCCACTGGGAGCTCAAGCTCCTCGCCCTCGCCTTCTCCACCGTGCTCTGGTTCTTCGTGATGACCGCGGAGAAGTCGGACCTCATCGTGTCGGCCCGCGTCGAGCTGGACGGCGTCCCGCCGGGGCTCGAGGTGGTGGGCGAGACGCCCGAGAGCATCGACGTCCAGCTCCACGGGCTGCGGGGCGTCCTGGCGCGCCTCGGCCCCGACCAGGTCAAGGCGCGGCTGAGCCTGGCCGGTTCCCGCCCGGGCGAAGTTCAGCTCCGCATCCTGCCGGAGCAGATCCAGGTGCCTGCCGGCGTCACAGTGCTGCGCGTGAATCCCTCGCGCGTTCGGCTGACTTTGACCCCCCGGGTCATACAGCCCCGCTCATGACGGCCCGGGCATGAAGGACAACCGCCTCTTCGGCACGGACGGCATCCGCGGCAAGGCCAACGCCCCACCGCTCACCACGGACCTGGCCTTCCGGCTCGGCCGGCAGCTCGTCGCCACCCTGCTCGAGCATCACGGGGCCGGCACGGTGCGGCTGGTCGTCGGGCGGGATACGCGGTTGAGCGGGCCCATGCTGGAAGGGGCGCTGGTCTCGGGCGCGCTCTCGGCGGGCGCCCTTGTCTACGCGGTGGGTGTCCTGCCCACGCCGGGCATCGCCTATCTCACGCGGCACCTGGACGCCCACGGCGGCGTCGTGGTCTCGGCCTCCCACAACTCCTTCGAGGACAACGGCATCAAGATCTTCTCGGCCGAGGGCTCCAAGTTCCCCGACGCCTGGGAAGACGAGATCGAGCTCCGGCTCGAGGGCACGGACGCGGCTCCCCGGCCGACGGGCGACCGGGTCGGGCATCTGATCCGCTACGACGCCGCCGAGGCGGACTACGTGGCGCAAGCCCGGGGCACCTGTCCGTTTGACCTCTCAGGGCTCAGCATCGTGCTCGACTGCGCCCACGGGGCGACCTATCGTGTGGCGCCGCGCGTGTTCCGCAGCCTGGGGGCGCGCGTGCTGGTCCTGGGGGCGCGGCCTGACGGGACCAACATCAACAAGAAGTCGGGCGCGCTCTATCCCGATCGGCTCCAGAAGAAGGTCCTGGCGGCGGGGGCCCAGATCGGGTTCGCCTTCGACGGCGACGGCGACCGGCTCATCAGCGTGGACGAGCAGGGGCAGGTGCGTGACGGCGACTACGCGCTGGCCGTCTGCGGCCGCCACCTGGCGGCGCGCGGTCAGCTCAAGGCGGGCGCCGTGGTCACCACGGTCATGGCCAATATCGGGCTCGATCGGGCGCTCGAGGCGGCCGGGGTGCGCGTCGTGAAGACCCAGGTGGGCGACCGATACGTGCTCGAGGAGATGCTCAAGATCGGCGCCAATCTCGGCGGCGAGCAGTCGGGGCATTTGCTCTTCCTCGACCACACGACCACGGGCGACGGCATTGTCTCGGCGCTCCAGCTGCTCGGCGTGATGAAGGAGACCGGCCAGTCGCTCTCGGCCCTCTCGGCCTGCCTCACCAAGTTCCCCCAGGTGCTGGTGAACGTGCGGGTCAAGGACAAGCCGCCCTTCGAGGCCATCCCGGGACTCGAGGCGCGCAAGAGCGGGCTCGAGGCCGAGATGAAGGGCAACGGGCGCATCCTGCTGCGCTACTCAGGCACGGAGGCGCTGGCTCGCGTCATGGTCGAGGGCCAGGACCAGCGGCGCGTCGACCGTATTGCCCAGGAGCTGGCCGGGCTCATCACGAAGGCCATCGGGGAGTGAGCAGTCCCAGATGAGTGACCGCATCAAGGGCATCGGGGTGGACCTGGCCCAGATCCCGCGCCTCCGGCGGGTGGTGGAGCGCTGGAACGAGCGCTTTCTCCGCCGCGTCTTCACCGACGCGGAGATCGCCTACTGCCGCGGCCGCCGCGATCCCATCCCGCACTTCGCGGCCCGCTTCGCGGCGAAGGAGGCGACGCTGAAGGCGCTGGGAACCGGGCTCAGGATGGGAATCAGCTGGCGGGAGCTCGAAGTGCGGCGCGAGCGCGGCCAGGCGCCCGTCATGGTCCTCTCCGGCCGCTGCCTGGACATCGCCACGGCCAAAGGCGCCGGGCGCGTCCTGCTCTCGCTCACCCATGACGGCGACTACGCGATAGCCCAGGCCATGCTCGTCGGAGACGGGGCGGATGAGCCTCAGGGGAGCCGGTAGCCTCGTGCTGGGCCTGGCCATGCTCCTCCAGGGGTGCGCCGGGCTGTTCGCCGGCAAGGAGCGCTTGCCCGAGCCCGCGCCCACCGGGCCGGCGCCCGCCACCACGGGCGGCTTCCAGGTCCTCAAGGGCCGGCCCGGATTCGTCATCGGCGCGCCCCACGGCAGCTCGGACAGCGCCACGGACATCATCGGCCGCGACTTGGCGCGGCTCACCGGCTTCAGCCTGGTCGTGGCCACGGGCTTCTCCCATCTGGATGGCGACGGCCGGCGGTTCAACGTCAACCGCCCGACCGAGAGCGTCCCCGGCAGCCCCGCGCGGCTGGAAGGGGAGACCGAGGCGGCGCGCCAGGTGTACGCCGCCTATCGGCGCTCCGTGGACGAGGCGGCCCAAGGACCGCTGCGCTTCTACGTCGAGGTGCACGGCAATGGCCGCAAGGAGAGCGCGGGGCGCGTCGAGATCGCCACGGTGGGGCTCAGCAAGGACGACGCCTGGCGGCTCAAGACCCTGCTCGAGCTGATCCGCGATGCCCGGCTGGGCGGCCAGGACGACACGCCGCGATTCGAGGTGTGGGTGGAAGCGCACGATCCCATCTGGTACACGGCCTCGGCCGCCAAGCAGTCTGGCGTGCTCGCCACCTCGGAGCGCGCACTCCACATCGAGATGCCGAAGGTCGCGCGCACCACCTATCGCGAGGCCTACACCCAGGTCTTGGCCGACTTCATCAGCCAATCGGCCGCTCTCCTCCTGCCCGCCGAGCGATAACCCCGTGTTGCCCGTCTTTACCGCGGATGAGATGCGCCGGCTCGACGCACGCGTCATGGCCGAGCTCAAGATCCCCGGCGCCCGCTTGATGGAGAACGCGGGGTCGGGCGCCGCGCGGCTGATCGCCCAAGAGTTCACGCCCCTGCGCGGCAGGCGCGTCGTGGTCGTCTGCGGCAAGGGCAACAATGGCGGCGACGGCTTCGTGGTCGCGCGCCACCTCAAGGCGCGCGGCGCCAAGACCCAGGTCTTCCTCATCGGCCGCCGTGGCGACCTCAAGGGGGACGCGGCCGGGGCGCTCGCGCGATGGCGGGGGCGGGTGGAGGAGATCCTCGCCGAGCCGGCGTTGGGCGGCCTCAAGCGCGCGCTGGCCCAGTCCCAGGTCATCGTGGACGCGCTGCTCGGCACCGGCCTCACGGGCCCGGCCCAAGGGCTCATGGCCGGCGTCATCGAGCTCATGAACGGCGCGGGGCACCCGGTCGTCGCGCTGGACCTGCCTTCGGGGCTGGGCTCAGACCGCGGGGAGCTCCTCGGCCCGACGATCCGCGCCGCCCTCACTGCCACCTTCGGCGGCTGGAAGCGCAGCCTGCTCCTCTATCCCGGGGCAGCCCAGGCGGGGCGAGTCGCCGTGGTGGACATCGGCATCCAGACAGTCGAGGCAGCCCGCGGCATCACGACCTTTCTCCTCGAAGAGCGCGACATCCGCCGCCACTTCCCGCGCCGCGCCACCGACGCCCACAAGGGCAGCTACGGCCACCTGCTGGTCGTGGCGGGCTCGGCCGGCAAGACCGGCGCCGCCGCGCTGGCAGGGCGGGCCGCGCTGAGGAGCGGGGCGGGGCTCGTCACGATCGCCACCGGCGCCTCCCAGCAGCCCGTCGTCGCCGCGCTGGGGATGGAGTACATGACCGAGCCCTGCGCCGAGACCGCGGCCCAAAGCCTCTCGCTCAAGGCGCGGGAGCGCATCCTCGAGCTGGCCGGGCGGATGGACGCCGTGGCGCTCGGGCCGGGCTTGGGCCTCGATCCCGAGACGCAGGATCTGGCGCGGCACCTGATTGCCGAGGCACCGCGCCCCATGGTGGTGGACGCCGACGCGCTGAGCGCCCTGGGGGGGCACCTCGACGCGCTCGACCGCGCTCCGGCGCCGCGCCTGCTCACACCGCATCCCGGCGAGATGGCGCGCATGCTCGGGGTCAGCGTGAGCCAGATCCAGTCCGACCGCTTCGAGAGCGTCCGCTCCTTCTGCGTGGGCCACCGCGTCAGCCTGGCGCTCAAAGGGGCGGGCACGGTGATCGGCGCCCCCGACGGCCGGCTCTTCGTCAACCCGACGGGCAATCCCGGGATGGCCAAGGGCGGCTCGGGCGACGTCCTCACCGGCATGGTGGGCGCCTTCCTCGCCCGCGGGCTCGAGCCCGAGGCGGCGCTTCAGGCCGGCTGCTACCTCCATGGCTTGGCCGGGGACCTGGCCTGCGCCGAGTGGGGCGAGGAGGCCACGATCGCCGGCGACATCATCGAGGCCATCCCCGCCGCGCTCCGGCGGCGGCGATGAGGGCAAAGGAGACGAGGACGAAGGAGACCTTCGCCTCGCGGAGCCCGGAGGACACCCAGGCCATCGGGGAGCGGCTGGGCGCGCGGCTCGAGGCGGGCGACGTCGTCGCCTGCATCGGCGAGCTCGGGACGGGCAAGACCTGCTTCCTGCAGGGCCTGGCCCGCGGCTTGGGCGTCCAGGCCGACGTGACGAGCCCGACCTTTGTCCTGATCAATCAGTACCGCGGCCGGCTGCCCGTCTACCACGTGGACGCCTACCGGACGGAGAGCCTCACCGAGCTCGTAGACCAGGGTGTCGAGGAGCTCTTCCACGGTGACGGGGTGGTCGTGGTCGAGTGGGCCGACAAGCTCCTGCCGCTCCTGCCGCCTCACGCGATCACGGTGACCATCACGGGGCTGGGCGACGAGCCCCGCCAGATCGTGATCGAGGGCCCCAGGGAGCACCCGGGCTGATGATCGCCGAACGCGCAGCACGCGAATTGGGGTGGTTTCGGGTGGGCTGTATCCCATTCTGGACATTGATCGCCCGCAGGGCATCGTGATACCTGAGCTGCATGCGCGATGGGACGGAGAGTCAAGAGTGCTTTGCCATTGGCCTTAGACCGACTTGGCGGTACAGTGCGGTTCAGGGTTCTGCCCATTGCCCTCGATCACTAGGGGATAGACCATGGGAGACAGGGTCGTTCGACTCCTCGTGCACCTCACGCCCGAAAAAGGCGGCTGGTTCGTCGCCGAGGCGCCCGAGGTTCAAGGGGCAGTCAGCCAAGGAAGCACCGAGGAGGAGGCCCTCCACAATATCCTGGAGGCCGTTGAGGGCATCCTGGAGACTCGCCTCGAGTGGGTTCTCGCTGAGGCGCGCGACGACTCAGGCCGATTGGTACAGCTCTTCGAGGATTACGGTCATCCACGCCAGATTTCCCCGGGCACCGTGGAACGGTTGATCGAGGTCAACCTCGATGCCATTGCCGACCGTCTCCGGGGCTCGGGCCGTGCGAGCCTTTGAGCGATCCGGCTGGACCGTCGACCGCCAGCGCGGAAGCCACGTCATCCTCAAGAAGTCGGGTATCGTTCACACACTTTCCGTGCCACTGCACAACGAGCTGCGCCCCGGAACCCTCCGTGCCCTCATTCGGAATGCGGGCCTGACGGTCGAACAGTTCATCGCTCTGCTTGACTGAAGCCTTCTGGTCCCCGTATCCGACTCTGGACGTTGACCGGTCCCGGTGCCCGTGATACCCGAACGGCATGGACGGGGCGCTGCAGATCCGGGAGTGGCCGGTGGAGGACCGGCCGCGCGAGCGGCTGTATCATAAGGGCGCTGAGGCGCTCGCCGACGCGGAACTGCTGGCCATCCTGCTGGGCACCGGAGTCCGCGGCCGGAGCGCCATGGACGTGGCCCGGGACCTGCTCGCCCAGTACGGCTCGCTTCCGGGGCTCGCCGGGCGCGGCGTGGCCGAGCTGGCCGCGGTGCGCGGGGTGGGCCGGGTCAAGGCGGTGTGCCTGGCCGCGGCCTTCGAGCTCACGCGGCGGCTGCGCTCGCGCAACGGCGGGACGCGCGTGGTCCTGTCGAGCCCGGAGCAGGTCTTCGCCCGCTACGGGCCGCTGATGGAGGATCTCAAGAAGGAGGTGTTCCGGGTGGCCCTGCTCGATGCCCAGAACGGGCTGCTGCGGGATGTGGTGGTCTCCGAGGGCACGCTCTCGGCGAGCCTGGTCCACCCGCGGGAGGTTTTCAAGCCGGCGATCCTGGAATCGGCGGCCTCCGTCATCCTCCTGCACAACCACCCGAGCGGGGACCCGACGCCGAGCCGCGAGGATCTCCGGCTCACGCGCCAGCTGGTCGAGTGCTCACGGCTGCTGGATCTGCGGATTCACGACCACGTGATTATCGGCAGGGAACGCTTCGTCAGCCTGGCCCAGAGGGGTGCCTTATGAAGATCGAGGGCGTGGGGCATGTCGTGCTCAAGGTGCGGGACCTGGACCGGTCGGCCCGGTTCTACACGGGCGTGCTCGGGCTCAAGGAGGTCGCCCGCTTCCAGGGGCGCATGGTTTTCTTCTCGGCGGGCGCGAACCACCACGACCTGGCGGTGATGGCCGTCGACGCCGATGCCCCGAGCCCGCCGGAGCAGGCGGTGGGACTGGCCCACGTGGCGTTGAAGATCGGCAACACCCTCGACGCCCTCCGGGAGGCCAAGGCGGTGCTCGAAGCCAACTCCGTGCCGATTCGGGGGATGCGGGACCATCGGGTGAGCCAATCAATCTATCTCGAGGATCCCGATGGCAACACCCTCGAGCTCTTCGTCGACGCCGATCCGGCCATCTGGGCCGAGGATCCCTCGGCCGTGGCCAGCATCAAGCCCCTATCCCTTGGCTAGCTTCTCGACTTCCTTCTTGGACAGGCCCTGGATCCGGCTGAGGAGGTTCTTGACCTTCCGCTCGGAGGCATCGTCGGCCAGGATCAGCTTCTTGGACTTCGTGCCGTTGACGATATAGGCCACCCAGTCGTCCATGCTGGGGGTGCCGCGCCACGCCACGGTGAGTCCGCTGAGGCGCATCCGCTTTCTGCCTTCGATCTTCGACAGTGGCTTTCGGCTGGCCTCCATACCTAGTTTCCCCTCGTAGAAATGGTCACCACGCGGCGTGAGCGTCCGGAGAAATCATGCATGAGCGTGTTCGCACGTTCACCTTATGGAGCGGTGCGAGTCATGTCAAGGCTGAGTTTCGCCGCGTCAGATGCGCTCTTCAGCGCGCGCGCCTCGGCGCACCTGCGTGAATGCTGGACAACTTCGATGGCCTTCAAGCGGTGGACGGCGGGAACGTCGCTTTTTCGCGTCCTGCCCGCGAAACCGCGTCAGAGCGTCCGATTTCGGTCGCTGTGGACGGCTGTGGATAAGTGGATAACTTGTGGGTTATTTCGGGCCTTCAGTAAGGGCATCGAGGATGAGGCGCGCCAGGATGGGGCCCCGGGTGATGAATCCGGTGAAATAGGAGCACGCCCTGGCGCCTGCCGAGAGGGCCTGGAGGGCCTTGTCGGGGCTGTCGATGCCGCCCGTGGCGATGATTTCGAGCCGATTGTCGAAGCGCTGGCGCAGCCGCCGCACGTTTTCGAGCGTCGCGGCGAAGATCGCGGGCCCGGAGAGCCCGCCCGCGCGCTGGGAGAGCCGGGGCTC
>JBGPZD010000149.1:0-3771 GCA_041493605.1 Methylomirabilia bacterium
GACGATGCGGTGAACGGACACGGCCACGTCGGCCTCGCGGGGCGGGGCCCCGCTGCCGTCGACCACCAGTCCGCCTTTGATCACCAGCTCGTAGGCCATCCCCGTCTCCCCGCCCGCCGTGCCAAGGGGCTCGGCGGCGGCTCGCCATCATAACACGCGCCGGCGGCGACGGGGTATTGGATGGGTTAGAAATCATCCAATTGGCTCTTTACATCGAGTAGACTGTGAAGAAAATGGCCCATATGAGGAAGCCGTGAGGATCCCGCTCGACCGCGCCGCAGGGCGCGCCGGCAAGCTGCCGCTGGCCCGCCAGATCCAGCTCTACCTGGAGCGGCTGATGAGCCAGGGCCTGCTCGCCCCAGGCGTGAAGCTTCCGGCCACGCGCGAGCTGGCCAAGGAGCTGGGCGTCAACCGCACGACGGTGGCCCTCGCCTATGACGAGCTGGTGGTGGGCGGCTGGGCGCGGGCCCATGTGGGGCAGGGGACCTTCGTGGCCGACCGATTGCCCGCCGCGCCCGAGGGGCCACGGCCCGCCGCGCCGCGGTTCGATTGGTCGGGACTGCTGTCCAAGAACGCCCAGGCCACGGCCGCCGACGCGCGCCGCCGCCAGGGCTACAGCCAGGTCCCGCGCCCTGCGCGCGGGCTGGTCTCCTTCGCCGGTGGGATGCCGGACAGCGGCCTCTTCCCGACGGACGCCTTCCGCCGCGTGCTCAACCGGGTGATCCGGGAAGAAGGGCGGGAGCTGCTCCAGTACTACCCGGCGCGCGGCTACCCGCCGTTGCGTGAGTACCTGGCGGGCTACCTGCTCCGCTTCGGCCTCGAAGCGCGGCCTGAAGAGATTCTCATCGTCAACGGCTCCCAGCAGGGGTTCGACCTGGTCGCCCGCACCCTGCTCGACCCCGGCGACTTCGTGGCCATCGAGCAGCCGTCCTACCCGCGGGCCATGCAGGTCTTCCGCGCCTTCGGCGCCCAGCTGCTGCCGGTGCCGATGGCGCCGGGCGGGCTCAACCTGGAATACCTCGAGCGGCTCCTCGAGCGGCAGTCGCCGAAGCTGCTCTACTGCCAGCCGAGCGCCCACAACCCCACGGGCCTGCACATGACGGCCGCCGCGCGCCAGCGCCTGCTCGAGGTGGCGGAGCGCCACCGGCTGCCGATCGTCGAGGACGGCTTCGACGGCACGCTCTTCTACGGCGCGCGGCCGCCGGCGCCGCTCAAGGCGCTCGACCGCTCCGGCTCGGTGATCTACATCGGCACGTTCTCCAAGATCCTGTTCCCGGGGCTCCGGCTCGGCTGGATCGTGGCGGCGCCGGAGCTGCTCGAGCGGCTCGAGATGGCGAAGGACCTGTCCGACATCCACACGAGCCCGCTCATCCAGGCGGCCGTCTTCCAGTTCTGCCGCCAGCGCCTGCTCGACCGCCACCAGGTCAAGATCCTGGGCGAGTACGGGCGGCGGCGAAACGCGCTCCTGGCCGCGCTGTCCCGCCGAATGCCGGAGGGGGTGACGTGGACCGAGAGCGAAGGGGGCTTCTCGCTCCTCCTGACCCTGCCGGAAGGGATGGACGCCGCGACCCTGCTGCCGCGGGCATTGGAGCGCGGCGTGGCGTTCACGCCGGGCAATGCCTTCTTTGCCGACGGGGGCGGGGAGCGGACGATGCGGCTGTCGTTCTCCGCGCTGACGGCGGGCCAGATCGACGAGGGGGCGAAGCGGCTCGGCGAGCTGATCCGATCGGTCCAGCGCCAGCCCGAGCGGGCGGAGCGCGCCACCCAGCCCGCGGTGCCCCTGGTGTAGGGGAGAGGAGGAGCCCCGTGAACTTCGAGACCCGCGCCGCCCGCGGTGGCCGCGACGTGCCGTCGGCCAGCCGCCCGCTCACCCCGCCCATCTACCAGACCAACGTCTATGTCTTCGAGGACATGGACACGGTGGAGTCGGTGTGGGAGCACAAGACCGCCGGCTTCGTCTACGGCCGCTACGGAACCGCCAACCACACCATGCTCGAGGACCTGGTGGCCGCGCTCGAGGGCGCCGAGGCCGCCGTCGCCTGTGCCTCCGGCATGGGAGCGACGACGGCGCTGCTGTTCGGTTTCTTCGAGGCCGGCGACCATCTGGTCGCAGCGCGCGACCTCTACGGCTCGACGGCGGCCTTCCTCGGCGACGAGGGCCGGCGGCTGGGCGTGACGACCGATTTCGTGGACGCTACGGATCCCGCGCGCATCGTGGGCGCGCTCCGGCCGAACACGAAGGCGGTCTTCGTGGAGGCGCTGTCGAATCCGCTGCTGAGGCTCGTGGACCTGCCGGCCATCGCCCCGGAGCTCGCGAAGCGCGGCGTCGAGCTGATCGTGGATTCCTCCCTGGCCTCTCCGGCCGTCTTCCGCCCCTTCGAGCACGGGGCGACCGTGGTGCTGCACAGCCTGACCAAGTTCATCTCTGGACACGGCGACGTCACGGGCGGGCTCGTGCTGGGTCGCGTGGAGGCCATGGGACGCGTCCGCAACGCCACGATCCGGGCCGGCACGAACCTGGGACCGTTCGACGCGTGGCTGGCCACGCGCGGCGCGCGGACGCTCGCGGTTCGCCTCGAGCGCCAGTGCGAAACGGCGCTGGACCTGGCGCGGTTCGTCGAGCAGCATCCCGCGGTGACGAGCGTGTACTACCCGGGGCTGGCCTCGCACCCGCAGCACGCGCTGGCCAAGCGGCTCATGCCGCGGTGGCAGGGGGCCATCTTCTCCTTCGACCTGCGGGGCGGCGCCCCGGCCGTGGAGCGGTTCATGGGCCGGACGCGCCTGCTCGAGTTCGCGCCGAGCTTCGGCGACGTGGCGACGACCTGGACCTACCCGGCCCGCACGTCCCACCGCCGCGTGTCGGAGGAGGAGAAGGCGGCGATGGGCATCGGGCCCGGCCTGGTGCGCGTCTCGGTCGGGCTGGAAGGCGCCGAGGACCTGACGGCGGATTTGAAGCACGCCCTCGAATAGCACGCACTCACGCAAAGGAGACAGCGATATGGAGATCGGAACGCTACGGTTGAAGGTCGGGCTCGCCGAGATGCTCAAGGGCGGCGTCATCATGGATGTCACGAACGCCGATCAGGCCAAGATCGCCGAGGATGCCGGCGCGACGGCGGTGATGGCGCTCGAGCGCGTGCCGGCCGACATCCGCAAGGAAGGCGGAGTGGCGCGCATGTCCCCCGTGAAGAAGATCAAGGAGATCCAGCAGGCGGTGTCCATCCCCGTCATGGCCAAGTGCCGCATCGGCCACTTCGTCGAGGCCCAGATCCTGGAGGCCCTCGGCGTGGACTTCATCGACGAGTCCGAAGTACTGACGCCGGCCGACGAGCACTTCCACGTGGACAAGTTCGCCTTCAAGGTGCCGTTCGTCTGCGGCTGCCGCGATCTGGGCGAGGCGCTGCGGCGAATCGGCGAGGGCGCGGCGATGATCCGCACCAAGGGCGAGGCGGGCTCTGGCAACATCGTCGAGGCCGTGCGCCACATGCGCGCGGTGATCTCGGGCATCAAGCGGCTCACCACGCTCGCGCCCGAGGAGCTGATGAGCGAGGCGAAGACCCTCGGCGCGCCCTACGAGCTGCTCCGCTGGGTCGCGGCGCACGGCAAGCTGCCCGTGCCCAACTTTTCGGCGGGCGGCATCGCCACGCCGGCCGACGCCGCGCTGATGATGCAGCTCGGCGCCGAGGCCGTGTTCGTGGGCTCGGGCATCTTCAAGTCGTCGGATCCGTCGGCCCGCGCCAAAGCCGTCGTCCAGGCCACGACGCATTTCAA
>JBGPZD010000062.1:0-13389 GCA_041493605.1 Methylomirabilia bacterium
CCGGCCAGCCGCCCTCGATGTAGTGGATGCCGAGGGCGTCCAGACGGTGCGCGATGCGCACCTTGTCCTCCATGGAGAAGGCCACGCCCTCCCCCTGGGTGCCGTCCCGCAGCGTCGTATCGTAAAGCTTGATCTGACGCGACATAGGATGCCTATCATCCCGCCAGGGGGCCAGTCGTGTCAAGTTTGGTGGACCAGCTACTTATGAGGGCCGGGACCGGCGCCGAGTATCGCTACGAGCAGTGGATACTTCGCAAGACCGAAACCCAAGGCCCAGATCTGCCACCATCTCCAGTTGGGACCCACGAGCCGCGTCTCCCGTTTCGCCATTGCCACTACGACAGCGGAACCCGCTGCCATCGCACCAATAACAAAGACCCGGAAGGAGAAGGAGAAGCCCGTCCACATCCCCACTATGCCGAAGAGCAGGAACGGCGTGGCGATGAGTACATCCACCACAAAAATGACCCAGTCAATGGCGACCAGGAGCCTGATTGATCGCCGCATCCCGCGTACTCCCTCCCTACACTACACCTGCCGTCCTCAGCTTCTCGACCTTGGACTTTGGGATGCGCAGCAGGCGCGTGAGGATCTCGTCGGTGTGCTGGCCGAGGAGGGGCGGCGGGACGCTGGCGGTGCCCGGCGTGGCCCAGAGCCGGATCGGCACGCCCATCACGGTGATCGGGCCGGCCTTGGGATGCCTGAGCGAGACCGCCATGCCGCGGGCCTTCAGATGGGCGCTCTCGCAGACCTCGGCCACGCTCTTGATCCGGCCCGCCGGTACCCCGGCTTCGTCCAGGCGCGTGAGCCATTCGTCGGCGGGGCGTGCGCCCAGGATCGAGTTGAGCAGCGGGATCAATGCGTCGCGGTTCGCCACACGCTTGGCCTCGCTGTCGAAGCGCGGGTCGCGGGCCAGGTCTTCCCGGCCCACCACCTTGCAGCAGCGCTCCCAGAGGGAATTGTTGGCGACGCCGAGCGTGAGGTAGGCGTCTTTGGCCTGGAAGACTTCGTACGGCACGATGGACGGGTGCGCGTTGCCGCGCCGGGTAGGCCGGCCGCCCGCGTTCCAGTAAAGGCCCGCCTGGTACGTGAGCAGCGAGGCCATCACGTCCAGCATCCCGATCTCGACCTTCTGGCCCCGGCCCGTGCGCTCGCGCGCTAGGAGCGCCAGCGTCACGCCCTGGGCCGCGGATAAGCCGGCGACCAGGTCGGCGATGGAGTTGCCGACCTTGACGGGCGGGCCGTCCGAAAACCCGGTCAGGTCCATGATGCCCGACTCTCCCTGGACGATGAGGTCGTAGCCCGGGCGGCTCGACTCGGGGCCGCTCTCGCCGAAGCCGGAGATGGAGCAGTAGACGAGCCGCGGGTTGAGCTTGCGCAGGCCCGCGTAGCCGAAGCCGAGCCGCTCCATGGTGCCGGGCCTGAAGTTCTCCAGCACCACGTCCGAGCGCGCGATGAGCTGGCGGAGGATCGCCTGCCCCTCGGGGGCCTTCATGTTGAGCGTGAGGCTCTTCTTGTTCCGGTTCACCGAGAGAAAGTAGGTCGCCTCACCACTCACGAAGGGCGGCCAGCCGCGCGTGTCGTCGCCCTTGCCCGGCTCCTCGACCTTGATCACCTCGGCGCCCATGTCGCCGAGGGACATGGAGCAGAAGGGCCCCGCCAGGACCCGGGTGAGGTCGATGACGCGCACGCCGTGGAGCGGCGGCCGGGCCGCACGCGCCACCCGCGCACGCGGCTTGGGTTTGGGCCTCGACCTAGTCGTCCTCACGAGACCGTCCTTTCCAGAAGCCCTTCACGAGGCTCTTGCCGATGGAGGCCACCTTTTCGCCGCGCGCGCCCGTCCGCCGCCAGAAGAGGCGCGCGCGGTCCACGAAGCCCATGTGCGAGAAGTAGAAGACCGAGTCCACCGCCTCGACCGCCACGCGTGAGCCGATCTTGACGCCGCGAGTTTCCTCCCCGTGGCAGAAGAGGCGCGCGCCGCCGTCCAGCTCGACCAGCGCGATGTGGAGCGGGGCCTTGAAGCCCTCGGGCGGCGAGTGCAGGGTGGTGAAGGAGACCACCTCGCCGACGGAGGGCACCGAGGCGAACTCCATGGCCACCGGGTGGTCGGGGCAGAGCTGGGCCGGCGGTACGACGAGCCGCCGGCAGCGCGGGCAGCGGGAGGCGGGCAGGCCTTCCTCGATCACCGCTCCGCCTCCAGCACGGTCACAAAGTTGTTGGTGGCGAGCCCGCCGATCGAATGCGCGAGCGCGACACGCGCCTCAACCTGGCGGCCCGCGGCGCGCCCGGTGAGCTGCCAGCACAGCTCGACAAGCTGGGCGATCCCGGTCGCGGCCAGCGGGTGGCCGCGCGCCTTGAGCCCCCCCGAGGGGTTCACCGGCAGCCGGCCGCCGATGGCCGTCTCGCCGTCCAGCGTGGCGCGGCCGGCCTTGCCTTGGGGAATCAGCCCCGTGTCCTCGAGCGAGATCAACTCGAAGGGCGCGAAGGCGTCGTGCAGCTCGGCCACCTCGATCCGCTCGGGCCCGAAGCCGGCCATGGCGTAGGCGGCCTGGGCCGCTTCGTAGGTAGCCTTGAACGAGGTCAGGTCCGCCCGGTAGCGCACCGCGATGGAGTCGGTCCCCTGCCCGATTCCGGCGATCCGCACCGCTCCCCGCTCCGCCGTGAGGACGAGGGCGGCCGCGCCGTCCGAGATCGGGCAGCAGTGGTAGAGCCGGAGCGGATCGGCCACCATGCGGCTCTCCATCACGGCCCCCAGCGTGATCCGCTCCTGGAAGTGGGCGTAGGGATTGCGCGCGCCGTGGGCGTGGTTCTTGACGGCCACCTGGGAGATTTCCTTGAGCGTGAGCCCACGGCGGTGCATGGCGGCGCGGGTGATGAGGCCGGCCAGGGCCGGCATGGTCGTACCGTACCGCTTCTCGTGCGGATCGATGGAGCGGCTGATGATCTCGGACACCCGCGGCGTGGGGAGGTGGGTCATCTTCTCGCCGCCCACCACCAGGACCGAGCGGTGGATGCCGGCGGCGATAGCGGCGAAGCCGGCGTACACCGCGGCGACGCCCGACGAGGTGGCGGTCTCCACGCGCATGGCCGGCACGGTGGAGAGCCCCAGGCGGGTGTTGATCAGCGAGCCGTAGTTGCCCTCGCCGGTGAACTCCTCGGGGTTCATGACCGCCACCACGATCGCGTCGGGGCGTTCGATGGCGGCATCGCCGAGCGCCGCGAGCGCGGCTTCGGCCATGAGGTCGGGGAGGCTTTCGTCCCGCCTGCCGAAGCGGGTCATGCCCGCGCCGGAGATCCAGACGTCGTTCACACCCCCATTTCAAACCGGGGGCGCGCGGGTGTCAACGTGTTTGAGGCGGCAGCGGCGGCGCCTCCGGCGCGGATCCACGCGACGGGCTGGCGCCGGGCGGGATGCGAACCTGGAACTCGCGGATCAGCCGCAACAGGTAGGTGCGCTGGAGCCCCAGCGCGCGCGCCGCGCGCGTGCGGTTGCCCCCCGACTGGCTCAGGGTGGCCTCGATCAGCCGCCGCTTGAACTCCGAGACGGCGCCGTGAAAGCCGGCGGGCGGCCTGGGCTGGGGATCGGGAAGGACGATGAGCGCTGCCATGGCCGAGAAGAGAGGCAAGCCCGATGCCACGCGGCGGGGCGCGGCAATTCAACGGGATAGGAGGCGGTGGCGGCCCGGGCTGCACGGCCGGCAGGGCACCGGTGGCCGGACCCTGCCCTGCGCGGAGGGCAAGGGACAAAAAAACGGGGACCTGAACGCGGGTCCCCGCGGCAACGCGAACGTCGGCGGAAGGTCTAGGCCTTGGTGGCCGGCTTGACTCCCGGGTTGTCCTTGAAGAACTGCTTGTTCAGCTCGATGAAGTTCTTCCAGTTCGCGGGCGTCTCATCCTCGGCGAAGATCGCCTTGACGGGGCAGACCGGCTCGCAGGCGCCGCAGTCGATGCACTCATCCGGGTGGATGTAGAGCATCGTCTCGCCCTCGTAGATACAGTCCACGGGGCAGACTTCGACGCAGGCCTTGTCCTTCACGTTGATGCAGGGTTCCGCGATGATATACGCCATTCCGGCCTCCCTGTTAACCGGTCACCCGGGATATCTTCCTTCGTGGGCCTCGCGCGGCAGCCCCTCAAGCCCCCTAACTTTTACCAACATGTCCCCGACCTGTCAAGCCGCCGGGCGGGCTGCCCTCTTACAGCGTGCGGAGCTTCGGATCCAGGGCGTCGCGCAGCGAGTCGCCGAAGAGGTTAAAGGCGAACACCGCCAGGCTGATGGCCAGGCCGGGGAAGATCGCCATCCAGGGCGCCGTCTCGGCAAAGTCCACGGCGGCGCCGCGGAGCATGAGCCCCCAGGCCGCGGTGGGCTCCTGGACGCCCAGGCCGAGGAACGACAGCGACGCTTCCGCCAGGATGGCCTGCCCCAGGAACGCGGTGATCATGATGAGGAACGGCGCCACCACGTTGGGGAGCATGTGGCGGAGGATGATGCGCGTGTGTCCGAAGCCGGCCGCCCGCGCCGCGTCCACATAGGGCATCTCACGGATGGCGAGCGCCGAGGACCGGATGACGAGGGCGCAGCGGGGAATCATGGGCACCGTGATGGCCACGATGAGGTTTGGAATGCTGTTGCCGAGGATCGCGACCAGGGCCAGGGCCAGGATGATCAGCGGGAACGAGAGGAACACGTCCATCAGGCGCTGGAGATAGAGGTCCACCTTGCCGCCGAAGTAGGCGCTCCCCACGCCGAGGATCGTGCCCAGCACCGCGCCCATCACGGCCGCGCCGAAGCCGACCAGCAGCGCCGTTTGAGAGCCGAAGATGAGGCGCGAGAGCACGTCCCGCCCGAAGGCGTCGGTGCCCAGCCAGTGCTTGGCGTCCGGCCGAGCCAGCATGGCGCCGAAGTCCACCGTCACGGGGTCGTACGGCGCGATGAGCGCGGCGCTCACGGCGATGAGCAGCATCAGCACGACCACCGCCGCTCCCACCGCCCCGAGCGTGCGACGGCGGGTGAAGTCCCGCACCGCAGCCCACCACCCGGCTTGCGTGGCGGATAGGTCGGCAGCGGTATCGATCGGCGGTGCGAGGGCCATCGGCTACCGGTAGCGGATCCGCGGGTCGAGCCACGCGTACATGATGTCCATCAGGAAGTTCATGAGAATGAAGATCCCGGCGACGAGCATCACCAGCGCCTGGATCAGCGTGTAGTCCCGATGGGCCACGGCCTGAACGAAAAGCAGCCCCACGCCGTTCAAATTGAACACCTGCTCGGTGACCACCAGCCCTCCGATCAGGAAGGCGAACTCGATGGCGATGACGGTCAACACCGGCAGCATCGCGTTCTTGAGCGCGTGGCGCGTGAGGACGAGCTTCTGCGCGAGACCCTTCGCGCGCGCGGTACGGATGTAGTCCTCGCGCAGGACCTCGAGCATGGCCGAGCGGGTCATGCGCGTGGCGACGGCGGAGTACCGGTACCCAACCGCCAGCGCCGGCCAGATGAGCTGGACCAGGTTCTGCCAGGGGTTCACCCAGAAGGGCGTGTACACCATGGGCGGCACCCACCTGAAGATGATGAGCAGCGCCAGGATGAACACGATGCCCAGCCAGAAGGAAGGCGTGGCGAGCCCCGCGATGGAGAAGATGCGCACGGCATAGTCCACCCAGCTGTCCTGTTTGAGGGCGGCAAGCACCCCGAGCGGGATGGCGAGCACGACCGCCACGATCGTGGCCATGAGGGCCACCTGGAACGAGAGCGCGAAGCGGAGCCGGATCTCCTGCCAGATGGGCGAGCCGGTCCACATGGAGGTGCCGAAGTCCAAGCGCGCGGCGCCCGCCGTCCACGTGATGAACTGCCGCCAGATCGGCTGATCCAGCCCGAACTTGGCCCGCTCGCTCTTCAGCAGCTCCTCGGAGACCGATCCGCGGTCGCCCGCGAGCCTCAGCTCGACCACGTCGCCGGGGATCACGCGGATGAGGAAGAAGGTCACCACTGCCACCCCGAGCAAGGTGGGGAACATCAGGAAGAAGCGCTTCAGCAGGTACTTCTGCATGGGCGGCCCCCTCACCCCGCCCTCTCCCCGGAGGGGAGAGGGGATGAGGAGTGGTTTCGCTACTCAGCGAGCCAGACCGTGTCGAGCTGGTTGTTCAGGTAGTGGCTGGGCGTGATCGTCCACCCCTTGACCTTCGAGTTGTGCGGGATGATCCGGTGCCACTGGATCGTGTAGATCACATGGGCTTCCTCGTCCAGGATCCGCTTCTCGAACGCCCGGAGGTACTTCTTGCGCTCCTCGGGATCCGTCGCCCGGGACTGCTTCTGGTACAGATCGTCGATCATCTTGTCGGTGTGCTTGCCGTAATTGGCGTCGGAGTTGGTCACGAAGCGGGCGAGATCAAGGTCTGGCTCGACGATGAAGCCGCACTGGAAGTCCATCGCCACCTCGAAATCGCCCCGCTTGAGCATCGGGTGGTACGCCGAGGCCTCGATGAACTCCTGCTTGACCGTGACCCCGATCTGCCTCCACTGATCGATCAGCCAGATGCCCACGGGCTCGTAGGGGTGCGGGATCCCGCGGTTCTTGAAGGTGAACGACAGCCCCTCGGCGCCCGCCTCCTTGAGGAGCTTGCGGGCCTCGGCCCGAGCGGCGTTGATATCGTGCCCGTAGCCTGCCAGCTTCTCGAGCTCGGCCGGCGGGGTCGCATACGGCGTGCCCGGCACCTGGACGCCGCCGACGTCCCGCACGAGGGTGATCTTGGAGAGGCTCTTCGAGCCCTCGTACCGGTCGAGCGCCAGCGACAGGGCGCGGCGCACCCGCTTGTCGTTGAACGGCTTCTTCTCGTGATGCATGGAGACGAAGTTCAGGCAGTCCCAGGGGCTCTCCTGCACCGTGATCTTCGGTCCGAGCGCCTGCACGAGGCTGTCCCGCTCGGGAGGGCTGAAACCGCGGAATTGGATAAAGGCCCGCTCACCGCGAATGGCGGCCACCTGGGCAGAGGACGAGCTGATGAAGATGGCGCGGTAGCCGTCAAGATAGGGCTTGCCCTTGTCCCAGTAGTTCGGGTTCTTCTTGCCGACCCAATGCGATCCCTTCACGTGCTCCACGAAGGTGAAGGCGCCCGTGCCCATGACGTTCTTCTCGTACCAGTGCATGTCCTTGGCGAGGATGTCGGCCTTGTAGATCCAGTTCCAGGGCGAGGCCAGGTTGAGGAGGAGGGAGGACTCCGGCCACTTCAGCCTGAAGCGGACCGTGTAGGGGTCCGGCGCCTCGACCACCTCGACCACCCGGTAGGCCTCCTTGCGGAGCGACTTCACGCCGGCCGGGGGGAAGATGATCTTGTCGTAGGAGGCCTTGACGTCCTTTGACGTCATCTCGCTGCCGTCGTGGAACTTCACCCCCCGGTGGAGCTTGAAGGTGTAGGTCATGCCGTCCTTCGAAATGATCCACGACTCGGCCAGGTCGGGGACGGGCTTGGTCCCGGTCTTGTCGAATGGGTCCACCCGGACCAGGGTGTTGTAATGAGGCGCCATCGGATGGATGACGCCGAAGGTCTCCTCCGCGTGGGCGTCGTAGGACGGCGGCTCGGACGGCACGACGAAGACCAGCTCGCCGCCCAGTCTGGGCTTGTCCTGTGCCGCGGCGGGATCGACCGACCCAAAACCCGCGAAGACCGTCAAGGCTGCCAAGAGGGCAAAAATCCGTAGTCCGCGGAGACCCATAGGCCGCTTCTCCTTTGAAGGTGTCGGCTCGACCGGTTGTGGCTTCAACCCTTGTGTGGGGTGATAGGTTCCTTGGAGGTGCTCGTACATTAGCGGTCCGACCAGTGCCCTGTCAAGGCCGGTGAGGGACCAGGCCTAGACCCGGATGCAGGCAACCCGGTGCTCCGGCTTGATCTCCCTCAGCTCGGGGACGGTGACCCGGCATTCATCGATGGCGATGGGGCAGCGTGGGTGGAACACGCAGCCCGAAGGCGGGTTGACCGCGCTCGGCACCTCCCCGCCCAGCACCACGTGCTCCCGCCCGGCCTCCACCGAGGGATCCGGGATGGGCACCGCCGACAGGAGCGCCTTGGTGTACGGGTGCTGCGGATTCTCGTAGAGCGACTTGCGATCGGTGATCTCGGCGATCTTGCCCAGGTACATGACCGCCACACGGTCGGAGATGTGCCGCACCACCGAGAGATCGTGGGCCACGAAGAGGTAGGTCAGCCCGAACTCGGCCTGCAGCTCTTCGAGCAGGTTGATGATCTGGGCCTGGATGGACACGTCCAGCGCCGAGACCGGCTCGTCGCAGACGATGAGGCTGGGCTCCATGGCCAGCGCTCGCGCGATGCCGACCCGCTGACGCTGGCCTCCGGAGAGCTCGTGCGGGTAGCGGCGCGCCATCCCGGGCAGGAGCCCCGCGTGGCCCAGCACCTCCTTGACCCGGGCCGGGCGCGCGGCGGGGTCCGGCACGATGCCGTGCACCGCCAGCGGCTCGGCGATCATCTGGCCCACCGTCATCCGCGGGTTCAGCGAGCTGTACGGGTCCTGGAAGATCACCTGCATCCGGCGGCGGACCGACCGCAGCTCAGCCTCGGAGAGCGTGGTGAGGTCCCGCCCCTCGAAGATCACCTGCCCGCTGGTGGGGCGCTCGAGCTGGAGAATGCAGCGCCCCGTGGTGGTCTTGCCGCAGCCCGACTCGCCCACCAGCCCAAGGGTCTCGCCCCGGCGGATCGAGAAGCTCACGCCGTCCACCGCCTTGACGATCAGCGGCGCGCGGCCCAGCAGCCCGCCCCCTCCCATCTGGAAGTGCTTGACGAGATTCCGGACTTCCAGAATGAGGTCTGGATCGTGCGTGGTCATGCGGCGCCCGCCCGGTCCAGCTCGCGAGCGACCCAGCAGGCGGCCACGTGCTCGGGCCCCACGCTCTCGAGCGGCGGCACCTCGCCGCGGCAGCGCTCCACGACGTAGGCGCAGCGGGGCGCGAAGGAACAGCCCGCGCCGAGCCGGCTCAGGTCGGGCGGCTGGCCGGGAATGGGCACGAGCTTCGCCCGCCGCGGCTCGTCGAGCCGCGGCACCGATCGGAGCAGCCCCAGCGTGTAGGGATGCCGGGGGCGCGCGTAAATCTCCCGGGCCGTGCCGCGCTCGACGATCTTGCCCGCGTACATGACGTTGACGCGGTCGGCGTAGCGCGCCACGACGCCCAGGTTGTGGGTAATGATCAGCATGGCGACACCGAACCGCCGCGAGAGCCCCTTCATCAGCTCGAGGATCTGGGCCTGGATGGTCACGTCCAGCGCCGTGGTGGGCTCGTCGGCCAGGATCAGCGCCGGATTGCACGACAGGGCCATGGCGATCATCATGCGCTGCCGCATCCCGCCGCTGAACTGGTGCGGATACTGGGCGAGCCGGCGCTCGGGATCGGCAATGCCGACGAGCGCGAGCAGCTCGATGGCCCGCGCGCGCGACTGCGTCGGGGTCATGCCCAGGTGGATCTCCACCGGCTCGGTGAGCTGGCGGCCGATGCTCAGCACCGGATTGAGCGACGTCATGGGCTCCTGGAAGATCATGCCCATCTCCCCGCCCCGGATCTTCCGCATCTCCTCCTCGGAGAGCGCCAGCAGGTCGCGCCCCTTGAAGAGGATCCGGCCGCCGAGGATGCGGCCCGCCGGCGCGGCAACCAGCCGCATGATGGAGAGCGCGCTGACCGACTTGCCGCAGCCCGACTCGCCGACCAGCGCCACCGTCTCGCCGGCGCGCACGTCCCACGAGACGCCGTCCACGGCGCGGACGACGCCGCCGCCGGTAAAGAAGTGGGTTTGGAGGTCCCTGACGTCGAGCAGGACGTCCATCGGCCGGGAGTCTACCACAGGGCGCCCGGCCGATGGACGGGGGGTCTAGGGGCGGTCGCCGCGGGCGAGGCGCTCCTGGATGTCGTCAAGGCACGGCAGGATGTCGGCGATGCTGTCCACCACGTAGTGGGCGCCGCCCTGGTACATGCGGGTGTAGGCGTGCTGGCGCCGACGCTCGCGCTCCTCGGGGTCCAGCGCCTGGACCTCCTTGAGCGGCAGGCCGATCTCGTTGCCGCTCATGGCGAGCCCGATGGTCCACATCCCCGCATTGAGCCCTTCCTCGACGCCCGGGATGGTGTCGTCGATCTTCACGCAGGCTTCCAGCGGCGAGACTTGCAGGTTGATGACGTTCTGCAGGCACATGAAGGGATACGGCCGGCCCGCCGGCACGTCGCTCGCGCAGACGGTGGAGTCGGGCTCATAGCCCTGCCGGGCCGCGTCCCTGCGGTTGATCGCCATCATCTCGGTGAGGTAGCCGGTGGTGGAGCCGATCTTGATGCCGCGCTTGCGCATGGCCGCCACCGCCTCGAGCGTGCCGGGGATCAGGTCGGAGTAGTCCGACAGGCAGGCGAGCTGGAGCGGCACGAACTCGGCGAACATCCGGTCCACGTCCGCGTCGGTCGGCACGCGGCCGTGCACCTCCTCCCAGCGCCGGCGCACGGAGTCTAGCTGGCTGATCTTCTCGATGTGGACGCGCTTGTGGGCGCCCATGGGCGCCCGGGCCTCGCCCATCGTGATGGGCACCAGCTGGCGCTTGAAGACCTCGACGAACACCACGGCCGGCGCCATGCAGCCGTAGTCCATCGTGGTGCCGGCCCAATCGAGGAGCACGGCCTGGATCTTCCCTCGGTACCGCCGCTGATACGTGAATGCCATCGGGTGCTCCTTCCGCGCGTTGGAGAGTCGGTTAGCGATTGGCGGCCGCGCCGGCCCGGGCCGGTCCGCGCTCGGTCACGCCCATCTCGGCGAGGACGTCGCGAATGGCGCCGAGCGCCCCGCGCATCTCGGCCTCGCCGAGCCGGCCGATGCAGCCGATGCGAAAGCTGTCGGCCACGGTGAGCTTGCCGGGATAGATCACGAAGCCGCGCTGCCCGAGCCGCTCGTAGAACGTCTCGAAGTGGAACCTGGGGTCGGCGGGCATGTGGACGGTGACGATGATGGGCGCTTGCAGCGCGTCGGGCAGCAGGGTCTCGAAGCCCATGGCTCGGAGGCCCTCCACCAGGATGCGGCAGTTCTTCGCGTAGCGGCCTCCCCTGCCCGCGACGCCCCCCTCGGCGCAGTGCTCGCTCAGCGCCTGGTCCAGCGCCGCGATCACGTGGACCGGCGGCGTGAAGCGCCACTGCCCGGTCTTCTCCATGGCCATCCACTGGTCGTGGAGATCCAGGCTCAGCGAGGGCGCGTTGCCCTTGGCGGCCTCGAGCGCGGCCTGGCGCACGAGGGCGAAGCCGATCCCCGGCACGCCCTCCAGGCACTTGTTGGCCGAGGCCGCCACGGCGTCGCAGGGTATCTGAGCGACGTCGAGGGGAATGGCGCCGAACGCGCTCATGGCGTCGATCAGAAGCCGCCGCCCGCGCCGGGCCGTGACGGCCGCGACCTCTTCGATTGGATTCAGCACGCCCGAGGTGGTCTCGCAGTGGACCACCGCCACGTGGGTGATGGCCGCGTCGCGCGCCAACGCGGCGTCGAGCGCCGCCGGATCGACGGCCCGGTCCTCGGGCACCTCCAGCGACACGCAGGCGCGGCGGTAGTACTCGCACATCCGCACCATCCGCTTGCCGTAGGCGCCGTTGACGAGGACCAGCAGCCGGCCTGCCGGCGGAACCAGGGTCCCGATCATCGCCTCGACGATGAAGGTGCCGCTGCCCTGGAGCGGCACGCAGACGTGGGTGCCTCGCCCACCCGCCAGATCCAACAGCCGTTCGCGGACCCGAGAGTTGATCCGGATGAACTCGGCGTCCCGCGAGCCCCAGTCGTGGAGCATCGCCTGCTTGGTCGTCAGCGAGGTTGTCAGCGGCCCCGGCGTGAGCAGCCAGGGGTCCTTGCGCGTGTCGGTCATGTGGATCCGTCCTTTCCGGCGGCGCCGCGCTCGCTCTTCACCCGCAGGGCGTCCGGGTCGTAGGGCGCCCGGAGGCTGCCCGGGGCGCTGAAGCGGTCGCCCGCGATCTCGATCTCGAACGCCGCGCCGGCGACGAAGGCCGCGTCCACGCCCTCGGGACGCCGGACCCAGCCCATGGCCGCCGCGCGGCCCAACGTGTGGCCGAAGGCGGCGGAGGTGACCGAGCCTACGATGCGGCCGTCGCACCAGATGGGCTCGTCTCCCAGCGGCAGCGCGGCCGGGTCGTCCAGCACAAAGCTCACCAACCGCTTGGTCAGCGGCTTCCCGCGCTGGGACAGCAAGGCATCGCGGCCGATGAAGGCCACGGGCTTGTCCCAGCGGACGGCGAAGGAGAGCCCCGCCTCGAGCGGGGTGTCTTCCGTGGTCAATTCCCGCCCCCACGCGCGGTAGGCCTTCTCCATCCTCAACGAATCGATCGCGTAGTAGCCCGCGTCCCTCAGTCCGAGGTCTCCTCCCGCCTCCCAGAGCGCGTCGTACACCCCGGCGGCCAGCTCCATCGGCACGTAGAGCTCCCAGCCCAACTCACCCACGTAGGTGATGCGCGAGGCGCGGACCAGGGCGTGACCCAGATGAATCTCCTGGCTGGTCGCGAACGGAAAGGCCTCGTTGCCCAGGTCGGCGTCGGTGAGGCGCCGGAGAAGGGTCCGCGCCCGCGGCCCCATGACGCCGAGCACGGCCCATGCGCCGGTGACGTCGGTGAGCGCGGCGCGGCAGCCGTCGGGCAGGTTCCGCCTGATCCAGTGGGCGTCGCGCGTCGTCTGAGCCGAGCCCGTGACGATGAGGTAGGTCCCGGCGTCGAGGCGGGTCACGGTCAGATCGCTCTCGAAGCCGCCCCGGTCGTTGAGCATGCCGGTGTAGACGATGCGGCCCGGCTCGACGGCCACGTCGTTGGCGCAGAGGCGCTGCAGCGCCGCCTCGGCGTCGGGGCCCTGGAGCAGGAACTTGGAGAACGAGGTCTGGTCGAAGACGGCCACCGCCTCGCGCGCCGCCCGGTGCTCGGCGGCGACATACGGGAACCAGTTCTGCCGGCCGAAGGTATACGCGGTCTCGGGTCTCACGCCCGCCGGCGCGAACCAGTTGGCGCGCTCCCAGCCCATCTTGGCGCCGAAGCAGGCGCCCCGATTCCGGAGCCGGTCGTAGAGGGCCGAGCGTCTGAGCCCCCGCCCGCTCTCGAACTCGCGGTTCGGGAAGGCGATGTAATAATGCACGCCCACCACTTCACTGGAGCGCTCGCGGAGGAATCGGGGATTGCCGTGGATCGGGGCGAAGCGCCGGATGTCGGCCTGCCAGAGATCCATGGGCGGGCGGTCGTCGGCGATCCACTGGGCGAGCGCCCGGCCCGCGCCGCCCGCGGCGGCGATGCCGCCCGAGCAGAAACCGGCGCCGACGTAGTAGCGCCGCACCTCGGGGGCCTCGCCCAGGATGAAGTAGTTGTCCGGCGTGAA
>JBGPZD010000009.1:0-38639 GCA_041493605.1 Methylomirabilia bacterium
AGCCCGTGCCGTAGGTGTTCTTGGCCATCCCCGGCTCGACGCAGGCCTGGCCGAAGAGCGCCGCCTGCTGGTCGCCCGCGATCCCGGCCACGGGGATGCCGGCCGGCAGGGGCCCGCCGGCGGCCGTCTCGCCGAACACGCCCGCCGAGGGCAGCACCTTGGAGAAGATTGCCATCGGCACGCCGAGCCGCCGGCACAGGCCGGCGTCCCACTCGAGCGTATGGATGTTGAAGCAGAGCGTGCGCGAAGCGTTGGAAGGGTCCGTGGCATGGACTCGCCCGCCGGTGAGCCGCCAGAGGAGCCACGAGTCCACGGTGCCGAAGGCCAGCTCCCCCCGCTCGGCGGCCGCGCGCGCCCCGGGCACCTGATCGAGTAGCCAGCGGATCTTGGTCCCCGAAAAGTAGGCATCGAGCACGAGCCCGGTCTTCTGCCGGAACTCGGGCTCGGCTCCCTCGGCCTTGAGCTGATCGCAAAGCCCGGCTGTCCGCCGGCACTGCCAGACGATGGCGTTGTGGATGGGCCGGCCTGAGGCGCGCTGCCAGAGGATCGTCGTCTCGCGCTGGTTCGTGATCCCGATCGCCGCCAGCTCGGACGCCCGGACGCCGGCGGCCGCCATCGCCTGCTCGAGCGCCTGGGTCATCGTCAGCCAGATCTGCTCGGGATCGTGCTCGACCCATCCCGGCCGGGGGAAGTGCTGGGGCAATTCGACATAGCCGCGCCCCCTCACCTGCCCGTCCATGTCGACGACCAGGGCCGTCGAGCCGGTCGTGCCCTGGTCGAGGGCCAGGACGAAGCGCCGCGCCGTCATCGCTTGAGCAGCTCCTTGGCCAGATCCGGCCGGTCGGTGATGACGATGCCGACTTGCTGCTCGATGAAGCGCCGGATCGGACCGGGGTCGTTCACCGTCCAGACGCCGAGCGCGAGGCCCGCCTCCCGGGCCAGCGCCACCGTCTCTTCGGTGACGAGCGCCTGGCTCAGCCCGACGAAGGCGACACCCGCCTGGCGGAGCCGCCCGAGCTCGGCCTTCATCACCGCCGGCGTCCGCTCCAGCATTTTGGGCGAGTAGAGGGCGCCGGCGCTCACGTCGGGACGGAGCGCGCGGACGCGGCGCCACGTCGCCTCCTCGAACGCCATCACGACGGCGCGCGCCGCCATGCCGTGCCGGTCCAGGACGGCCAGGACCTTCTCCTCGATGCCCGGATAGCGCTGGCCCCGCTCGTCCACCTTGATCTCGAGCAGCATCCGCCGCTGCCCAGAGGCCGCCACCGCGACGACCTCGTCGAGCGTGGGGATGGTCTCCTCGGTCGCCTGCGCGTGCCGGTCCCGGAGCCTGGGCGTCCGGAGCTCGGCGAGCGTCCGCTCCCTCACGGGCCCGCTGCCCGTCGTGGTGCGGTCGAGCGTCGGGTCGTGGATTACCACCACCTCGCCATCCTTCGAGAGGTGGACGTCGAACTCAAGATAGTCGGCCCCCAGCGCCACCGCGTTCCGGAAGGCCAGCAGGCTGTTCTCGGGCCAGAGCAGCGACCCGCCCCGGTGAGCGGCGTAGAGCGTGGTGGGCGTGGTCTGCCCGGACGCCTGAGCGGCGACCACCGCGACCAAGCAGCACGCAACGAGCACCATGAGTCCTCCCCCGGTCATTTCTCGGTCTCGACCAAACCCTTCACGAACCAGCGTTGCATGAGCACGATGACGGCCACCGGCGGCAACAGTACCATCATGGCCGCGGCCATGATCACGTTCCATTCGGGCAGCTGGGAGCCGCTGCGCGGCACCAGCGCCTCGATCCCGATGACGGCGGTGCGCATCTCGGGACTGTTGGTGATCATCAGCGGCCAGAGATACTCGTTCCAGCCGTAGACGAAGAGGATCACGAAGAGCGCCGCCATGTTGGCGCGCGACAGCGGGAGCACGAAGGACCAGAGGAAGCGCAGCGGGCCCGCCCCGTCGAGCTGGGCCGCCTCGGCCAGCGAGTCCGGGAGCGTCTGGAAGAACTGGCGGAACAGGAACGTCCCGGTGGCCGAGGCCATGAGCGGCACCGTGAGTCCCCAGTAGGTGTCCACCCACCCCAGCACGCTGATGACCTGGTAGCTAGAGACGATCCGGGCCGGGATCGGCAGCATCAGAGTGACGAAGATCATCCAGAAGACCACCTGCTTCCCCCGGAAGTTGAAGTAGACGATGGCGAAGGCCGACAGAAGCGACATGGCGATTTTCCCCAGCGCCACGGCCAGCGCCACGATCGCGCTGTTGGTCAGCAGCCGGCCCATGTGCGCCCGGCTCCACGCCTCGGCGTAGTTCTGGAGCATCGCCGTGGACGGCCAGAGCTTGGGCGGCAGGCTCGATACCTCCGACAACGACTGGGTGCTGATGATGAAGGCGTAGTAGAGCGGGAACGCGAGGACGAGGACGGCCGCCAGCAGGATGCCGTGGGCGATCCGGCTGTTCCAGTCGGGCCGGCGCCGGGGCGTCTCGCGCGCCATGGCGGCCGTCCCCGCCCGCGCGGCCACGCTGCCCGCGCCGTAGCCGGCCGGGACCGCCATCAGTACACCACCCTTTTCTCCGCGTAGCGGAACTGGAACGCGGTCAATAGGATGACGACCAGCATGAGGACCACCGACTGGGCGGCCGAGAGCCCGAGCTGCAGCCCCTCGAAGCCGTCCTTCCAGGCCTTGTACACCAGGATCGCCGTCGCGTCGCCCGGCCCGCCCTGGGTGACCGAGTGCACCAGGCCGAACGTCTCGAAGAACGCGAACGTCATGTTGAGCGTGAAGAGGAAGAACGTGACCGGCGACAGCAGCGGGAAGGTCATCGCGAAGAAGCGCCGGACCGGGCCCGCGCCGTCCACGTTGGCGGCCTCCAGCACCGACTCCGGGATCGCCTGCAGCCCGGCCAGGTAGAACGCCAGGTTGTAGCCGAATTGCTTCCAGATCGCGGCCGCGGTGATCAGCACCATGGCCACCCAGCCCTTGAGGAACCAGTTGAACTGGTAGTTGGTGACGAACGACAGCGCGTAAGGCAGGATCCCGTAAGACGGGTGGAAGATGAACAGCCAGATGATGCCGGCCACGGCAGGCGCGATGCCGTAGGGCCAGAGCAGCAGCGTGCGGTACACGCCGAGGCCGCGGATCTTGGCGTTGGCCAGCGCCGCCAGCAGCAGGGCCATCCCCATCCCGACGAAGGTCACGAAGAACGAGAAGATGAAGGTGCTGACGGCGCTGCGCAGGTAGGCGGGGTCGCCGAAGAGCTTTTCGAAGTTCGCCAGCCCGACCCAGATCAGCTTGTCGCCGAACGGCGAGCTGCGGTAGAGCGACAGCCGCAGCGAGTCGAAGGCCGGCCAGAAGAAGAAGACGAGCGTGATCGCCACCTGGGGGGCGACCAGGAGGTACGGCAGCCAGCGGTTGCGGAAGACGGCTCGCTTCATCACGTGCGGGAGCGGGCGGCGGCCCGCCGGCTCCCGGCTCCGAGTTCCCGGCGCGCGGCCGGCTTACTTGTACAGCGCGGCGAAGTCCTTCAGGATGTCGTTGGACTTGGCCACGGCGTCATCCAAGCCCTGCTTGGCCGTCTTCTTCCCGCCGAAGATGTTCTCCATCTGCTCCTCGATGGCGTCGCGGACGGACACGAAGTTCCCGAGGCGGATCCCCTGGCTGTTCGGCGTGGTCTTGCCCGACCGCATCTGGGTGATCGCCGTGAGCTGATTCGGGTTCTTCGCGAAGTGTCCCGAGGATTCGAGCGTCTTGACCGCGGCGTTGGAGATCGGCAGGTAGCCGGTCACGCCCGCCCACCACGCCTGGTTCTCCGTGGAGGCGAGGTACTTGAAGAACTGCGCCACGCCCTTGTACTCCTCGGCCTTGGCGCCCTTCATCACCCAGAGGGTGGCCCCGCCGATGACGGAGTTGCCCTGGGGGAAGCCGTCCATGCGCGGCAGGCTCCCCGTGCTCCAGATGAACTTGCCCTCGGAGGCGCGCGTCAGGCCAGCGATGTAGGCCGACGAGCTGATGAACACGCCGCATTCCCCGGCGCTCATGTTCGCCTCGCCCTTGGGACCACGGCCGTTGTAGACGTACCAGCCTTCCTTGGACCCGCGCGCCAACAGTTCCATCATCTTCACGCCGAAGGCGCCGTTGATTCTGAGCGTCGAGGCCAGCCCGTCGTAGCCGTTGCTGTGATCGGCGAAGGGTTGGTCGTGCCAGGCGTGCATGTTCTCCATCAGCGCCCAGGACGGCCACGCGCTGCTGAACCCGCACTTGCCGCCCGAGGCGACGACCTTCTTCGCCGCGGCTTCCACCTCGGCCCAGGTGCCGGGCGCCTTATCCGCGAGCCCGGCCTTCTTGAAGAGGTCCTTGTTGTAGTAGAGGATGGGCGTCGAGGAGTTGAAGGCCATCGAGTAGAGGTTCCCGCCCGTCGAGTAGTAGCTCTTGACCGGCCCGAACAGATCGTTCCAGTCGATGGCGATCCCGTTGTCCTTCATGAGCTGGAAGACGGGATAGACGGCGCCCGAGGAAAGCATGGTCTGCGTGCCGACCTCGAAGACCTGCACCACGTGGGGCGGCTGCTTGGCGCGGTAGGCAGCGATGGCCGCGTTGAGCGTCGTGGTGTAGTCGCCCTTGTAGATCGCCTTGACCTCGTACTCGCTCTGGCTCGTGTTGAACTTGGCGGCGATCTCTCCGACGCGCTCGCCCAGCACTCCGGTCATCGCGTGCCAGAACTGGATTTCGGTCTTGGCGAGCGCCGGCGCCGGGGCGGCGAGCAGGGTGACCAGGAGGGCGACGGCCAAGGTGGCCGATCTCCAGGACTTCAGTGTCCATCGCATGGGGAACCTCCAGTTCTCATCCGGTTGGGGAAGCGACGCTCCGGGTTACGTCCGGCTGGGCGCGCCGACTATAGCACAAAACCGGTTACTGCTGGCGGAACCGGATACTCCTCTGGACATACTGGTCGTAAGCTTCCATCTCGGCGTCGAGGCGCCGCGGCGACCAGCCCAGCAGGGCCGCCATGCGGCGGCCGATGGCGGGCGCGCAGTCGAGCCCCAGGCAGCGGCTCTGGCCGATTCCGGTGCGCCGCAGCAGCACGTCCTGGAGGGAAACGGCCATCTCCTCGGCCACCGCCTGGTGGAGCTGGGCCACGATCTCGGGATTGCTCGGGCAGAGCCGTTCCATGCCGTCGGGCAGCTTGCGGCCCAGCTCCAGGACGCGCGCATAGCCGCGGCCGTAGGTCTCGACCAGCGCCTGGAGCGTCTCCCGCGACAGGCCCGTCGCCGCCATCTCGCCCGACACGTCCATCCAGGCCCGCGCCTCGACCTTGCCGACCTCCTCGTCCATTCCGTCGAGGCTCAGCCGGGACGTCGGCGACCGCTCCGCCCGGCCGAGCAACCGCATGGCGCGGTCGCCCACCTCTTCGGCGAGACTGCGGAAGCAGGTGAGCTTGGTCCCCGTCACCGACAGGAAGCGCCCGTCCGGGCCTTCGGGGACGACCTTGTGCTCGCGCGACACCCTGGAGGCCGTCGCCGCGCCCTCGAAGGAGAGCGGGCGCACGCCGGCGTAGGTGTACGCCACGTTCTCAAGGGCGACCCGCTTGTCGGGCAGCACCTTGGCGACCTCGTCCAGCAGGTAGGTCACCTCCTCGCGCGTCGCCCACAGGCGGTCCGGGTCGCCGTCGAAGTCCGTGTCCGTGGTCCCCACCAACGAGAACTCGCGCCACGGGATCACGAAGATCATCCGCTCGTCGTGCGTCGAGAGGTAGACGGCGCGCTCGGTCATGCGCGGCATCAGGCAGTGGATGCCCTTGGTCGTCCGCAGCACCCGCGGGCGCTCGCCGGCCACGCCCGCCAGCTCGCGCAGCCGGTCCGCCCAGGGCCCCGCGCAGTTGACGATCACGGGGGCCCGCACCGTGTGGACCTGGCGGGTGAGCAGGTCGCGGACGCGGACGCCGTCGGGCCCGCGGCGTCCGCGCACGATCTCCTCCACCTCGCAGTAGTTGTGTGCCCGGGCCCCGTGGCGGACCGCGGAGAGCACGTTCTCCAGGCACATGCGCTCCGGGAAGAGCAGGAGGTCGTCGAAATAGTAGCCGGCGCCGCGGAGGTCCTCCGCGCGGAGATTCGGCTCGAGCGACAGCGCGTCGACCGGGCGAAGCAGGCGGTAGCGATCCGTCGTCTTGCCCGGGGTGAGGAGGTCGTAGAGCCACATCCCGAGCCGGACCATGATGAGCCCACGCCGCGAGCCCTCGTAGACGGGCACGAGGAACGGCAGCGGCCGCACGAGGTGCGGCGCCAGCCGCTCCAGCGTCCTCTTCTCGCGGAGCGACTCCCGGACGAGCTTGAAGTCGAACAGCTCGAGGTACCGCAGCCCGCCGTGGATGAGCTTGGAGGACTTGGACGAGGTGCCGGAGGCGAAGTCGCCCTTCTCGAACAGCGCCACGGAGGCGCCGCGCAGGGCCAGGTCTCGCGCCACGCCGGCCCCCGCCATGCCGCCGCCGATGACGACGACGTCAAACTGCGCGCCATCCAGACCCACTAAGCGGTTCATGACGTTGACCGTGGGTCACTCACGTCAGAATCTCCCGGATCGATCCTAGCACGTGATCGGGCGCCAGCGCGGCGATTCGGGCATCGCCGGGGCGCGTGATGCCGCTCAACACCAGGATGGTGGCGAGCCCGAGCCGTTTCCCCATCGCGACGTCGGTCTCGATGCGGTCGCCCACCATCACCGCCTCGGCCGCCGGGACGCCGAGGGCCGCCAGCGCCACCTCGAGGATGATGGGCGAGGGCTTCCCGACGACGGCCTCGACCTGCTTGCCGGTCACCGCCTCCACCGCCGCGATCATCCCGGCGCAGTCGGGGATCTCGCCCCCTTCCACCGGGCAGGTACGGTCCGGGTTGGTGGCGATCAGCCGCGCGCCGCCCTTGACCGCCTGGAGCGCCGTGTTGAGCTTCGCGTAGCTGAACGTTCGGTCGAACGCGATCACCACCCAGCGCACCCGCTCGTCGTCTCGCACCTCGAAGCCGTGGGCGCGCATCTCGGCGATCATGGGCGGCTCGCCGATGACGAAGACGGGCGCGCCCGGATCCAGGGCGCGCAGGTGGCGCGCCAGCACCAGCGAGGAGTTGATGACGTCGTCGGGCTGGGCCGGCACGCCCAGCCGCGCCAGCTTGAGCGCATACTCCTCGCGGGTCTGGAGCGGCTTGTTGGAGAGGAAGGCCACGCGGCGGCCCGCGGCGCGGAGGGCCTCGATGACCTCGCCCGCCCCGGGAATCAGCTGCTCGCCCACGTAGACGGTGCCGTCGAGGTCGAACAGCCAGCCGCGATACGGGAAACGGACCGTCACTACTTGAGGAGCGGCAGGACGGCGGCCTGGGCGAGATCGAACAGCGGCGCGGGCAGAATGCCCAGCTGCACGACGCCCCAGAGCGCAACGACCAGGGCCAGCGAGCCAGACAGCGACGGGGCGAAGACGGTCGGGGCACCCTCGGGCTCGCGCATGTACATGTAGACGATCAGCCGGAGGTAGTAGTACGCCGCGACCGCCGAATTGAGGACGCCGATCACCGCGAGCCATATGTAGCCGGACCGCACGGCGGCGCCGAAGAGGTAGAACTTGCCGACGAAGCCCGCGGTCGGCGGGATGCCGACCAGCGAGAGCAGGAACACCGACAGGGTCAGCGCCACGATGGGATGGCGCGAGGCCAGCCCGCCGAAGTCCTCGAGACGCACGGCCTCGTGCCCGCTCCGCTCGAGCAGCAGGATGGTTCCGAAGGCCCCGGCCGTGGTGAAGGTGTAGACCAGCAGGTAGAAGAGCACGCTGCCGTTCCCGAGCGCGCCGCCCGCGACCACGCCCACCAACATGTAGCCCACGTGGGCGATGGACGAGTAGGCCAGCATGCGCTTGAGGTTCTGCTGGGCGATGGCGACGACGTTGCCCAGGGTCATGGTCAGCACCGCCACCACCCAGAGCAGCCCGCTCCAGTCCAGCGGCGCGCCCCGGACACCCGAGAGCAGCACCCGCAGCAGCGCCGCGAACGCGGCGGCCTTGGAGCCCGTGGCGATGAAGGCCGTCACCGAGGTCGGCGCGCCCTCGTACACGTCGGCGGCCCACATGTGGAAGGGCACCGCGGAGATCTTGAAGCCGAAGCCGACCAGGAGAAGCCCGGCGCCAACCACGAGCAACGGATCGCGGCCCGCGCCCGCGGCCACCGCATTGGCGATCCGGTCCAGGTTGGTCGAGCCGGTGGCCCCGAACACCAGCGCGATGCCGTAGAGGAAGAAGCCCGAAGCGAAGGCGCCCAGCAGGAAGTACTTCATCGAGGCCTCGGCCGCCTCGACCCGGGTGCGGAAGAACCCAGCCAGCACGTACAGCGACAGCGACATCGTCTCCAGCCCCAGGAAGATGATGATGAGGTCGCCGGCGGAGGCCATCAGCATCATCCCGACGGCGGCGAAGAGGACCAGGATGTAGAACTCGCCCGATTCCATGCCTTCCCGGCGGAGATAGTCCATGGAGAGCAGCAGGACCAGGCCCGTCGCGTACCCGATCACCAGGTTGAAGAAGAGCGCATAACCGTCCAGCACCACCATGCCCCGGAACGCGCGGACGTCGGCTCCCCACAGCCAGAGCGTCACGCCCAGCGAGAGCACGACACCCACGAGCCCCACGAACCCCAGGTGGTCCTTCCGCGTCCTGGGCGGCAGCAGGTCCAGCAGCAGGACCACGCCGGCCGTGACCGCGATGACGAGCACGGGCAGGATGGCGCGCAGGTCGATGGCCGGGAAGACGAGGGCGGCGGTCACCGCGGCCTCCCCACGGCGTTCACTTGGGCAGCAGCGCGGCGGTGGCCGCGGCCTTGCTCTGGACCTGGGTGATGAGGGCCTGGACGCTGGTCTCCGTCACGCCCGTGAACGCGCCCGGGTACACGCCGATCCACACGATGAAGAGCAGCACGGGCAGCAGCACCACCCACTCGCGGAGCGACAGGTCGGGCAGCCGGCGGTTGGCCTCCTTGGTCACCTCGCCGAAAATCACCCGCTGGTACATCCACAGCAGGTAGACCGCCGCGAAAATGATCCCCGTCGTCGCGAAGACGGCCGCGGTGCGGTCCACTTGGAAGGCGCCCAGCAGGATCAGGAACTCGCCGACGAAACCGTTGAGCCCCGGCAGCCCCAGCGACGACAGCGTCACGATCAGCAGCACCGCGCTAAAGGCGGGGATCACCGACCAGAGGCCCCCGAACTCCGAGATGAGGCGGGTGTGCCGCCGCTCGTAGAGCATCCCGACCAGCAGGAAGAGCGCGCCGGTGCTGAGCCCGTGGTTCACCATCTGGATGATGCCGCCGACGATCCCCTGCGGCGTCAGCGTGAACAGCCCGAGCACCACGAACCCCAGGTGGCTCACGCTCGAATAGGCCACCAGCTTCTTGATGTCGGCCTGCACGGTGGACACCCAGGCGCCGTAGATGATGCCGATGATGGCCAGCGCGAACATCCACGGGGCGAACGCGAGGCTGGCCTGCGGGAAGAGCGGCAGGCAGAAGCGCAGGAAGCCGTAGGTGCCCATCTTGAGGAGGACGCCGGCCAGGATCACGCTGCCCGCCGTGGGCGCCTCGACGTGGGCGTCGGGCAGCCAGGTGTGGAACGGGAACATCGGCACCTTGATCGCGAACGCCAGCGCGAACGCCAGGAAGAGGAGGTTCTGGTTGAGCCCCGCGGGCAGCACGAACTGGGCCACCACGGGCAGGTCAAAGGTGTAGGCGCCGGTGGCCGCGCCGTGCTGGAAGTACACCGCCAGGATGGCGACCAGCATCAGGAGGGAGCCGGCCAGCGTGTAGAGTACGAACTTGATCGCCGCGTAGATCCGGTTGCTTCCGCCCCAGATCCCAATGATCAGGTACATCGGAATCAGCATGGCCTCCCAGAAGACGTAGAAGAGGAAGAGGTCGAGCGCCACGAAGACGCCGAGCATCCCCGTCTCGAGGAGCAGCATGGTGATCGCGAACTCCTTCCAGCGCGACTCGATGGCGCGCCAGGCGGAGAGGAGCACGAGCGGCATCAGGAAGGTCGTGAGCAGGACCAGGAGGAGGCTGATCCCGTCGATGCCCAGATGGTAGGAGATGCCGAGGGTCGGCATCCAGGCCCGCAGTTCCACGAACTGGTAGTCGGCGACCGCCGGATCGAAGCCCCAGTAGAGCGGCAGCGACGCGGCGAAGGCGACGACGGTCACCGCGAGCGCCGCCGCCTTCGTCAGCGCCTCCTGGCGTCGGGGCAGCAGAAAGACCAGCACGGCCCCCGCCGCCGGCAGGAAGGTGACGATGGAGAGCAGCGCCTTCACGGGGGGCCCAGGCGGCTGAGCAGGAAAGCGACGACGGCCACGGCGCCCAGCAGCATGCCGAGGGCGTAGTTCATCACGAAGCCGGTCTGGAGGCGCCTCAGGCCCTGCCCCCACGCCACGACGAGCCGCCCCACGCCGTTCACGATCCCGTCGATGAAACCCAGGTCGAACGCGCGGGCGCACCACTGCGACAGCCGGTAGATCGGCCGCACGAACAGCGCGTCGTAGAGCTCGTCCACGTAGTACTTGTTCAGCAGCAGCCTGTGGATGGGATTGGTCGGCGCGCCGATGGTCTCGGCGCGCACCGGCCGGCGCCCGTACATCGCCCACGCGAGCACGACGCCGCCGAGCGCGACCAGCGTTGACAGGATGGCGAGACTGAAGACGACCGCCGAGCTGTGCTCGACCTCCTGGAGGGGGAAGACCGGCGCCAGAAACCGGGCGAAGAGCGTCCCGTGGGGAAACGGAATCCCGACCAGCACGCCCGCGAGCAGCGCGAGCAGGGCCAGGATCACCAGCGGCACCGTCATGATCGGCGGCGATTCGTGAGTGTGGTGGGCCGCCTCCTTGGACATGCGCGGGCTGCCGGTGAAGGCGAGGAAGACCAGCCGGAAGGTGTAGAACGCCGTCATGAAGGCGCCCGCGAGCAGCAGCGCCCACAGCGCGATATGGCCTTCATGGAACACCGAGGCCAGGATCTCGTCCTTGGAAAAGAAGCCGGCGAACGGGAAGATCCCCGACAGGGCCGCGGCGCCGAAGATGAAGGTCCACGTCGTCGTCATCATGCGCGGCGCCAGCCCGCCCATCCGTCTCAGATCCTGCTCGCCGTGGAGCCCATGGATCACGCTGCCGGCCCCGAGGAAGAGCAGCGCCTTGAAGAAGGCGTGGGTGACCAGGTGAAAGATGCCCGCCGCATAGGCGCCCACACCCACGCCGACGAACATGTACCCCAGCTGGCTGATCGTCGAATAGGCGAGAATGCGCTTGATGTCCGTCTGCGCCAGCCCGATCGTCGCCGCGAAGATCGCCGTGAGTCCGCCGACCCAGGTGACCACGTCCAGGCTCAGCGGGGACATCTCGAAGAGGACGTGACAGCGCGCCACCATGTAGACGCCCGCCGTGACCATGGTGGCCGCGTGGATCAGCGCCGACACGGGCGTCGGGCCTTCCATGGCGTCGGGCAGCCAGGTGAAGAGCGGCAGCTGGGCCGACTTGCCGCAGGCGCCCATGAAGAGCAGCAGCGCGATGGCGGTCGCCGTGCCGCCGCCGAGCGTGAGCGTGGAGTCCGCCCTGGCGAACACCTCGATGTAGTTGAGCGATCCAAACGTGGTCCAGATCAGCATGACGCCCAGCCCGAAGCCGAAGTCCCCCACCCGGTTGACGATGAACGCCTTCTTGCCGGCGTCGGATGCCGACTGCTTCTCGTACCAGAAGCCGATGAGCAGATAGGAGCAGAGGCCCACGGCCTCCCAGAACACGTAGAGCAGCAGGAAATTGCCCGCGAGGACCAGCATCACCATCGAGAAGACGAACAGGTTCAGGTAGGTGAAGAAGCGGGCGTAGCCGGGATCGCCGTGCATGTAGCCGGCCGAGTAGAGATGGATGAGAAAGCCGACGCCCGTGACCACCAGCAGCATCACGGCCGAGAGCTGGTCCACCTGGGCCGTGATCGCCGTCGTGAAGGATCCGGCGCTGATCCACGGGAAGAGGTCACCGGCCCACACGTCTCCGTTCCAGACCCGCAGGAAGACGGCGCACGAGAGGAGGAACGAGATGCCGAGGGCCGGCACCGCGACCCAGTGGGCGTGACGGCCGATGACGCGGCCGAAGAGGGCGTTGAGGACGGTGCCGAGCAGCGGGAAAAGCGGAATCAACCAGAGGAGTCGTTGCATGGTTGTGCTTTCGGGTACAAACCCCGCCCACTCTAGCGGAAGGGGGTGGGGGTGTCAAGGATGCGGCGGCTAAGTGCCCGTCATTCGGCGCCTCGCGCCGCCTCCGGCCCGCCGTCGGAAGCGAGCTCGGCCCGCCACGGATCCACGAAGCGGAAGTAGAGCAGCGGCAGCAGGTAGAACAGGAGCAAGTGGCCCGACAGCAGCCGCAGGTTGGAGCGGCGCTCGCCCTCGAGCAGGAGCGAGAGGACGAAGTTCATGGCGGTGTAGAGGACCACGCCGAAGAGCGCGACGCGGAGCGGCGGGGGCACGCGGGCCGCCAGCGCCCGCCACTCGTACACGTGGAGCTTCCGCCATTCGCGAGTCGGGGCGCCCGCCCGGCGCAGCCGGGCGAGCATCGCCACCAGCGTCAGAAAGGCCCCGGCAAGGAGTCCCAGCGCCAAGGCGTCGGCCCCCGGCAGCGGCAGCGAGGTGAAGGTCGCCAGGTGGAGGAGCGCGCTGGTGACGAAGCCCGCCGTCGCCACGACGAGGAATACGCGGCCCGCCCGCGCGCCGGTCACGGCTCCTTCTAGCACATTCTTGGCGGCGCGACGAGCCGTCCTTGCTATCATGAGCCGGTGGCGCGCTCTCGGATAACGCTCTGGCTCACCGTCATCCTCGTCCCCGCGATCCTCGTGGCCGGCGCCGCCTCCTACCTCACCTGGCGGCAGAGCGTCCCGGGAGTCAGCGCCGCGTTCTCGCCGACCCCCAAATGGATCGGCCTCAAGACGCCGCTGACACTCGACCTCCGCGCGGCGCGCGGCGGCGTGCAGTCGGTGGAGATCCGGGCCGTGCAGGGCTCGGCGAAGGTGGTGCTGGCCCGCCAAGCCTTCTCTGGAACGACGGCCAACGAGCAGCGGGTGCAGCTCACGGTGGCGGGCAGCACGCTGGGGCTCCGCGAGGGCGGAGCCACGCTCGAAGTGAGGGCCCGCGACGGCTTTTGGCGCCCGATCCGCGTGGACGACCAGCGGATCCTGGCCGTGCCCGTCACTCTCGACCTGACGCCGCCCTCGCTCGAGGTGGCGGCCGCCACCCGGTATCTCCACCAGGGCGGCGGGGGGCTGGCGGCGCTGCGGACCAGGGGCGCCTCGCGCGTCGGCGTCTCGGTGGGCGAGCTCTTCTTCCCGGCCTTCCCGGCGGGCGCGGCGGACTCGGGGCTTGCCGTGGTCCTCTTCGCCCTGCCCTGGAACGTGCCGGTCAACACGCCGATTACCGTGTCGGCCCAGGACGAGGCGGGCAACACCGTGTCGCGGGCGGTGCAGGCCGAGATCAGGCCGCGGCGCTTCCCGGCGGACACCGTGGAGCTGACCGATCAGTTCTTCGCGAGCAAGCTGCCGGAGCTCCTGCCCGAGCGCGGCGCGATTCCTCCCGAGCAATACGTCGCCGCGTTCCTCACGGTGAACCGGGAGAAGCGGCGGCAGGCGGAGGAGATCAGGCGCCGGGTCTCCGCGCGGACGCAGACGCGACCGCTCTGGGAGGGGCCTTTTCTCCAGACACGCAACAGCAAGGTCTTCTCCAACTTCGCCGAGGCGCGCTCCTACCGGTACCACGGTCAGGAGATCGACACGGGGCTGCACATGGGCTACGACCTGGCGTCGGTCAAGCACAGCCTCGTTCCGGCGGGCAATGCGGGCGTGGTGGTCTTCGCCGGCCCGCTCACCATCTACGGCAACGCCGTGATCGTGGACCACGGCCTCGGGCTCCAGACGCTCTACGCCCATCTATCGACCATCGGCGTGAAGGAAGGTGAGCAGGTCAAGAAGGGGCAGGAGCTGGGGCGCAGCGGGTCGACGGGCCTGGCCGTCGGCGATCACCTGCACTTCGAGGTGCTGATCCACGGCGTCTCCGTGACGCCGATCGAGTGGTGGGACGCCCGGTGGATCCGCGATCACGTGGGCCGGCCCCTGCGCGAGGCCAATATCCCCCTGCTGCAGACCGAGTTCCCGGCCGGCGAGGCCACCGACGAGCGCCCCGCGGCGTCCCCGGCGCGCACGCGGCGGAGCACCACCGCCCGCTGACCCCCCGAAGCGCCTAGCGCGTGACCTTGACCACGCCGATGCCGTCCTTGCGTCAGGCCGGCGGCGCCGGCGGGCTCAGGGCCGGCGGCTCGAGAGGTCGCGCGCCTCGACGAGCTCGCGCGTGGCCAGCTCGCCGAGCCCGATGCGGTCGTACACCTGTCCCAGCAGCATGTGGAGCGTCGGCTCGTCCGGGTCGGCGGCGACGGCGGCCATCAGCTCCCGGCGCGCGTCGGCGAAGAGCTGCTCCTGGAAGAAGAACCCGGCCCGCATGAGCGCCACGCTCGAGCGGGAGTACCCCGGCAGCGACGCGGGCGTGAGCAGTTCGACGGACTCCCGCGCGCGGGCGGCGGCCGCGGGGACAAGTATTTCGAACTCAGTCCGCTGAGCGGGCTGGCCGGGCCCCTCGAGTTCCCACGTATACCGCACGCCCGGCGCGAGGGCGGGCGCGGTCGCCGGGTAGGTCAACGGCCTGCGCGGTAGGTTCGCCTGCTCCCAGAGCAGCCCCTGCGGGCCGGAGACCCGCACGCGATAGCGCAGGGTCTCCGATCCGCTCCATTCGAAGACGACCGGTGCGGCCATCAGCTTGGTGTCGCGCGGCGAGACCGGCAGCACGCGCGGCGGGCGCACGGCCCGCACCGAGAGCGGCAGGTAGTTGAGGTCCTTCTGCTTGCCCACGAGGAAATCGGTGACGCTGCCCAGCACCCCACGCAGCTTTTCGGACGAACCTCCCGTCGCGGGAGCCTCGACAGTGAACGGCGAGTTGGACGCCGACACCGACTGGGTCCCGCGGCCGCCCGTGAAGACGAGGACGGCGCGGCCTTCGCCGGCCGCGCGCAGCTGATCGCCGGGCCGGAGGGCCAGGAGCGGCTGCGGCACCGTCCACGCGCTCTCCCCGGCGCGCTTGACCTGCACTTGTCCCTTCTCCGTGCGGATTTCGGTGAGCACGGCGACCGGCTCCGCCGCCGCCGCCCAGCCGGGCAGCGAGAGGCAAACCGCAGCAGCGAACACCGCGACGCGGACGTTCCATTTGGCCATGGTCAGCGCGCCTCCGCGCGCGGCGAGCCCGCCTCGCGCAATCCCAGCAACTCGAACACGTGCACGGGCTCCCGCCTGCCCTTGACGCTGATCGGCCCGCGGTCCTTCACTTCCAGACCGTCGCCCACCGCGAGGCGCGTCGCCTCGGTCAAGAGTATGACCGTGCCGAAATCCTTGTTGAGCCCCTCGACCCGCGCGGTCACGTTCACGGCATCCCCTACCACAGCGTACTTCACTTTTCCGGTTCCACCCACATTCCCCGCGAAGACCGGCCCGGTGTGGATGCCGACGCCCATCTTCAGAATCGGCAGGCCCGCCGCCTCCCAGCGGCGGGTGAGCTCGCGGACCGTCCGCTCCATGGCCATCGCGCTCTGAACCGCGTGCAGGGCGTGGTCCGGATCGTCCAGCGGCGCGCCGAAGAAGGCCATGATGGCGTCGCCCACGAAGTCGTTGACCATGCCGCGGTGGGCGAAGATGACGGCGGTCATGGCGTCGAAGTACTCGGTGAGGCGGGCCGCCATCTGCTCGGGCGGCATGGTCTCCGACAGCGTCGTGAAGCCGCGCAGGTCCGAGAGCAGGATGGACACCACGCGCCGCTCGCCGGCCAGGCTGGCCGGGTCGGCCTGGATCCGGTCGGCCACCTCGCGGCTCACGTAGCGGGTGAACGCCTCGCGGAAGCGGCGCCGCGCCAACGCTTCGGCCCCGAGTCCCAACAGCACGGTCGCCAGCACCGGCAGCATGAAGTCCACCCAGTAGCCGCCCCGGCTGAAGGCGAGATAGCTCGCCGGGACGCCGAGCAGCAGCGCGCCGACCAGGCAGACCAGGGTCGCCCGGATCGGGCGCACCGCCGCCAGCACGAGGCCGGCCAGAAGGACGACCCCGAGCTGGAGCCCCAGGCTCGTGAGCCAGCCCGACGGGCGGATGAAGCTGCGCGTGAGCAGCATGTGCGCGACGTTGGCGTGGATCTCCACGCCGGGCATCGCGCCGTAGGGCGTCCGGTGGAAGTCCCGGCTCTCACTGAACGTGCCTCCGACGAGCACCGCCCGGCCGCGGAGGGGATTGTCCGAGGCGATCTCGGCCGCCGGGTCCGCGAGCGACGCGACGGCGCCGCTCGGGATCGTGAGAAAGGTGCGGACCGGCCCGACGTAGTTGATGCGCAGCAGGTTCTCGCGCAGGACGTCGGTCCATGCCGTCGAATCCGCGCCGCCCACCGCCGCGGCCACAGCCAGCCCGAGAGTCGGCGTGGCGCGGCCGCCCGGGCGCGGGAGCATCGGCGCCACCCGCCGGATGACACCGTCCTGATCGGCGGGAACGTCGGCCGCCGCCATGCTCACGGATGCTCCGAGCGCACGGGCGCCGAGCGGCCCGCCGGCGCTGAGCGGGTCCAGCAGGACCACGCGCCGCGTGCCGGCGGCGAAGCCGCGGATGGCCTCGGCCAGCGCGGCGTCCGCCGCCGGCGTGGTGGGTGAAGCCAGCGAGATGTCAATGCCGACCACGGCGGCGCCGGCGCGCTCCACCCCGCGCAGCACTCGGGCCAGATACTCGCGCGGAATCGGTTGTTGCCGCCCCAGGCTCTCGAAGGCCGCGTCGTCAATGGCGACGATCACCACGCCGGCCGGCTCGCGCGGCCCCTGCAGCCACATGAGCAGGTCGAGGCTGCGCGCCTGGAGGCCCTCGAGATCGCCGCGGGCCGACGCCGCCGTCACGAGCAGCGCCGCGGCAACGCCCACACCCCAGAGCTGGAGCAGGCGCGGGCGGCGCTGGCGCCAGCGGGCGGCCCAACTCATGTGTTAAGAAGCTCGGTCGGCGAGGGGGCACGCCCGGTCACGGTGGCTGAATGCTAGCCGAGCGCCCCCGCCAACTCAAGGCGGCGGGGCTAGGGGAGGCGGCGGAGCCTTCCGGGACGCAGCAGCGCCCGCGGCGGGACAAAGTCGCCGATCACGCCCATCAGGGCGTCGAGCAGCCCGGGCCGTCGGGCGAGCGCATGGGCGACGCGATTGGCGAGGCGCCGGCGCCCGATGATGAACTGCAGGCCGCGCGTCACCCACTCCTTGTCGCGGAACGCGCGGCGCCGCTCGCGGGCATACGGCGCGAGGGCCCGGGCGGACACGTCCCCGCGCGACAGGGCCGAGTGGGCCACCTCGGCCAGCAGCTCGGCCGAGCGGAGCGCGGTGAAGAGCCCCTCGCCCGTGAACGGGTCGTAGAAGCCGGCGGCGTCCCCGGCCAGCAGCACGCCGCCCACCCGAGGCTCCCGCACGCGGTAGGCCAGCGGTCCCAACACCTTCAGCGGACCCTCGGAGACCATGCCGTCGAGCCGCGGCGCGAGATGGCGCAGCTGCTTGAGCCGCGCGAGGAAAAACGCCTCCATCCGGCCGCTGAACGGCTTGGCATGGGCCAGCGGTACGACCAGGCTCAGGTTCACGACCCCGGGGGCCACCGGGTTCAGGATCGAGTAGTCGGGCGGGTCGATGTAGATCTCCCCGCGCCCCTCGAAGCCGCCGAGACCCGCCACGTCCTGGATCAGCGCGAGCCGCCTGAGGCGGTGAGGGCGCACCAGCCCGAGCGAGCGCGCGACGACGGAGGCTCGGCCGTCGGCGCCGACGACGAGGCGGCTCCGGGCTTCGAAGGGCCCGCCGCCCGCATCCTCGCCCCGCACTCCGGCGACGCGGTCTCCGTCCATCAGCAGGCCCGTGACCCGGTGACGCTCCCGCACGTCCACGGGCAGGCTCCGCGCGCGCTCGAGCAGGATGCGGTCGAAGACCTCCCGCTGGACGGCCAGCGCATGGTCGCGGTAGCCGCGCCACGGACCGCTGGTCGGGTACGAGCCCACAAGCGCGGTCCCGTCGGGCGCGACGATGCGCATCCCGCCGAGCGGCTGGGCGCTGGCGAGGTCGACATCCTTGAGCACGCCCAGCCGGTCCAGCACGCGGGCGCCTTCGGGAGAGAGATACTCGCCGCAGATCTTCGGGCGCGGGAACCCGGCCTTGTCGAGCAGCAGCACCGACCAGCCCCGCTCGGCGAGGAGGATCGCCGCGGCCGAGCCGGCGGGGCCCGCGCCTACCACGATCACGTCGGCGCCGGTCACGCCTTCCCCCGCACCGCGCACTGGCGCATCAGGATGGTGTGACGGACGAGCCGCACGTCGAAGAACCCGGCCTTCTCGCAGAGGGCGGTCAACTCCCCGGGCGTATAGGCCCGGAGCACCGAGAGGGGCCCGTCGTGCCTGGCCATGCGGCTGCGCGTGAAAAGTCGCGTGAGGACCCACACCAGCGCGTAGGCCGCGCGGCTGCGCACCAGATCGTTGACGACCCATCCGAGGCCGGCCGCCGCGTCGAGCTCGGCCAGGTAGCGCCTGGCCTGCTCCGGCTCGAGGTGGTGGAGCGTCAGCGCCGAGATCACCACGTCCACCGACTCCGCGCGCACCGGCAGGGCGAGTGCGTCGCTCTGGATCAGGGCGATCTCCGGATAGCCGGCCGTGTAGCGGCGCGCCACCTGGAGCATCGCCGCGTCGCGGTCAAGGGCGAAGACCCGGATGGCCCGCCCGGCCCGACGCGCCCAACGGACCAGGGCCACCGGAATATCGGCCGCGCCGGCCCCCACGTCCAGCACCGTGATCGGGCGATCGGCGGGCAGGCGGCGCAAGAGATGACGGACATGACGCAGGGTCACCAGCCGGCCGCCGAACAGGCCATTGAGCCGCGCGACGGCGTCCAGGCAGTGGGAGAGCTCCGCGAATGGAGCCGGCGCGTCGATCAACTCGACCGCGTTCTCGGCGCGCGTGAGCGGGGCGAGCGGCATGCTACCAGCGGAGCAGGGCGCCTTCAGCCGCAAAGCCGGGGCCGAGGGCGACCATCAGCCCCCAGTCGCCCGGCTCGGGCGCGCCCGAGCGCAGGAGCTCGTCGAGCACGAAGACCACGGTGGCCGAGGACATATTGCCGAACTGCCTGAGCACTCGCCGGGAGTTGGCCACCTGGGTCTCATCGAGGTCCATCAACCGGCGCGCCTGCTCGATGACACGCCGACCCGCCGAGTGGAGCACGAAGTGGCGGACGTCGTCCTTCTTGAGCCCCTGGGAGACCATCAGGAGCTCCGCCATCTCCTTCATCATCGCGGCGCCGATCCGGCGCACCTCTTTGGACAGCACCACGCGCGGCCGGCCGCCCGGGTACTCGAAGCCCATCGCCGGCAAGTACTCGGAGCGGAACAGCGTCCGGTGCTCGACGACGGCCGGGCCGTCGCCCTCCGCGCTGAGCGCGATCGCCCCAGCCCCGTCGGCGAAGATGGCGTGGGCGACCGCGCTCTCCAGGCGGTCGTCCAGGTAATAGGCCGCCGAGCAGATCTCCGCCGCGACCACGACGGCGCGGTGGCGCGGGAACGCGCGGAGGTGGTTGTCGGCCTGCTGGAGCGCCACCATGGCGCTGGCGCAGCCGGTATCGCCCACGTGAACCCGCTGGATCGAGGGCTTGAGGCCGAGCTCGCTGATGAGCTGGGCGTCGAGGCTCGGACAGATCCGGCCGGTGCACGTCGTCGTGGCCAGGAAGTCGACGTCGCCCGCCTGCCAGCCGGCCCGCGCGAGCACGCCGCGGACCGCCTCGGCGCCGATCTCGATCACGCCCCGGCGGAAGCGGTCGTTGAGCTCGTCGACGCTCTCGTCCGCCCTGAAGGTCGCCGGATCGATGTAAAGATGACGCCCCTCGACCTGGCTGTTGGAGAAAAAGGACGCGCGCTGGGCGTCGTTGTAGCCCGCCAAGCGGACCAGGGTGGCCTGATCGAAGCGGTGACGCGGCGTGGCGGTGGCGACGGCGGTGATCTTGGGCGTGGTCATGCGCGCAGGATACGCCCCGGCTCTTGCCTTGTCTACCGAAGACGGGCAATATCGGGTGCGCCGTGCACTCTCACCCTTGGAGGAGCCCGCGATGCCGCTCTACTCGTTCGAAGGCAAGTCGCCGCGCATACATCCCACGGCCTTCATCGCGCCCACCGCGTCCATCATCGGCGACGTGACGATCGAGGAGAACGCCTCGGTCTGGTACAACGCCGTGATCCGCGCCGACTTCAACCCGATCGTCGTCCGGCGGGGCGCCAATGTCCAGGACTGCGCGGTCATCCACGTGACGCCGGCGAGCGGCAGCGAGATCGGCCCCGGCGCCACCATCGGTCATCTCTGTCTGGTCCACGCGGCCACCGTCGGCGAGGAAGCGCTGGTGGGCAACAGCTCGACGGTGCTCGACGGCGCCCGGATCGGCGTGCGCGCCATGGTGGCGGCGGGCTCGCTCGTGACGCCGGGCACGGAGATCCCGGACGGCATGCTGGCGATGGGCGCGCCCTGCAAGGTCAAGGGCCCGCTCGCCGGCACGCCGGCCGAGCGCTGGGTGCAGATCAACCCGTCGGGCTATCAAGCCCTGGCCCAGCGTCACCGCGCCGGCGTCAAGCCGGCGTGACGGCGGCACGGTCGCCCCGTCCTCCCTGGGCCGAGCGGGCGGGCGGACGAACGCCCCGCCTGGGCCACGCTCTCAGGGCCGCCGCGTCCCGAGGCTCTCGGCTTCCCGCAGCAGGACTCGGGCCTCCTCGCCGCGGCCGTTTCGGCTCATCCGGTCCGCCTGTCTTCTGAGCGCCAGCCCAAGCCCGTCCCGCGCGCCCGGCGCGTCGAGCCCGCGCGCGCGGGCCTCGCGCAGGAGAGCAATCGCCTCGGCATCCCGCGCCTGGGCGAGGTAGACCATGCCCAGTCCCGCCAGGCCCGGAGGCGACTCGGGCTCGGCCCGGAGGAACGCGCGGTAGGCCAGCTCCGCCTCGCCGTACCGCCGCTGGGTGGCCAACGCCCGGCCCAGATTGCGGTACGGCGCCGCCAACGCTGGCCGCAGCGCGATGGCCCGGCGAACGTACCCTTCCGCCTCCTGGATCCGGCCCAGATCGGCGGGGTAACTCAGCATGAGCTGGCCGCCCAGGTTGTTGAGGCAGACGGCGCATGTGGGATCGACGCTCACGGCCCACCGGAAGAGCGCCTCCGTGTCCTTCCAGAGATGGCTCTGCCGCCAGCTCTCGGCGCCAAGTCCCAGGAGCGCCGCGGCGGCGACGACGACCATCAAGCGCGAGAGGAGCGGCCTGAGCGCGTCTCGCCGGCTGAACAGCCAGGACACGACGCCCCCACCCAGCAGCGCGAAGCCGAGCCCGGAGAGATAGCTGTGGCGGTCCGCGGCCAGGACAAAGCTGGAGGTCACCGGCCCGCTCACCGGGAGAACCGTCAGCGCCGAGTACACCCAGGCGGCCAGGCCGGCCGGCCACCGCCGGCGGAGCGCCACGAGCGCCGCCGTGACGGCGACACACACCGCCGCCGGGATCGCGAAACGGACACTCGACAGATCGATCCGCGCGGGAAGCTCGTAGACCGGCGACAGCTCCGCCGGCAGGATGAGCTTCCACGGATAGAATGTGAAGCTGTAGGCGGTCATCACGAGCCGCGCCCCGAGCCCGTACTCGCCGTACGGCATCAACACCCCGCCTGCCCTCATGGCCAGGAGCGCGCCGGCGGCGCCCGCCGCGGCCACCAACACGAAGGGCGACTTCTCCACGAGCACCCGGCGCCAGCCCAGCCGCGCCACCCGGCCCAGCGGGTAGACGTCGAGAAGGAGCAGCGCCGCGGGAAGCGTCATGGAGATAGCCTTCGAGAGGAGCGAGGCCGTGAAGGCCGCGAGCGACAATCCCAGCCACCGCCAGTCCACCCGTCCCGCGCGCGTTACGGCTCGCAGATACGCCAGCACGGCCGCCAGGTAGAACAGGGCCGAGAGGAGGCCGCGCCGCTCGGTGAGCCAGGCCACCGACTCCACGCGCAGCGGATGCACGGCGAACACCAGCGCCGCGAACGCCGCCGCCCAAGGCAGGCCGGTCTCGGGTTCACCCTCGGCGGCGGCCAGGAGGCGTCGCGCGACGAAGTAGAACAGAACGGCATTCGCCCCGTGAAGCAGCAGGTTCACCAGGTGGTAACCCCAAGGGTTCATCCCGTCGAGCGAGTAGTTCACGCCGAAGCTCAGCCAGGTGAGCGGATGGTAGTGACCGCCGAGTGTGGTGGAAAACATCCACCGCAGCTGCGCCGCCCCCAGGCCGCGGATGCCTGCATTCTCCACCAGATGGTAGTCGTCGTCCCAGTTGAGGAACCCGGCCCGAAGCACGGGAAGGAACGGGAGAACAGCCAGGAGAAACACCACACCTGGCAGGAGCGGGCGCGGGCGGATCACCGGCATTCGCTAGACGAGGCCAAGGCGAAGCGCCCAGACGGCCCAGCCGCTCTGCGCGACGTTCGACAGGCCGAGCTTCGACTTGCCGAAGCGTCGGTCGATGAAAATGATCGGCACCTCGCTCAGCCGGAACCCCCGCCGATGGGCCTTGTACTTGAGCTCGATAAGAAACGCGTAGCCGTTGAAGCGGAGCCGCTCGACGTGGATCGCCTCGAGCACCTCGCGCCGGAAGCACTGGAACCCGCTCGTACAGTCGCGCACGGGCAACCCGGTGACAGCCCGGGCGTACCCGTTCGCGGCGACGCTCAACACGAGCCGCTTGACGCTCCAGTTCACGACGCTCACCCCTCGGACGTAGCGCGAGCCGATGACAACGTCGGCGCGCTCGCTTGCGGCAAGGATCGCGGGCAGGTACCGGGGCTCGTGGGACAGGTCGGCATCCATCGAGACGAAGCGCCGGTAGCCGGACGCGAGCCCGCGCGCGAACCCCTCCCGATACGCGCTCCCGATGCCGAGCCGCCGCCCCCGCTGGAGCACCTCGATGCCCCCGAGACCCCGGCCGAGCGCCTCGGCCTCTTCGGCCGTCCCGTCCGGCGAGCCGTCGTCGACGAATAGGACGCTCGCGCCGGGAGCGTGCTCCCGGACGCCGGCGAGCAGCTCGCGCAGATTCTCCCGCTCGTTATACGTCGGGATGACCACTAACACGTCACGCTCAGTCACCGTCCCGCGTTCCTCCCTTCACTCCCCCCGCAGCCTCACGCCCTTACGCACAATGATAGAAAACCGATTATCAATTGATTTGACCGCATAATTCCCCGACTTGATATAGCTGTCGAGATAACCCCGAAACGCATGACCGTCCCGAAATCCGAACATGCTTGCACCGTCTACCACCAGCACGTCGACCGGCTCTCGCTCAAAACCGAGCATGTAGATCTTCGCCCGGTTCGCCAGATGAGGCACAAAGTGACTATGTGCGGCCACGCTCACATCGTCGGGCACCATGCGCACCGCCTCATCCATCGCATCTCGCGTTGCATTCGATTGAAAAAACCCGAGCCGGACATCCTGCGGGCGGATTGGTGAGCGGACCACGAACCCAACAAGAATTGCCCCGAAGAGAACCCACGCGAACATCTCCTTCCTCGCCGGATACCTGCGTACGAGTACCGCCAACCCGACCGACGCCCCGACAAACATACCCGGGATTAGCGTCGCATCGTATTGATAGTTGCTCGAGAACTGCGGAGTGTAATTCGCCAATATATTTTGTAAGAGTCCAGGGGCGATCAAGAGCAGCGCCCGCCATTCAAGAAACGGGAGACACAGAACCGGTAGAAAGAGCCACACCACATATTCCAGTTTTCCCCATGACGCGACGGCGTACACCAAGAGCAGCGGCTGCCGCGCGATATTGCCAAGAATCCCGAACAACGAACTCCCAAGGAGGGCATATCGGTCAACCCTCAACAACCCTCCTCCGAGCGCTGGCATGATGATCTCGATCACCAGCAAGAAATACACCAGCGCCACGAGCGCGACAAGCGCACCCGGCATCCACGCTGGCCAGCGTCCATCGCCTTTCGTTGCTGCCTTGCCCCGCCCGTTCGTAAGCGCCGAATAGAGCCCCGCGAACATCACCGCCAGGATTGCGTTTTCCTGTGTGCTTGCCGCGAGCCCCAAGAACAACGCGGCCAAGCACAAGCGTCCCTCGTCCAAGAAATGGATGCCGGCAAGCAGCGTCGGCACGACAAATGCCACCGGATGAAAATCAAACCAATTGAGCCAGTGAAGCGGTGAGTAGAGAAGATACCCAACCACGACGATCTGCGCGAGGCGCGCGTCATCCAGGTGTTTGCGAGCTAACAAGTAGAGCGGCCATGCCCCGAGGCCGAGAATGACCGTTTGCAACAGCAACAGGTAGTACGGGCTCTGGAATATGGCAAAACCCGGCAGTATGAAGAACATGATCACATTGAAATGCACTCCGAGACTATTCGGAATCTCCTCCAGGTCGTTTTGCATGATGCGGCCATGCAGGGTATTCCACAGCGTCTGTTCATAGATGCCAAGGTCCCATGTCTGCGTGAGAAAGTGGTAGTGGCGCAACGCCGTGACCGCCCCAAAGACAACAATATAGAGCGCCATCAATACCAGGACGAATCGCGCTCCACTCTTGAAGAGTGCGCTCATGGGGCAGTCCCCTTCCGCGGCCAGGCGCGCGACATCTCGATTCCAAATGTTGTACCCCTGTTTCCACCAGACACAAACGAAATTGTGCCGTGTTCACGAGGTCTGATTCAGCGCGCCATCCGATCCGATTTGGTCCAGCCCGCTCTGATCCTGTATTCTAGATCTCATCCTCATGCCACCGAAAAGATCAACGCCGCGGGTCGCCTCCGAGGCACGCCACATCCTGGTCACGGGCTTCGAGCCCTTCGCAGGGGACACCGCCAACCCGTCGCAGGAGCTGGCCAAGGCGCTGGACGGGCGCGTCTTCGGCGGCTGCGCGGTGCGGAGCCTGGTCTTGCCGGTGCAGCACGAAGCCGCGCGGGAGATCGTGCTGGGAGCGCTCGGGGCGCCGGGGATAGCCGCGGTCGTGCACCTCGGGCTGGCCCGTGGCCGGGCACGGATCGCGCTCGAGCAGGTGGCGGTCAACGTCCTGGACTATTTGATTCCTGACAACCAGGGCGACGTGCTGCGCGATGCGCCGTGCGTGCCCGGCGGGCCGGCCGCCTACCTCAGCACGCTGCCGCTGCGCGAGATCCTGTCCGAGCTGACGGCGGAGGGCATTCCCGCCTACATCTCGTACACGGCGGGCACCTTCCTCTGCAATTACACGCTCTACACGACGCTCCACGCCCTGGCCGGGCGCGGCACGGCCGTCCCGGCCGGCTTCGTGCACCTGCCCTTCCTGCCCTCGATGGTCGCCGCGCACGGGCTCGAGGAGCCCAGCATGGATCTCGGCGTGATGGCGCGGACGCTCGACGGGGTGATGCGGATCGTGGCCGGCGCCTGACGCGGCGTCAGCGGCCCTTGAACTTGGGCGGGCGCTTGTCCTTGAAGGCCTGGACGCCTTCCTTGTGATCCTCGGTCTCTCGCACCACGGCCATGTGGGAGGAGACCAGATCGAGGTGGGTGCGCAGGTCGAGACGCAGCGACTGGTAGACCAGCCGCTTGATCATCCGGATCGAGATCTGCGGGCCCTCGGCGATCTTCCGCGCCAGGGCGTAGGTTTCCTCGGCCAGCCGGTCGGCGGGCACCACGCGGTTGACGATCCCCAGCCGCTCGGCCTCGGCCGCCTCGATGAAGTCCGCGGTCCACAAGAGCTCGAGCGCCCTGGCCGTGCCCACCAGTCGCGGAAGGAAGTAAGTGTCGCCGTCGCCGGGCACCAGTCCCACCCGCACGTAGCCGGTGGAGAAGCGCGCGGCGTCGGAGGCGATCCGCACGTCGCACATCACGGCCATGCCCATCCCGGCGCCCACCGCCACGCCGTTGACCATGGCGATCACCGGCTTGTCCATCTGCTCGAGCGCCTTGGGCACCCGGTGGATGTGCTCCCAGAGCATGTTCTTGTGGTCGAGCGGCGTGGGCTCGCCCTGGCCCATGCGCGCCACATCACCTCCCGCGCAGAAGGCCTTGCCGGCCCCGGTGACCACCACGACGTTGACGTCGGCGTCGCGCTGGGCCTCGGTGAGCGCCCAGGCCCAGCGCTCGATCATCGGCCCGGTGAAGGCGTTCATCTTGTCCGGCCGGTTGAGGGTCAGGGTCGCGACGCGGCCCTTGACGTCATACAATAGCTCGTCAGCCGCCGGGGCCATGATCAGTCCTTGGGCAGGCCGAGCACGCGCTCGCCCAGAATGTTGCGGAGGATCTCGGACGTGCCCGCGCGGATGCCGCTGCCGCGGGCCAGGAGCGCGTAGAACTCCCACTGCCCGTCGTCGGGCGCGAGCGGGCTCGGCGCCGCGATCTGAGAGTACGGCCCGATCACCTCGGTGGCGACCTCGGCCAAGTCCTGGTCCACCTGGCTCCAGAAGAGCTTGGACGTCGAGCCTTCGGGCCCAGGGACTTTCCCTTTCAGGATCTGGGTCAGGCTGCGGTAACCGTTGAGCTGCAGGCATCGCTCGGCGATGGCGAGGCCGGCGATCTTCTGGCGCAGCACCGGGTCCTGGGCCGCGGTGCCGCCGTTCTTCTTCGTGCGCTTTGCCAGCGCCACGAGGCGCTCGAGCGCCGTCCGCAGGCTGATGTGGCGGATCATGGTCAGCACGTCGCGCTCGTAGGCGAGCGTCGTGATCGCCACGCCCCACCCTTCGTTGACCCTGCCCACCACGTTGCCGGCGGGCACCCGGACGTTCTCGAGGAACACCTCGTTGAACTCGGCCTCGCCCGTGATCTGCCTGAGCGGCCGGATGGAGATCCCCGGCGTCTTCATGTCCACCAGGAGGAAGGTGATGCCCTTGTGCTTGGCGGCGTTGGGGTCGGTGCGGACGAGGAAAAACCCCCAATCCGCGACGTGGGCCATGCTGGTCCACACCTTCTGCCCGTTGAGCACGTACCAGTCGCCGTCGAGCGCGGCGCGCGTCTGGAGATTGGCCAGGTCGCTGCCCGCGTCGGGCTCGGAAAAAGCCTGGCACCAGATCTCCTCGGCGGTGAGGATTTTCGAGAGGTGACGGGCGCGCTGGGCCGCTGTGCCGTGCTTCATGAGCGTGGGGCCGAGCATGGAGAGACCCCCGCGGTTCACGGGCTGGGGGCTCGCGGTACGGGACATCTCCTCGTAGAGGATGATCTGCTCCATGATGGAGGCGCCGCGGCCGCCGTACTCGGCCGGCCAGTCAATGCCGACATAACCCGCCTTGTGGAGCGTGCGCTGCCACTCGCGCAGCCGGTCCACCTCGGCGCGGTCGGCGCGCGAGGAGGTGAAGCTGCGCCCCTTGAGGTCCGCGGGCACGTGCGCGGGGAGCCACGCCCGCACCTCGGCCCGGAACGCCTGCTGCTCGGGTGTGAAGTCGAAGTCCATGAAGCCCCCTCACCCTGCCCTCTCCCGGCGGGAGAGGGAGAGGTTAGTGCATGACCGAGCCGCCGTCCACGTTGAGCGCCTGGCCGGTGATATTGCGCGCGTCCTCGGAGGCGAGGAACACCGCCGCCCAGCCGATGTCGTCGGGCGTCTGCTCCCGCTTCATCGGGATGATGTCGGCGACGCGCTTGTCGAAAACCTGGCGCGGGGTCATGCCCTTGAAGGCCGGGTTCGTGTCGGCGATGTACTTGGCCAGGTTCTCCCAGAAGGCCGTCCAGAGCACTCCCGGGCAAATCGCGTTCACGGTGATGCCGTGCGCAGCGAGCTCCTTGGCGATGACCCGGGTGAAGGTGATCACCCCGCCTTTGGCCACCGAGTAGGGCGGCATGGTCATGGCCGCCAGGGGCCCGGCGATGGACGCTATATTAATGATGCGGCCCGCCTTGCGCTCGATGAAGTAGGGGACGATGGCCTTGCACATCAGGAAGACCGACTTGAGGTTCACCGCGTAGGTCTTGTCCCAGTCCTCCTCCGAGTTGTTGGTGAACGGCATCCCGGGCGCGGAGGCCATGCCCGCGTTGTTCACGAGGATGTCGACCTTCCCCAGTTCGCGCTTGACCCGGTCGAGCGCGGCCTGCACCTCGGTCGCCTTGGTCACGTCACAGCGCATCGCCACGGCCTTGCGGCCCATCGCCTGCACTTCTTTCACCACCGCCTGGGCATTGCCCTCCTGGATGTCGGGGATGGCGATGTCTGCGCCTTCCTTCGCCATGCACAGCACGATGCCGCGGCCAATGCCCGCGCCGCCGCCCGTGACCACGGCCACCTTGCCTTGAAGCCTCATCAGAATCCCCCTCGCCCCGCCCGCTCCCCATCGGGGAGAGGAGGAGTCATTCGACTGAGTAGCGCTGCAGCACGGTGCGGTCGACCTCGAGCCCCAAGCCGGGGCGCTGAGGGACCTCGATCATATCACCGGCGCGCGTGAGCGGCTCGGCCGCCAGGCGCTCCCGAAAGGGGTTGGGCGTGCGGTCGAACTCGAACCAGAGCTCGCCGGGGATCAGAGCCGCCGGGTTCGGCGGCAGCGCCGCCGCCCACTGGAGGCTCGCGTGGAAACCCACCGCGCTGCCCCACACGTGCGGATAGACGGTGACGCCCCAGGTATTGGCCAGCGCCGCGATCCGGAGCGCTTCGGTGAATCCGCCGCAGGCGCAGATGTCGGGCTGGAGAATGTCCACGCAGCGGCGCGCCACCAGCTCGCGGAAGCCGAAGCGCGTGTACTCGGCCTCGCCCCCCGAAACCGGGATCGTGAGCGCGGCCTTCACCTGGCGGTAGCCCTCGAGGTCCTCCGGCGTCACGGGCTCCTCGAACCAGGCGATGTCCGAGCGCTCGATGAGGCGGCCCAGGCGGATGGCGGTCATGGCGTCGTAGGCGTGGTTGGCGTCCACCGCGAGTGCCACGGCGGGGCCGATGGCGTCGCGCACGGCGCGCACGTTGCGGGCATCCTCCTCCACCCCGAAGCCCACCTTGAGCTTCATGGCCCGGAAGCCCTCGGCCACGTAGCCCCGCGCCTCGGCGGCGAGGGCCGCGGCATTGTCCGCGACGTCGTGGCGGTAGAGGCCCGTGGCGTAGGCCCGGAGCTGCGGGCGAAACACACCGCCGAGCAGCCTGGCCACCGGCTGGCCGAGCAACTGGCCCTTGAGATCCCAGAGCGCGATGTCCACCGCCGAGAGCGCCGCGACCGGAAAGCCGGTGCGCCCATAGTCGCGCGTCGCCGCGTAGCACTCTTCCCAGATGACGGTCGAGTCCATCGGGTCGCGGCCGATCAGGCGCGGCGCGTAGAGCTCGTCCACGATGGTCTTGCCGGGCGCCGGCGGGCCGTAGCCTTCGCCCCAGCCCGAGCGGCCGTCGTCCGTGGTGATCTCGACCAGCATGGCGGTGCGCGCGCGCACCCAGGCCTGGGAGTAGGCGAAGACCTCGGCGGGGCCCAGCTCGGCCCTCATGTGATAGGCGATCACGCGCTCGATCTTCATGACTTGGCCGCCCCCTTCCCCGGGGGCGCCATTCTATAATGTTGCCCACCCAGCCCCAAGGAGGCATTCGAGGGCCGCCCCGACGCTCCGCAGTCGCAATTGGGCCACGTCCTCCAGGCCGATCAGGGCGTGGATTTTAACTTCTTGAGGGGGAAGACCCCCGTCCGGGCCGAGGACACCGCCGGGCCCGGCCACTCCTGAGCCGAACCGGCAGAAACTTCACTCTGCGCGGTGCGACCGCTCCAGCGCCGATCTGAGCGAGCCCGCCGCCGTCCTGAGCCGCCGCCGCGCCTCCGCCGCCGGGAGCCTGAGCCGCGCCATCAGAATGGCGAGCTTGGCGCTGCCGCCCGCCGCGGCGAGCAGCCGGCTCGCCTCCCGCTCGCTCACCCTGCCGATCTCGCTCACGAGCCTGAGAGCCCGCGCGCGCAGCTTGGCCGATCCCGGCCGCACGTCCACCATGCGGTTGCCGTACACCTTGCCGAGCCGCGCGAACGCTGCCGTGGTGAGCGTATTGAGAACGAGCTTGGTGGCGGTGCCGGCCGTGAGGCGCGTGGAACCGGTGAGCACCTCGGGGCCCGTGGCGAGAACGATCACGGCGCGCGCGACGCGCCGGGGCGCGCGCGGGTTGCAGGTCACCAGCACCGTCGCGGCCTTCGCGCGGCGGGCCTCGGCCAGCGCCGCCCGGACGAAGGGCGTGACGCCGCTGGCCGCGATGCCCACCACCACGTCGCCCGCGCGCGCCCGGCGGCGAATCTCCCGCGCGCCTTGCGCGGCATGGTCTTCGGCGCCTTCAATCGAGCGGAATACCGCGCTCCGGCCACCGGCGATCACCGCTTGAACCAGGGAGGGCGCCGTGCCGAAAGTCGGCGGACACTCGGCGGCTTCGAGCACGCCGAGCCGGCCGCTGGTGCCCGCACCGACGAAGATGAGCCGGCCCCCGCGCGACAGGGAGGCCACGATCAGGTCCACGGCCCTGGCGATGGCCGGCGCCGCCCGCGCCGTCGCGCGCACCGCCCCAACGTCCGCGCGGTTCATCAGCCGGGCGATCGCGGTCGGGGAGAGGCGGTCGAGGTTGCGGCTGCGGGGATTGGAACGTTCGGTGGGCAGGCGCCCGTAGCGGATCTTCCGCATCGCGGCGCCGCCTATCCTACCCTCAGGCCTCCAGCTGCGCCAACAGCTCCTTCACCGTGAACGGCTTGGAAAGAAAAACCGATCCCGGCTTGAGACGGCTGACCACCTCATAGCCCGACATGAACAGGATCTTCATTTCGGGTCGCAGCGGAGCCACACGTTCGGCCAGCTCTGGACCTTCGATTTTCGGCATGACCACGTCGGTCAACAGCACGTTGATCGGCCTGCCGAATTCGCTGACGATCCGCACCGCCTCCTCGGGATCCCCGGTGTCGAGCACCGCGTAGGCCCGGGGCGCCAGGATTTCCCGCAGGACGTCGCGCATCTCGGGCTCATCGTCCACCACCAGGACGGTCGCCTTCCCCGTCGGCACGGCCGTCGAGACGCAACAGCCGAGGTGATAGTCGGTCTGGCCAGCCCGAAACCTGGGCAGGCCGGGCTCGATGGGGTTCCGGCAGACCGCGCACGTGCCTTTCTCACCCGGCTGGCTCATAGCATGAGCATATGACAAACGGTCCTCTGATCCAACTGCGTTTCCTTGGCTTCGTTCCCGAGAGAACCTACTATAAGGACCCATGGCTCCCGTCCGCTCCGGCCTCGAGGTGCTGCTGAGCCGCCTGCCCGCTCTCCTCCGAGGCCGCCGAGTCGGGCTGCTCTGCCATCAGGCCTCCGTGACGCGCGACCTGAGGCATGCCGCCCGGGCCATCGCGCGCCTCCGCGGCGTGAGGCTCGCGTGCCTCTTCGCTCCCGAGCACGGGCTGGCGGGAGCGGCCCAGGACCACGCCCCCGTCGGCTCCGCCCGTGACGAGCGCACGGGCGTCCCGGTCTGGAGCCTCTACGGCCGGCGCCTCGCGCCGGAGCGCGCAATGCTCCGCGGGATCGACACGTTGGTCGTCGACCTTCAGGATATCGGCGCGCGGTACTACACCTTCGTGTGGACCGCGGCGCTGGCCATGCGCGCCTGCGCCGCCGCTGGGGTTCCCGTGGTCATCCTCGACCGGCCCAATCCGCTGGGCGGGCTCGGCCTGGAGGGCAACCTCCCCGATCCGCGCTACGCCTCCTTCGTGGGGCTCTTTCCCCTGCCCGCGCGCCACGGGATGACCATCGCGGAGCTGGCGGCCTATCTCAACGAGGAGCACGCCCTCGGCTGCGATCTCACGGTCGTGCCGATGGAGGGCTGGCGCCGCGCCATGGCGTGGGAGGACACGGGGCTGCCGTGGGTGGCGCCTTCGCCCAATATGCCCACGCCCGGCACCGCCCGCGTCTACCCGGGCGGCTGCCTGGTCGAGGGCACCAATCTCTCGGAAGGGCGCGGGACGACGCGCCCCTTCGAGCTGGTGGGCGCGCCATTTCTCGACGGCGAGCGCCTGGCGCGCGCGCTCGAGCGGAGGCGACTCCCGGGCGTGCGCTTCGGGGCCGTGTCCTTCGAGCCCGCCTTCCACAAGTGGCGGGGCCGGCTCTGCGGCGGCATCCAGGTCCACGTGACCGACCCCGATCGCTTCAAACCCTTCGCGGCCTATCTCGCGCTGATCGCCGAGGCCCGCCGCCAGGCCCCGCGCCATTTCCGCTGGCGCCGGCCGCCCTACGAGTTCGAGCGCCGGAGGCTGCCGATCGATCTGCTGTGCGGCGGCGACAGCATCAGGCGCGCCGTCGAGCGGGGCGTGGGGATCGCCCGGCTCGAAGCCGGCTGGCGCGCCGGCCTGGCCCGCTTCGCCCGCCGCCGCCGTCCGTACCTGCTCTATCGATGACGGCCCTGCTCCTGCTGTTCGTCCTGGCCTTCATCGTGTCGGTGGACGTGCGGATCATCGCCCCGGTGCTGCCGTCCATTTCCGAATCGCTCGGCGCCACCGCGGGGGCCGCGGGGCTGGCGATGACCACCTACTCCTTCGCCTACGGCACCGGCCAGCTCTTCTACGGACCCGTCTCCGACCGCTACGGGCGCTTGGCCGTGGTGCGGGTGGGGGCGCTCGGCTTCAGCCTCTGCAGCGTGCTCTCGGCGCTGTCGACCACGACCTGGCAGTTCATCGTCGCCCGGCTGCTGGCCGGCGCCTTCGCCGGATCCGTCATCCCGCTCACGCTCGTCTTCATCGGCGACAGCTTCGAGTACAACGAGCGCCAGACCGTGCTGGGCCGGCTCTCGGTCGTCACCTCGGGCGGCCTGGCCTTCTCGGCCTCCATCGGCGGCGCCGTCGCCCACTTCGTGTCCTGGCGGGCGATGCTGCTCGGCTACGGCCTGCTCGCCCTCGTCCCGGTCGCCTTCATGTTCCGGCTGGATCCGGCCCGGCCGCCCCGCCGCGCGGAGAGCGGCCAGCGCCCGGCGCGCTTCACCGACTTCCTCCTCGACCCTCACGCCCGGCGGGTCTACCTGGCCGTGTTCTTCGAGGGCCTCTTCCTCTGGGGCGCCGTGACCTATCTGGGCGCCTTCGCGGTGCGCCGCCACGGGCTCGACCAGCTCGCGGTCGGGCTGCTCATCGCGCTCTTCGGGGTGGGCACGATGACCGGCGGCGCGCTCATGGCCCCCGTCCGCCGCCGGTTATCAGAGAACGCGCTGGCCGGCGCCGGCGGCTCGCTGATGGCGCTGGCCTTCCTCGCCCTCATTCCGCGGTGGCCGTGGCCCGTCTTCGGCGCCGCCATGCTGCCGCTCGGGCTCGGCTTCGTCGCCCTGCACACCACCCTGCAGGTGCGCGGCACGGAGATCAGTGCCGCCAATCGCGGCAAGGCCTTTTCCCTGGTCGCCTTCAGCCTCTTCGCGGGCATCGCCGTGGGCACGGCCGCGCTGGGCCGGCTCGTCGACGCCGGCCACGAGAACCTCATGTTCGCCATCTCCGCCGTCGGCCTCTTCAGCGTGGGCGCCGCCACTGCGCGGTTCGGGCGGCGCGGCGCGCGATGACGGTGGAGGAGATGGTCGGCCGGCGGCTCATGTTCGGCCTGCCCGGCCCCGACGCGACCGACGCCGACATTCGGCTCTTCCGGGACACCGAGGCCGGCGGCCTGATGCTCTACCGCCGCAACTCCGAGAATCCCGAGCGCCTGCACCGCCTGCTCGCGCGCCTCGAGGAGGCCCTCGGTCGGCGGCTGCTCGTGGCCACCGACCACGAGGGCGGGCGCATCATCATGCTCGGCCGGGGCGTCACCATCTTCCCCGACAGCCTCGCCGCGGCCGCGGCGGGCGAGGTGGCCTTCGTCAACCGCCAGGGGCTCTTCGAGGGGCGCGAGCTGCGCCGGCTGGGCGTGGACGTGAACTTCGCCCCCGTGCTCGACGTGCTCACCGAGCGTTACAGCCCCAATATCGGAATCCGCTCCTACGGCAAGGACCCGGCACTGGTCGCGCGCCTCGGCGCCGCCCGGATCCGCGGGCTGCAGTCGGCGGGCGTGTCGGCCTGCGCCAAGCATTTCCCGGGCAAAGGCCATGCGTCCGTGGACGCCCACCTCGCGCTGCCGGTCATCGAGTCCGGCTGGGGCGAGATGCACGCGAGCCACCTGGTGCCGTTTCTGGCGGCCGTCGAGGCCGGCGTGGACTGCCTCATGACCTCTCACCCGCTCTACCCGGGGCTGGACCCCACTCCGCGCACGCCGGCCACTTTCTCGCGGCTCATCGTGGAGGAATATCTGCGCGACCAGGTCGGGTACCGCGGCGTCATCGTCTCCGACGACCTCGAGATGGGCGCCATGGCCGAGCTCGGCCCCGTGGGCGAGGCGGCGGTGAAGGCGGCCGCAGCCGGCCATGACCTCCTGCTGGTCTGCCACAGCGAAGGCGCCCAGCGGGCGGCCCACGCGGCGCTGCTCGACGCCTACCGGACGCGCGCGCTGCCCCTGAGGGCGCTCGAGGCGAGCGTGGCGCGGCTCGACGCGCTCCGGGCGAAGCGGACCGCGCGCTTCGAGGGCGGCGAGCCGCGTCCCGAGCGGGACGGTGAGCCTCTGGCGAAGGCCCTGGCGACGCGCGCCGTCACCTTCGTCGCGCCGAGCCCCGACGGCTGGCGGGACGCCCTCAACGGCCGCGTGGCCGTCATCTTCCCCCGGCTGTCTGCGCTCGCCGACCGGATCACCGTGGAGCCGGCCATGCTGGACGAGGCGCGCTATGTCCGGCAAGCCGCGGCGCCGTACGGAATCGAGCCCGGGGTGGAGGTGGTTGGAGTGGAGCCCACCGGGACCGAGATCGAACGGGCGCGGGCGGCAGCCTCGGCCGCCGATGCGACCGTCCTGTTCCTCTACGACGCGCACGTGTACCCGTCGAACCGGGCCCTGCTCGACGCGCTTCAGCCGGCGGCGCGGCGGCTGGCCGTGGTGCTCATGCGGGACCCCTACGACGCGGAGTACCTGGCGCCCGGAGTGGCCGGCATCACCGCCTACGGCTGGCGCCGCTGCCAGCTCGACGCCGTCCTCGCCCGCCTGCTCGTCTAGCCGCCCGTCTCCCGCGGCGGCAGGATCATATACGTCGCCCGCCCCACCGCGACCAGTTTCCCCGCCGCATCGGTCACCGTCGCTTCGCCGAAGGCGACGCTCCGGCCGTGGCGAAGGATGCGCCCCTCGGCAAACACCTCGGCGCCCCCCGCCGCCCCGAGGAAGCTGACGTTGAGGTCGAGGGTGGTCTGACCCACGCCGCCCGCCGAGGCCTCGTGGAGCGTGCCGAGGGCCGAGCCCACGGCATGTCCACCAGCGCGCTGTAGACGCCGCCGTGCACCGGCGCCCCCGCGGCGTTGCGCAGCTCGTCGCGGATGGGGATGCGCAGCCGCACCCAGCCCTCCTTGGCGTCGGCCACCTCGACGCCCAGGTAGCGCCAGTAGCGGTTGGCGCTGGCGCGCGCTCGCACCCGGCTCAGGAGATCATCAGCCATGGTTGGCGAGCGTGGCGGGCGCTCAGAAGGGCGCGGGCGTCCCCTCGGGCAGGGGCGCGTCGAAGGCGAAAAGGATGGCGGCGATCATCTGGTAGAAACCCGCCAGCACGACCAGCTCGACCAGTCCCGTGACGCCGAGCGCGGACTGGATCGTGTCTTGAAGATCCTTCGGGACGGACTCGCGCGCCAGCACGTGCTGGACCAGGCGCGCCGCGTCTGCGTAGCGGGCCGGCAGCGTCGCGAGGTCGCCCCGGCGGCGGATCAGCTCGATCACCGCGTCGGGCAGCCCCGCCTGGCGGGCCATCGGAGCGTGCATCACCCACTCGAAGGGTTGGGCGACGGCCCGGGCGGTGATGAGGATCGCCAACTCGCGCAGGTCGCCGGGCAGGGAGGCGTTGAACCGGAGGTACTCGCCCAAATCTCCCACCAGCCCGGCGAGCGCGGGGTGATGCATGAGGGGCGCGTAGGGGCCTCGGATCCCTCCGCGCTTGGCTTTGATCTTGTCGTAGATCTTCTGCGCCTCGGGGCTGAGCGAGCCGATGACGTCGGGCAGTCGGGCCATGACGGGGCTCTCCGTATGGGATCAGCGGGGCATGTCGGGCTGGACGGCTTCCTCCAGCGTGAGGATCGGTCGGCCGCTGAACGGCTCGCCGCGGATCGGGCAGTCGTCGAGGTCGCACATGGCGCAGTAGATGCGGTGGCAGGGGTCGGTGTGGAAGTCCAGCTCGCCCTCGATGCCCAGGTCGCGCATCACGCGCGCCGCCAGGTCCTCGGCGACCTCATGGGCGCGCTCCACCGACCAGAACTCCGGCACGACCAGGTGGGCGTCCACGTGGTGGAACCGTCCCGCGCGGATGGCGCGCAGGTGGTGGATGCGGATGATCCCCTGCCCCACGTGGGTCGCGAGCACGTTGAGGAGCCGGCTGAGCAGGGCGGGGTCCTCCTCGTCGAGCAGCCCGCCGGCCGCGTGGCGGACGAGCCGGAAGCCGGTCCACATGAGGTTGACCGCGACGACGCCGGCCACCACGGGGTCGAGCCACAGGATGCCCGTGAAGCGGACGAGCAGCAGGCCGACCACGATCCCAGCGCTGGTGTAGCAGTCCGAGAGCACGTGCTTGCCGTCGGCCGTCAGGGTGAGCGAGGCGTATTTGCGCCCGGTGCGCACCAGATACAAGCCCAGCGCCAGGTTGACCAAGGCGGTCGCGAGGATGATCGCCACGCCGACGTCCAGCCCGCGTACTTCCACGCCCCGGAGCAGGCTCAGCACCACCTGGTAGATGATGACGACGGCGGCAAAGGCGATGAGGCCCCCTTCGAACGCCGCCGAGAAGAACTCGATCTTGCCGTGGCCGTAGGGATGGTTCCGGTCCGCGGGCCGGCCGGCGAAGATCAGGCCGCCCAGGGCGAAGACCGCCGCCACCACGTTGACGATGGACTCCAGCGCGTCGGAGAGGATGGCGGTGGACAGGGTGAGCCGGTAGGCCTGGTACTTGGCGCCCAGCAGCACGATCGACACGACCAGCGACAGCAGGCCGGCCCGGAGGCGGATCGCGGCGTCTTCGCTGACCGACACCTGGGGTTCCATCGCCCCGATGATACGCCGGCGCGGCGGATCGCGGAATGCCTAAAGCGGATCGGCCGGGCGCCGGGCGCGGCCGTCGAGCAGGGGGGCCAGCAGGGGCGACAGCAGCATGGTGCCGGCCGTGCCCAAGATGACCAGCCACGACCAGCCGAGGGCGATGACGCTCGTTTCCGCCATCACCAGCAGCGCCAGGTTCACCAGGGCCATCACGACCATGGCCGCCACATTGGCCCGGTTGGCCCTCGCTCGGGTCACCAGCCCGAGCAGAAACACGCCCAGCAGGGATCCGAAGGTGACGCCGGCGATCTTGAAGGCCAGCCAGAGAAAGCGGTCGAAGAAGGAAAAGCCCCAGGCCAGCGCGGCCAGGATGAGGCCGAAGGCGACGACGGCCGCCCGCGCCACGGCGACGTAGTGGCGCTCCGAGCGGTTCTTCGCCAGGATCGGCCGGTAGATGTCGGTAACGAAGGAGGCGGCGAGCGAGCCCAGCGGCGAGTCGATGGACGCCAGCACAATGGCCGTGAGCATGAGGCCGCGCAGGAGCTCGGGCATGGCCGTCCGGATGAAGAACGGAAAGATCTCGTCGGGCCGCGGAAGCGCCGCGGCCGGGTGCTGGGCGTAGAAGGCATACAGCCCGGCACCGATGCCCAGGTAGATCAGCAGGGTCACCAGCGTCCCGATGGGCGTGAGCGAGAGCGTCCGCTGGCTCGCCCGCCGCGTCTCCACCGTGAGCAGGCGCTGCATCAGGTCGTGGTCGGTGCCGAACGCGGCGGTCGAACCGACCAGCCCGTTGAGGACGGCGAGCCAGACGATGTTGGGGTCGGTCAGCACGCGGCGCCAGAAATCCGGGTCGCCTGGCGCGGGCCCCCAGTTGATCACGGTGAGCCGGCCGGCCTCGGCCGCCGTCTTGAACATGGCGACCACGCCGCCGTCGATTTGGCTGGCGAGAAAGACGAGCGTGACGCCGCCGCCGACCAGGAAGGCGCTGGCCTGGAAGACATTGGTCCAGACCACGGCCTTGACCCCGCCCAGCCCGATGTAGGCGATGGAGACCGCGCTGAACAGCGCGATGGTCACGGGGAGCGGCCAGCCGACGAGGACGGACACGGCGACGCAGGCCGCCATGAGGCGCACGCCCGAGCCCAGCAGGCGCGTGACGAAGAAGAACACCGAGCCCGTCACCTGGCTCGCGCCGCCGAAGCGACGGCCGAGGTACTCGTAGATCGTGGTGCAGTCGTAGCGGTAGAAAGCCGGGATGAACAGCAGGGCAACCGTAAACTTCGCCAGGCTCGAGCCGACGAAGAACTGGAAGTACTCCCAGTTCTCGCTGTACGCGGTGGCCGGCACCGCGATGATGGTGACCGCGCTGATCTCGGTGGCGAGGAAGGACAGGCACGCGGCCCACCACGGGATCCGGCGGCGGGCGAGGAAAAAATCGGACGTGGCGCGCTGCTCCCGGCTGAAGGCGCCGCCGATGGCCACCAGGGCCAGCAGCGAGACGGCGAGGACCGCGTAGTCCGGCCA
>JBGPZD010000117.1:0-6036 GCA_041493605.1 Methylomirabilia bacterium
CGAGGCGAGCTGCTTCTGCAGTCTCTCGGCCTGGGCCCGCGCCTTGAACGCCCCGGCTTGCACGGTCCACTGCTCCGGGACCTCCGGCTTGGCCTTCTCCTGGGCGCGCTCGGGCGCCGGCGGCGGTGCTGGCGGCGAGACTGGCTCGGGGGCGCGCTCGACCACTCCGGGCGGTGCCTCGTCGACCGGTGGCGCGGGCGCCGGCGCCGACACGGCCTCGGCCGGGGGCCGGGGCGCGGCTTCAGGCCGCTGAGCGGGCCCGCCCTTGCCGGCGGCGGAGCCAGGGTGGAGCGGCGCCGTCAGGGTCTGGTAGAAGGTGAGCTTCTCCCCCAACTCGGGCGGCCGCTCCATGCCGGCTTCCGCCAGCCCGCTTCGGCGTGCCGCCGAAGCGGGCTTCTTGGCCGGGTCGGCCGCGGCGCCCGGCGGCATCTGGCGCGCCCACTGGCGACCGATGAGCACTCCGAGCGCGAAGGTGAGGCTGAGGATCAGGATGGCGGCGGCGCCAAGGGCGAGCCACTGCCCGGTCCCTGGCCCGCTGCTCCGCCGGCTCCGCACGCTCACCGTGGCCATCACATGGACTCCGGGGCGGAGACACCGAGAAGCCCAAGCCCGTTTCTCACCACCTGCCCCACCGCGGCGCAGAGCCCGAGCCGCGCCAGGGTGAGCGGCCGGTCGTCGGTGATGATCCGGTGGGCCTTGTAGTAGGGATGAAAGAGTCCCGCCAGCTCGGTCAGGTAGTACGCGATGCGATGCGGCTCCTTGGCGCGCGCCGCCCCGGCCACCAGGTTCGAGAACTGGAGCAGCCGCTTGATCAGCCGCTGCTCCTCGGGCAGCGCGAGCGGGCTGAAGTCCACCTGGTCCCAGGCCGGCGCCGCGATCTTCTGCTCGGCGGCCGTCTTGAACAGGCTCGCCACCCGCGCGTGCGCGTACTGGACGTAGAAGACCGGATTATCCGCCGACTGCCGCGTGGCCACGGCCAGGTCGAAGTCCAGTGGCGTGTCCTGGCGCTTGGTGAGAAAGGTGAAGCGCGCGGCGTCGCGCCCGACCTCCTCCAGCAGCTCCTCCATCAGCACGAACTCACCCTGGCGCTTGGACATGCGCACGGGCTGGCCCTCGCGCAGGAGGGTGACGAGCTGCACGATCAGCGCGTCGAAGGCTTCGGGCGGGTGGCCGAGGGCCAGCATGGCCGCCTTGATGCGCGGGATATAGCCGTGGTGGTCGGGACCCAGGAAGGTGATCACGCGATCCGCCTGGCCGAACTTCTCGAAATGGTAGAACCCGATGTCCACGGCGAAGTAGGTCAGCTCGCCGTCCGACTTGCGCAGCACCCGGTCCTTGTCGTCGCCGAAGGCGGTGGAGCGGAACCAGACGGCGCCGTCCTCCTCGAACGCATGCCCCGACCGGGCCAGTTCCTCCATGGCGCGCTCGGGCAGCCCTGCCTGCCGGACATCGGCCGCCTCGTACACCCACTGGTTGAACTCCGTGCCGTATTCCGCGAGCACGCGCCGCTGGCCCGAGACGAGCCGGCCGACCGCGTAGCGCCCCAGCCGCTCGAGCCGGTCGGCCTCGGGCAGGGCCAGGGTCGTCCGCGCCCGCGCGGCGTCCTCGGCCAGATAATCACGGGCCAGGTCGATCACGTACTCGCCCGGGTAGGCCTCCCCGGGCAGCTCGACCTTCTCGCCCAGCTCCTGGCGCAGCCGCACCTCGAAGGTGCGCGCCAGAGTCTGGAACTGGTTGCCGGCGTCGTTGACGTAGTACTGGCACTGGACGGCGAAGGCCTGGGAGCGGAGGATGCGGGCCAGCGCGTCGCCCACGGCCGCCGCGCGCGCGTTCACGATCACCAGGGGGCCGGTGGGATTCGCCGAGACGAACTCAAGGAGATAGCGCGTTCCCTTTCCGGCCTCGCTCGCCCCATAGCGCTCGCCCTCGCGGAGAATCCCGTGGAGGGCGTCGCCGCACCAGCGGGGCGCGAGAAAGGCATTGAGGAAACCCGGCCCGGCGATCTCGAGCCGGTCCACGGCCGGGGTCTTGGGAAAATGGGCGACGATGGCCTCGGCGACCTTTCGGGGCGCCTGACGGGCCTCTCGAGCCAGGGTCATGGCCGCATTGGTCGTGTAGTCGCCGTGACGCTCCTCCCGCGTGGGCTCCCAGAACACGTCACCCGACGCGGGCAGCCCCGCCGCGGCGAGGGCCTGCTTCAGCGCATCGGCCAGATGGTCGGTAATGTCCAGGCGCATACGGGTCGTAAAGACACAAATCGCCGCGCATGGCGGCTTGACTGATGATACCCCCCGGGTCCGCGGGGGGCGAAAGAAATTCGGAGGGTTGCGGGGCTAACCTGCGGCCATTACAGGCGAAGGACGGGGTGCAGGGCGAGCAGGAACAGGACTACGGCAAGGCTCAGGCCCGAGGCCCAGCGGCTCACCCGCATCGCCCGGTCCATGGCCTCGAGGTCGGGCGGCGGCCCGTCGCCGAGCCGGTAGTGGCCGGGCTTCTCCAGGGTCACACCCAGGGCGCCGGCCATGGCGGCCATGGTCTGCCCCGCATTGGGGCTCTCGGTGAGCCGGGCGTCACGCACTAGCACGCGGCGAGCGCCGGCAGCGGACTGGCGGCCGAGCCAGGCTCCGGCGACCAGGGCCCAGGCGGCCAGCCGGGCCGGGACGAAGTTGAGCGCGTCGTCCACTTGGGCCGTCGCCCGCCCCAAGTGCTCGAGCTCGCCCTCGCGGTAGCCGATCATGGCGTCGGCGGTGTTCACGGCGCGGTAGGCCCAGGCGCCGGGCAGCCCGGCGACGAGGAAGAAGCAGAGAGGCGCCACCCAACTGTCGGTGAGGTTCTCGGCCAGCGACTCCACCGCTGCCGAGCCAATCGCGCCCGCTGGGAGCGACTCCGTCGGACGGCTGACCAGATGGACCGCGAGCTGGCGCCGCGCCCCGTCGAGATCTCCGATAACCAGGTGTCCCCGCACCAGCTCGACGGCACGGACGAGCCCGCGCAGCGAGAACGTGCACTTGAGCAGCCACGCCTCCAGCACGAGCGCCAGGGGCGCGGGCAGCCCGGCGATCAGGTGCTGGAGCACCAGGGCGCCGACGGTGGCCGCCGAGACAACAACCAGGACGAGGAAGGTCCCGTAGAGCGCCAGATCCGTGGGCGATCCGCGCTTCGCCCAACGCCGGCCCGCCGTGACGAGCCGGCCCAGCCAGGCCACCGGATGCCAGCGGTTGGACGGCTCGCCGAAGACGAGGTCCAGCAGAACCGCCAGGAGAAGCAGGGTCATGCCGCGGAGGACTCTAGCGCAGGCGGAAGACGACGGGCAGGCGAATCTTGAGCGGCCGGCGCGGCAGATACTCGGGCAGCGGCAATGGCGCCAGCCCCCGGACCGTCTCGAGGGCGGCCTCGTCGAGCACGCCGTGAGAGGACGAGGACACCAGCTGCACGCCGCGAATCCGGCCCGTGGGATCCATGAGGACCTCGAGCTCCACGGTGCCCGAGAGCCCCTGCCGCCGCGCCGCGAGCGGATAGACGAGGGCTTCCTGGATGCGCTGGCGGAAGCGCGCCAGGTAGGGCCCGTACTCGGCCGGGACCCCGCCCCGGCCGTCGCCGGGCACGGCCAGGGCAAGCAGGGCGCCGGCGCCGCCCGCTCCGGCCACGCCCCCGCCCTCGGCGGCCGTGCGGGAAGCGCCGCCGCGAGAGTCCGCGCCGTCGGCGGCGGCTTCCACGGCGCGCGCGGAGGACGCCGGCTGCTCAGCCGCCCTCAGGGCGCCCTCGGGGACCGGCGCCTCTCGGGAAAGCTCGAATTTCTCGGCAGCCGGCGGCGGCTGGGGCTCGGCGGGGACCGCCGATGATACGGCAGGAAGCGCAGCGGCCGGAGCTCGCGGGACCGGAGCCTTTCGGGCCGGGCCCGGTGCCTTCGCGCGCGGGGTCGCGGCAGCGATTTTGCCGGGGCTCGCGTCGCCGGCCGGGCCCTCGGCGCCCGCCACCAGATCCACCGCGCCAAGATCCACGAACAGGGTCGACCCGGCGCCGGAACCGGCGATGACGGCCAGCGCCACCACCGCCGCCGCGTGGAGCGCGGCCGAGGTCATCAAGAGAAAAAACCGGCGGCGCGACATCATCCGCTCCGCTCCTGCCACCCGCGGATGCCCGCATCCAGGGCCGAGCGCGCGGCTTGGGCGATGCTCCAGCCGAGCTCGCTCGTCGGCCCGCCGAAGCGGGCCCGCGCGCCGCGCCCGGTCGCCGCGATGACCACAGCGTCGGTGGAGGTGCCGCTGACCAGCCCGCCCGCGAGGTCACGAACACCCGCCTCCTGGAGCACGAGCGCCTTGACCTCGGTGACGGTGATGACCGCGTTGACGAGGGCGGCGGGCTCGGGGTCGGCGTCCACCACGACGATGGTATTGATGGTGCCGTGCGTCCAGCGGCTCACGGGATCCCGCCCCGCGGCGCTGCGGTTGCTCAAGCCGACCGTCGCCACGGCAAGCGCCGGGATGCCGGCGCCGTTCTCCTCGCCCACCGTCGCGTTTTCGGTCCACGCCCCGGTGAGAAGGCCGACAAATGGCTCGGGCACGCCCGCGCGGCGCGCGTAGGCCGCCAGCATCGCGGGCGGGTCGGCGCACGGGTCGTCCTTGCCGACGTGGAGGTTGACGACGGCGCGCGCCCGGACGAGCCCGCCGCCCAGGACGGCCGAGGACAGCACCCGCAGGGACTGGGCGGCCACGATGACGACCGCCTCCGACCCGATCCGCAGGGCGAGCCCCTCGATCATCGCGTCGCCCTCAGAACCCGGCCCGGAGGCCGACCAGGACGTTCGCCCCGAGCGCCGGGAAGCCGCGCACCTCGGCGTACCTCTCGTTGAGGATGTTCTGGGCCCGCGCGACCAGCTCGAGGCGCTGGAGCCAGCCGTACTGGTCGACCAGCCGGTAGGTGCCGCCCGCGTCCACGCGCGTGTAGCCGCTGTTGAAGACGTCGCCGAAGGGTTCGAACTGCCTTTCCACGACGTAGACCTGGAGGAAAATCGAGAGTCGGCGGACGGGCTCCCAGGTCAGCCCGGCGCTGCCGCTGTTGCGCGGAACATGCGGCAGGGGCCGGCGGGTCGCGAGGTTGTCCGTGTCGGTGTAGGTGTAGGCGAAGGAGGCCACGAGGTTGGGCAGGATGTCCACCTCGCCGCTCGCCTCGACGCCCTTCGACCGCGCCGTCCCGGCATTGACGGGGCCGCCGAAGGGCGCGGTCGGCAGCGGCGCGCAGCACACGATGGCGTCGGAGAAGTTGATGGCGAAGTAGGTCAGCTTGAGCCGGACGCGGTTCCGCCAGAGATTCTGGTCCACGCCCACGTCCCAGGACTTGCTGCGCTCGGGCAGGAGATTCGGGTTGCCGAAGTCCGGGAAGAAGAGGTCGTTGAAGGTGGGAGCGCGAAAGCCCGTGCCGGCGCTCCCGCGCAGTCGCGTGCCGGTCTCCTTGACGACGAAGGCGACCGATCCCTGCGCGGTGGTCGCCTGCCCGAACACGCTGTCGTCCTCGATCCGGAAGCCGCCCGTGATGAACAGGCGGCCGAAGAAGCGCAGCTGCTCCTCGAAGAACACCGAGGGCACGTGGCGCGCGGCGCGGAATACGCCCTTGTTGTCGCCCTCTTCGTGGCGGTAGCCGAGCCCGACCGTGCTGGTGCTCCACGGGCCGATGAAGATCGAATTGAGCCACTCGGCCTCGCGGCGCTCCACGTCCACCTGGAACCGGAGCGGCGTGTCGAAGTCGACGCCGGGGTCGACCGGGTCCTGGAAGCCCTGGTTGTTCGTGTAGCGCGAGATCCGCGCGCGGCTCTCCCACCACTCCACCGGGCGCGTCTTGCCCTCGAGGGTCATCACCGTCGTCTCGGTCTGCTGCTTGGCGTTGGGGTTGATGATAGGCACGATGGGCTGGGGCGGCGGGAAGATGCCCTTGACCGGCACCCCGGTGTCGGTCTTGTTGTAGCGGTAGATGAACGCGAGCGAGCTGTCCCAGGGCAGCGAGACGCCGACCCGCCCGCTCACCGCGTTGATGTTCGAG
>JBGPZD010000099.1:0-7725 GCA_041493605.1 Methylomirabilia bacterium
CGGCGCTGGCCTCCAAGGCCACGGGCTTCCCCATCGCCAAGATCGCCGCCAAATTGGCGGTGGGCTATACCCTGGACGAGCTCCGCAACGACATCACGCGCGAGACTCCAGCATCGTTCGAGCCCACGATTGACTATTGCGTGGTCAAGTTCCCGCGCTGGGCCTTCGAGAAGTTCCCCGAGGCCGACCAGACGCTCACCACCCAGATGAAGTCGGTGGGCGAAGTCATGGCGATCGGCCGGACCTTCAAGGAGGCGCTGCAGAAGGCCGTGCGGTCGCTCGAGCAGGACCGCTGGGGGCTCACGCTCGAGCGCGAGATCGCCGACCTCGATGAGCTGAGGCAGAAGATCCGCGTCCCGAACGCCGAGCGGTGCTTTGCCGTGGCCGAGGCCTACCGCCGGGGGCTGGGCACCGAAGAGCTCCATCGGCTCTCGGCCATCGATCCCTGGTTCCTCGAGAACATCCGCCAGATCGTGGAGTTCGAGCCGGCGATCAGCGCCGCGGGTCTCGGCGATGCCGCCACGCTCAGGAAGGCCAAGCAGATGGGCTTCTCCGACCGGCGCGTCGCGGCCCTGACCGGGACGAGCGAGCTCGAGGTGAGGTCCGCCCGTCTCGCCGCCGGCATTCGGGCCACCTTCAAGATGGTGGACACCTGCGCCGCCGAGTTCGTGGCCCACACGCCCTACCTCTACTCGACCTACGAGGAAGAGGACGAGGCCCCGCCGACTCCGAGGGAGAAAGTGGTGATCCTCGGCAGCGGGCCCAACCGCATCGGCCAGGGCATCGAGTTCGACTACGCCTGCGTCCACGCCGCCTTCGCCCTCAAGGAGGCCGGGGTCGAGGCCATCATGGTCAACTGCAACCCCGAGACGGTCTCCACGGACTACGACACCTCGGACCGCCTCTACTTCGAGCCCCTCACCTTCGAGGACGTGATGAACATCGTGGAGCGGGAGCGGCCCCGCGGCGTCATCGTCCAGTTCGGCGGGCAAACGCCGCTGAAGCTGGTCGTCCCGCTGGAGACGGCCGGCGTGCCGATCCTGGGGACGCCGCCCGACGCCATCGACCGCGCCGAGGACCGCCGCCGCTTCTCGGACCTGCTCGAGAAGCTCCACCTGGCCCAGGCCCCGGGAGACACGGCCCGCTCGTACGCGGAGGCGGAGCGGATCGCGGTGAATATCGGCTACCCCGTCCTGGTCCGCCCCTCCTATGTCCTGGGGGGCCGCGCCATGCAGATCGTCTACGACGCGGAGGACCTCCTGCGCTACATGACCGAGGCGGTGCGGGTGAGCCCCGAGCACCCCATCCTGGTGGACAAGTTCCTCGAGGACGCGATCGAGATCGACGTGGACGCCCTCGCCGACCGCGAGCGGGTCGTGGTGGGCGGCGTCATGGAGCACATCGAGAAGGCGGGCATCCACTCGGGCGACTCGGCCTGCGCCCTGCCGCCCTACTCGCTGGGCGACGACCAGATCGACCGGATCAAGCAGCAGACCCGAGCCCTGGCGAGAGAGCTGGGCGTGATCGGGTTGCTCAACATCCAGTTCGCCATCAAGAACGAGCAGATCTTCGTGCTCGAGGTCAACCCGCGCGCCTCGCGCACCGTGCCCTTCGTCTCCAAGGCCATCGGCGTGCCGCTGGCCAAGCTGGCCACCAAGGTCATGCTCGGGACGACCCTGCGCGAGCTGGGCTTCACGGAGGAGAAAGAGCTCAAGCACATCGCGGTCAAGGAAGCGGTGTTCCCCTTCGTCAAGTTCCCCGGCGTGGACGCCGTGCTGGGACCCGAGATGAAGTCCACGGGCGAGGTCATGGGGATCGACCGGGATTTCCGAAAGGCCTACGTCAAGTCTCAGCTCTCGGCCGGCTCACCCCTGCCCACCTCGGGCAAGGTGTTCCTGTCGGTCAAGAATCGCGACAAGCGGGCCGTGCTGCCGATCGCCAAGCGCCTGGCCGAGATGGGGTTCAGCCTGGTCGCCACGGCGGGCACGGCCAAGCTGCTCAACCGCCAAGGCATGGGGGTGGAGGTGGTCCACAAGGTCAACGAAAACTTCCGCCCGAACATCGTCGATCTCTTGAAGCGCGGGGAGATCGCCCTGGTGTTCAACACGCCGGAGGACGGCCGCGCCCGGAAGGACTCCTACCTGATCCGGCGCACCGCCGTCACCCAGGCCATCCCCTACTACACGACGGTGGACGGCGCCCAGGCGGCCGTCGGCGGCATCGAAGCCTTGCTCAAGGGCGAGATCTCGGTGCAGGCGCTCCAGGACTACTATGACGCCGCGCGAGCCTAAGGACCGCCTGATCGTCGCCCTCGACGTGGACACCCTGGCCCAGGCCGAGGCGCTCCTCGACCGGCTCCAGGGCGTGGCCGGGCACTTCAAGATCGGCTCCCAACTCTTCACCGCCGTGGGTCCCCGGGCGGTGGAGGCCGTCGCCAAGCGCGGCGCCCGCGTCTTCCTCGACCTCAAGTACCACGACATCCCCAACACGGTGGCCGGCGCCGCGCGGGAGGCCGCGCGCATGGGCGTCTCGATGTTCAACGTCCACGCCTCGGGCGGCGTGGCGATGATGCGCGCCGCCGCCGAGGCCGCGGCCGCGACGGCCAAAGAGCGCGGCGCCGCGCGACCGCTGGTCCTGGCCGTCACGGTGCTGACCAGTCTCGACCGGGCGGCGCTCGGCCGCGAGTTGGGCGTGGCCTCATCGGTGGAGGGCCATGTGCTGCACCTTTCAGGGCTCGCCCGCGAAGCGGGGCTCGACGGCTGCGTGGCCTCGCCCAACGAGATCGCCGCCATCCGCCGCACTCTGGGGCCCGCCTGGGTGATCGTCACCCCGGGCATCCGCCCGGCCGGCAGCGACCCTGGAGACCAGTCGCGGACCGCCACGCCCGCGGCGGCCGCGCGCGCCGGCGCCCACTACCTCGTGATCGGCCGCCCCATCACCGCCGCCGCCGACCCCGCCGCGGCCGCCCGCGCCATCCTCGAGGAGATGGGCGCGTGACGGCGGACAGCCAGCACACGACCCTGATGCGGCGGCTCGTCGAGATCGGCGCCATCCGCTTCGGCGAGTTCACGCTCAAGTCGGGCGTCACGTCGCCCTTCTACATCGACCTGCGCGTGGTCGTCTCGTTCCCCGACGTGCTGGCCGCGATCGGCGCCCTCATGGCCGCCGAGGTCAAGCGCTGCCGCGGCGACCGCATCGCGGGCATTCCCTACGCGGGGCTGCCGCTGGCCGTCGCCGCGAGCCTGGCGGGCGGCCTGCCGCTGATCTATCCGAGGCGCGAGGAGAAAGCCTACGGCACCAAGCGGCGCATTGAGGGCCTCTTCAAGCCCGGCGAGCGCGTGGTGGTGATCGACGACATCATCACCGACGGGGCGAGCAAGTTCGAAGCCATCCAGCCGCTCGAGGAGGCCGGGCTGGTCGTTAAGGACCTGGTCATCCTCATCGACCGGGAGCAGGGCGGCCGCGAGCTCCTGGCCTCGAAGGGCTACGCGCTCCACGCGATTCTGACGATCACCGAGTGCTTCGCCGAGTGGGAGCGGACGGGCGCGGTGGAGCCGGCCCTGATCAGGCGCTCGCGCGAGTTCCTCGCGGCGACGCGGTTCGCGTGATGCAGGCCGGCGCCGACGGGCTGGGCGAGGTGCTGGTTGACGCGCGGGCCATCGAGGCCGAGGTGGCGCGGCTGGCGGCGCGGATCTCGGCCGACTACGAAGGCAAGCGCCTGCACCTGGTGGGCGTGCTCAAGGGCTCCGCCATCTTCCTCGCCGACCTCATGCGGGCGCTCACCATCCCCGCCACCGTGGACTTCATCTCCATCGTGCCCTACGGCGAGGTGACCGCCTCGGGCGTGGTGCGGATCCGCAAGGACCTGGACGAGCCCATCGAGGGGCGCGACGTGCTGGTGGTCGAGGGCGTGTGCGCCAGCGGGCTGACGCTGTCCTATCTGCTGCGCAACTTCCAGACGCGCAACCCCGCCTCGCTCAAGGTCTGCGCGTTCCTGGCCAAGCAGCGCCCGCGCCCGGCCGACGTCCACGTGGACTATGTCGGCCGCGAGGTCCCCGACGTCTTCGTGGTCGGCTACGGTCTCGACAAGGACGAGCGCTACCGCAATCTGCCCTATATCGCCCGCCTCAAGTAGGGGTCAGGTCTTGAATTACGACATCCATCCGCCAGATGGCAGCCTGGCGATGCTGGATTTCAAGACCTGACCCCGCCCGGAACTCAGACGGCCGTCAGCGCCAGGGCGACGGCGGCGGTGCCCATCGCCCCCGTCGCCGCCCAGCCGAAGAGGTTGAGCCAGAAGGTGTTGGTGTGCTTCCCCATGATCTTCGGGTTATTGCCGACGAGCATGACCAGCACCATGAGCGGCGGGGCCAGGAGGCCGTTGACCACCGCCGAGTAGAACAGCATCCGGGTCGGATTGAAGCCGAAGAAGTCCAGGGCCATCCCGGCCGCCATGGCGCCCGCGAAGACCAGGTAAAAGCGTTTGCCGCGCCGGGGCGAGAGGTCGAGCCCCGAGCGCCAGCCGAACAGCTCGGCCACGGCGAAGGAGGCCGAGCCTGCCAGCACGGGAATCGCGAGCAGCCCCGTCCCGATCAGCCCCAGCGCGAACAAGAGGTACGCCCCATCACCGGCCAGGGGGCGCAGCGCCTCGGCGGCCTGGCGCGCGGACTGGATGTCGCGGTGGCCGGCCTGGTACAGCGTGGCGGCCGTGGTCAGGATGATGAAGTAGAACACCAGGTTCGAAAAGCAGATGCCGGTGGTGACGTCGAGCCGCGCGTCGCGGAGCTCGTGGGGCGTGGCCCCGCGCCGCTGGGCCAGGGTCCGCCGGCCCCGGCCCTTCTCCTCCTCCACCTCCTGCGAGGCCTGCCAGAAGAAGAGATAGGGCGAGATGGTCGTCCCGAGGATGCCGACCAGGGCCGCGACGTAAGTCGAATCCCAGCGCAGCGTGGGCAGCAAAGTGGCGCGCAGCACGGTGCCCCAGTCCGGCGTGACCAGCACGGCGGTCACGATGTACGCGAAGAGCACCGCCGTCAGCCACTTGAGGGAGCGGGCGAAGGTGCCGTAGCTCGTGTAGACGGTCACCCACAAGATCGCGGCGCCAAAGACGGGCACGAGCATCCATGTGTGCAGGCCGGTCAGCATGCTCGCCGCCTCGGCCATCCCCGCGAGGTCGGCGGCGATATTGAAGACGTTGGCGACCAGGAGCAGGAGGCAGGCGCCGTAGAGGAGCGGGCGGGGGTAGTGCCGGCGCACCGCGCCCGCCAGCCCGAACCCGGAGACCAGCCCGATGCGCGCGCAGATGAGCTGGACCGCGATGGTCAGCGGCAGGGTGGCCGGCGCCGTCCAGAGCATCCCGTAGCCCATCGAGGCGCCGGCCACCGAGTAGGTCGTGATGCCGCTGGGGTCGTCGTCGGAGGCCCCGGTGACGAGTCCGGGGCCCAGGGTCTTAAAATAGCGGACGAGGGGGTTGTGGGTATGCCCCTCGGGCTCCCGCATCTGCAGCGGGAACCCCGGCAGCGCTTCGTGGTCGTCGCGGGCGCCGTCGCGGGGCATATCCCGGCGATTGTACACCGGCCACCGCGGCGCTCCGGCAAGGAAGCGCTGGCGCCCGCTAGCGCTTCTGGTACTCCGGCCGCCAGCGCAGCAGGCGGGCCTCGAGCTGCTTGATCCCGAGCGCCATGACGATGCCGATCACGCCCAGGGCGAAGAGGGCGACCATCATGTCGGCGGCATTGAGCGTCCCCAGGGACAGGATGATGAGGTAGCCGAGCCCCCCGCCCGACTCGCCGCCGATGAACTCGCCCACGACGACGCCGATGAGGGCGAAGGAGATGGAGGGCGTGAGCGACGCGAAGGTCCAGGCCAGGGCCGAGGGGATGACCACCGTCCGCATGATCTGACCCTCCCGGGCGCCGAGAAACCGGGCGCTGTTGACCAGATCGGCGTCCACGCTGCGCGCGCCCTGGAAGGTGTTGAAGAATACGATAAAGAACACGATGCTCCAGGCCAGCACGACCTTGGCCAGCAGCCCGAAGCCGAAGATCATCGTGATGAGGGGGACCAGCGCGATGCGCGGCAGCGAGTTGAAGGCGACGATGTAGGGATCGAAGATCCGCGCGACCCCGTCGTTGCGGCCGAGCACCAGCCCGGCCACGAAGCCCGTCGAGACGCCGACGAGAAAGCCCCAGAGCGTCGACTGGATGGTCGAGAGCGCCATCTGCCAGATGTTGAGCCGGACCTTGTCCGACGCGAGATAGAGGAAGCGCTCCACGATCTTCGACGGGCGGCTGATGAAGAAGGGGTCGATCCAGTAGAGCCCGGGCGTCTTGGAGATGGCTTTGATCCCCGTCAGGTACTCCCACGCGCCGATGAAGACGATCAGGATCGCGAGCTGCCAGAACAACACTCCCCCGCGATCGCGGTTCATCGCACGCCCTCGACTTCCGTATCCGCTCGCCTCGCCTCCGGCTGCGGCTCGCCAAGCCTGAATTCTTCGCCTAACGCGTGCCAGATCTGGCCGTACTCGCGCAGGTACTCGTCGCTCTCGCGGATCTTGATGACGTCCCGCGGCCGCGGCAGCTTGATGTCGTAGACGCGCTTGAGGCGGCCGGGCCGCCGGGTCATGACCACCACGCGGTCGGCCAGGGTGATGGCCTCCGACAGGTCATGGGTGACGAAGACCACGGTCTGGTGCCTGGCCTCCCAGAGCGCGAGCAGTTCGGCGTGGAGGTTGAGCTTGGTGTGGGTGTCGAGCGCCCCGAAGGGCTCGTCCATGAGGAGGATCTCGGGGTTCACGATCAGCGAGCGCATCAGCGCCACGCGCTGGCGCATCCCGCCCGAGAGCGTGGCGGGGAACGCCTCCTCGAAGCCCTGGAGCCCCGCCAGATTGATGGCCTCCCCCACGCGCGCGGCGCGCTCCGCGGCGGGCACGCCCCGGTACTCAAGCCCGAGCGCGATGTTCCGCTCGACCGTGCGCCAGGGAAAGACGGTGTCCTTCTGGAAGACATAGCCCACCTGGGACGGCGGGGCGCCGGCCACCGCGGTGCCGTCCACCAGGATCTGACCGCCGGACGGCGCGATCAGGGCGCCGATCATGTTCAGGATGGTGGACTTGCCGCAGCCCGAGGGGCCCACGATGGCCACGAACTCCTTGTCGTAGATGTCGACCGAGACGTGGGAGACGGCCGGGACCTCCCGAGGACCCTGGCCGAAGGTCTTCGAGAGGTCCCGGATGGAGATGCGGACGCGGGGCGCCACGGGCGCTACGACTTGAGCTTGGCCTGGGCCTTCTTCACGAACGACATGTCCACGGCCTTCGCGTAGGGGATGGGCTTGTCGAGAGCCGTCGGGATCCAGACCTTCATCCCGCGCTCGTAGTCCTTCTCGTCCACGTGGAAGTCCCAGTCGAAGATCGTCTTGTAGTAGCGGACCGAGTCCAGGATCTCCTCGCGCTTGAACGTCTCCATGTAGGGCTTCCAGAGCAAATCGACGACCTCGTCGTCCTTGGCCTTGCGGATCCACTGCTGGGCGCGGTAGCAGGCGTTGACGTAGGCCTGGACCAGTTCGGGCGACTTCTCGACGGTTTCCTTGAGCGCGTAGCCGACCGTGACCGGGATGGGCCCGCCGAACACGCGGTTCCACGCCTTCTCGTCGGCGATGTCGTAGATCGGCGCGCCGAAGCCCTGCCCCACGGCGGCCGACTGCCATTCGGGCACGGCCATGATC
>JBGPZD010000071.1:0-11987 GCA_041493605.1 Methylomirabilia bacterium
GACCAGCGCGCCCTCCAGGCTGCCCAGGCCGCCGATGACCACGACGACGAAGGCCAGGATGAGCGCGTCCACGCCCATCCCGAGGACCGCGCCCTGCTGCGGGACCACGATGGCGCCGCCCAGGCCCGCCATGAAGCAGCCGAGAGTGAAGGCCTCGACGTAGACGCGGTTGACGTTGACGCCCATGGCCTGGGCCATGCGCATGTTTTGCGAGGTCGCGCGCAGGACGACGCCGAACTGGGTGCGGTAGATGAAGGCCCAGAGGCCCGCCGCCGCGAGGCCGCCTACCACGATCACGGCCAGGTTGTAGGTCGGGTAGATGGACTCGCCGAAGCTGAGGCTGCCCATGCCCTCGTAGAGCGCGCTCACGGACAGCGGATAGGGCCCCCAGATCAGGCGGAGCACGTCTTCGAGGATCAGCAGCAGGCCGAAGGTGATCAGGAGCTGGTATTCCTCGGGGCGCTTGTAGAGCGGCCGGAGGAGGGCCGGCTCGAGCACGGCGCCCAACGCGGCCGCGGCCAAGGGCCCGGCGAGCAGGACGAGGTAGAGCAGGGGCGTCGGTGTCGCGCCGTCCACGAGCCGGCCCACCGTCCAAGCCGCCACGAAGGCCCCGAAAGCGTAGAGGTTGCCGTGGGCCAGGTTGACGATCCGCATGACACCGTAGATGAGGCTGAGTCCGCCGGCGATGAGGAAGAGAACGGCCGCGTAGAGCAGCGCGTTCAGGATGTGGATCAGGAGCGTGTCCATGGCCCGATACGATGCCTCAAGTCAGGGAGTGGCTTCAACCCGAAACTGCGCCACCGCCACCTCGGGGTTGACCCAGTTATCGCCCAGGGCGAGGGCCACCAGGGCCGTGTAGGCGCCCGGCGTGAGCCGGCCCTTGAGATCGACCACGAGCCGGGCCCCGTCCAGGTCGCGCGAGGTCCCGGCCGCGGCCACCGCGCCGTCGGCGCCCACGATCACGTAGCGGCACACGGGCACGTCGGCGCGGTCCATTTCGGAGACCGGCTTGCCGAGCGGCTCCCTCACGATGCGATACTCCCGCAGGAACTTCTCGACGCGCTCGACCTCGGCCGAGACCTCCAGCCGGTCACCGCGCGCCGTCAGCCGCGCGACGTAGGCCCGGCGCGGGATGGCGAAGCGGTCGTAGGTGCCCACTCCGTTGGGGTTGGTGAAGTCGCGGAAGACTCTTAAGATTACGTCGCGCTCCGACCACTTCTCAAGCGAGTAGGGCCCGTTGGTGACGAGAAAGTGGCCGCGCGTGGCGTAAAAGCTCTTGAGCGCGGTCCACCGGGCCTGCGCCTCGTCGGCCATCACGAGCCCCTTGAGGGCCGGGGGGATGTACGCCTGCGCCGCGAACGTGTCCACGAGTCCGGCCAGCGCCTCCTTGGTCTTCGGATCCCGCGCCAGGTCGAGCCACGGCACGCCGCGCCGCTTCGCCTCACCCGGCGAGAAGGCCGCGAGGCCCCGCTTGACGGCCTCCTCCATCAGCACCATCACGTGCCAGGGCAGCGCGCTCCAGGGCGGCGCAAGGGCGGCCATGGCCTCGTCATCGAGGGCGCCCGCGGTGACGTAGACGTCGATGACCGGAACGACGTAGGTGAAGGTGATGTCGCTGTACTTCCGGACGTCGGCGTCCACCCTGACCACGCGGAAGCCGACGAGGGCCTGCCGGAGCGGCGCCGTCGCGGCCTCGACGGCAGGGTCGGCCGCGGGCCCCGCCCCCGCCCGCGCGCCCCAGCGGTAGGCGAAGCCGTAGGCGTAGGCGGCGTCCGCCGGCGTCATGCGCGTGTTGTCGTGGAAGGCGGAGGCCACGATGCGGTATGTGACGCGGGCCCGCGCGCTCTTGCCCTTTCCCGCGTCACGCAAGAGCCCGGTGCCCGGCTCGGGGATCAGGGCGTCCGGCGGCAGCTCGACGTCGGAGGCGGGCGGCCGCACGACCGCCACGGGCGTGGCCCGGTTGGCGACCCATCCGGAGCCGTAGGGCGCGGGGATCAGGGCCGGGTCGCCCACCGCCGCCCACAGCAGCCGGCCGGCCGGGTCGGAGAAGCCCGCGATGGGATTCCACGCGGCGGCGGGCCGGCTCGCCATCCCGAGCCTCAGCCAGCCGTTCCACGGGAAGTCCTTGAGTTTGACGGTGCGGAGGAAGATCGCGGAGTTGAACCCGGTCTGCGAGTCCGAGGCGATGTTCTCGACGCCCTGGGAGAACTCCGCGCTGAAGCGCTCGCTGCGGAGCACATAGCCGAGGACGACGCGGTCGCAGCCGTCTCCGAGGCGCTGGACCAGCTGCCGCTCCAGCCCCAGGCGCTCCGCCTCACTGCTCCAGCCGCCGGCGGTCAGACGTCCATAGAGGCCCTCAACCGCTTGGCGCGCTCCGCCATCGGTCAGGCTCCCCGCCTGTAAGAGATAGGCGTGGAACCAGCCCGCTTTGACCCAGGACGGTCCCAGCCAGCCATTGAGGCCGGCCCACTGTCGGGCGAGGAGGGACTCAAGTGTCACATCCTCAACGACCAGATCCCAGTCCCTGCCCTGATACTGCGGAGGCCGGGCCAGCGACTCAGCCCATGGGCCCTGCAGCCGCGTGGCCAGGGCGGCAGGCGGGCCGGCCGGCGCGCGCTCCTGGACCTCTCGCTTGGCCTTCTGCGCCAGGTCGAAGTGAGCCAGGTAGTCGGCATGCATGGGCGTGACCGGATAGGGGTGGAACACAACGCTCGATCGGGAAGCGCCGAGCGCTCTGGCGACCCCGAGCGCGTGCTCGCAGCGGCTCGGTCGGTCCCTCATCGTCCGCGACGCGGGGTTGAAGGTCAGCACCACGTATCCCGCGAGCGACTCCACGGACTTGACGTCGGCCGGGGCGCGGCCGCCGGTGAAGGGGTCAGCGCCGAGGTAGGCGTGGAGCGTGCCGCTCTTGAGCAGCGGTGCCGCGGCGGCGGGCGGCAGGGTCTCGAGCCGGATCTCTTGCGGGTAGTAGGACGGATAGAACGGCAGCTCGTGTCCGGCCACGGCCGGAGCGGCCCAGAGCAGGCAGATGGCCGACAGGACGAGCCTGCGCCTCACGGGCGCACTTCGACGAAGCCGCGGAAGCCTCATGAACGTGAGAAAGGGGAAGGAGGGCGGGAACCGCCCCCCTTCCCCGAACCCTGGCCGGCTGCTAGGCCTTGACCGTGGGCCAGGTCTTGTCGATCCAGGTGAAGGTCGAGGTCGGCTCCCCCTTGGGCCAGCCCGGAGGCGCCGTGATGTTGCGGATCGGGATCGTGATGATCCGATTCGGATCGAGGATCTGGAACGGATAGTCTGGCGAGTTTACGCTGAAGCCGGTCATGGCGTCCTTGTAGCCCTGGTGGTTGTCCGGGCGGATATGCAGGTAACCTGCCGGCCCGGAGATGGACGCGCCTTCCAGCTGGCCGATGATGGCCTCGTCATCGGGCCAGCCGCCGACCAGCTTGTTCGCCTTCTCGATGGACTGCTTGAGCAGCTGGAGGGTCGTGTAGGCGCCCTCGGACTGGAAGTTCGGGTACTCCTTCCACCGGTCGTGGTACTTCTTCACGAACGCCGCGTTCAGCGGCCAGCGGTCACCCGGCGGATAGTTGAAGTAGTAGTTGGAGTGGACGCCCGCGATGACGCCCTCGGGGTGGTCCTTGCCGATGGCGTGGGGCGCCACGCCGAAGGCGATCATGCTCGTGAACTTCATCTTCTTGAACAGGTCGTAGCGCAGCGCCTGCTTGTACATGGCCACGTAGTCGCCGCCCCATACCGAGGAGACCAGCAGGTCCGGCTTGGCCGCGATGGCCTTGGTGATGTGGGAGGTGAAGTCCGTGGTGCCCAGCTTCGGCCAGCCCTCGGAGACGACCTGAGCGCCGGGGACCATCTTCTTCATCACGATGTTGAAGTGGTCGAAGGCGTTGCGCCCGTAGGAGTAGTCGGGGTGGATGTGGGCGATCTTCCGCACCTTGGGCCAGGTCATGGCGGTCGCGACTGCCGCCGTCACGCCGTCGGCCGACTGCATGTTGGTGATGCGGAAGATGTAATGCGGGTTCGGGACGGCCTTGTCGAAGAGGAAGTCCGTGCAGCCGTCCACGAAGATCGTGAGCAACTTGAGCTCCTCGGCCACGGGTCCCAGGGCCGGGGTGTTGCCGCTCGAAATGACCCCCGTGAAGAGGTCGATCTTCTCCGAGAGCTTCATCCGGCGCATTTCCTTCACGTTGGCGTCGGTGCCGGCAGCCTCGTCGGCCTTGAAGGTCTCGATCTTGCGCTTCCCCAGCAGGCCGCCCTGGGCGTTGATCTCCTCAGCCGCCAGGATATGTCCCTTGTACGAGGGCTCACCGAGGACGGCGGCGGCGCCCGTGAAGAAGGTCATGTGGCCGATCTTGTAGGGCGCATCCGGGATAGTGCCCTTTGGCTGGGCTTCGGCCTTGCTTGCCAGCAGGGGCACCGCGCCCGCCGTGGCGCCGGCAGCGGCAGCGCTGACCGTGACGCCCAGGCGAGCCAAGAAATCACGACGACTTACCTCTTGGGACATGCTGTTTCCTCCTCAGTGGGGGTTCGTTGACAGGCCAGGGAGAGGGTGCGGGCCTATTAACTACTCTCCCGGGGGTCCTGTCAAGGTGGACCAGTAGCGCGGTGCGTCACGAGCGAGGGCGGGCGGGGTGCGCGCCGAGAGCCGCAAGGGTAGACTGAGCGCCGGCATGAAGGCCCTGGCACAGGCTCTCAGAGGGATCAAGGCCGCGGTGGGCGCGCGGCCCCGGCTGTTCGCCGCCGTGGTGGTGGGCGTATTCCTGCTGGACATCCTGCTGCCGCCCCTGCTGCTGTCCGTGGTCCGGAAGCCCGTCAGCTCCTTCACCGTCAACCCGTGGCTCAGGAACTTCCCCGAATGGGTGACCTCGGGCGCCGTGCCGCTCCACCGCAAGATCGAGTTCATCCCGAGGCTCGCCTTGTTCTGGTTCCGCGCCGACGCCCCCATCGAGCCCGAGTGGGGATTCGCCGTCACGGTCAGCGACCTCTTCCGGTTCGCGCTGATGGCTGGGCTCATCGGCGCCTACTTCGCCCTGTGGCTCTACTGGCGGGGCGGGAGCGGTCCAGGCGGCGGATGGCGCGTGCGGACCACGCGTCAGGGCGGCGTGGCGGGCACGCTCGTCAGCACCCTCGGGCTCTCCACCAGCCCCTGCACCGTGACCGGCTGCGGGGCACCCGTGATGCCCGTGATCGGCCTGGCCTTCGCGGGGCTGAGCAGCTCCACCATCACGTGGATGTCGGAGCTGTCCACGCTGGCGGTGTGGGTCGTGCTGGGCGCCCTCGCCGCGAGCGTGGTTTATCTGGGCTGGCGGACTGGGGCCCCGGCCGGGCGCGGCGTCACCGCCCCCTGAACACCGGCTCCCGCTTCTCTACGAAGGCCCGCGCCGCCTCCCGATGGTCCTCGGTCATTCCGCAGCGCGCGTGGTGCCAGGCCTCGAGGTCCAGCAGATCCTTGAGCGGCCCGCTCTCGGCCGCGTTGAGGTTGCGCTTCATATAGCGGCAGGCGATGCGCGGCCCGCGTGCGATGCGCCCCGCCAGCGCCAGCGTCTCCTCCTCCAGCCGCGCGTCGGGGACCACCCGGTTGACCAGCCCGAGCGCCAGCGCCTGCTGGGCGTCCACCAGGTCGGCGGTGAAGTAGAGCTCGCGGGCCTTGGCCGTGCCCACCAGCTGGGTCAGAAAAAAGCTGCCGCCGAAGTCGCCCGAGTAGCCGACGCGCGCGAAGGCGGTGCCGAAGCGCGCGCTGTCCCCCGCGATCCGCAGGTCGCACGCCATCGCCAGCGAGAGCCCCGCCCCCGCCGCCGCGCCCCGCACCATGGCGATGGTGGGCTTGGGCAGCTCGTGCAGCCACCGCGAGACCTCCATGCGCTCGCGCAGGGCCTGCGCCTTTTCCTCGAGCGTGTCGCCCCCCAGCTCCTGTCCTTCCGCCATGGCCTTGACGTCGCCGCCCGCGCAGAAGCCGCGCCCGGCGCCGGTGAGCACCACGGCGCCCACCGCCGGGTCGTCCGCCAGCCGGGGCAGCGCCTCCAGCAGCGCGTCGAGCATCGGCCGCGACATGGCGTTGAGCCGCTCCGGCCGGTTGAGGGTGAGGACCGCCACGCCGTCCTTGACCACTTCGAGCAGATCGCTAGTCATGATCGTTCCTCCCGGAGGGTTCGTCGCCGAAGGGGATCCGGAACGCGTAGATCAGCTTGCCCAGCATGATGTAGGCGGCGATCGTCCACGCCAGCTCGATGATCTCGGGCTCGCCGTAGTGGCGCCGCAGGTCCTCCCACACGGAATCGGGGATCGTCTTGTGGTCCCGGTAGAAGGCCTCGGTGAAGCGCAGCGCGGCCTTCTCCGCCGGGCTGAATTCTCCAGACTCGAAGTCGTCCACGCGGGCCAGCTCGGCCTCGGTCGTCACGCGCCTTGCCAAGGCGTAGCGGGTGCGCTGTCAGTAGTGGCACTGGTTGAGGTTGGCGACGCGGATGCGGGCGATCTCCTTGACGCGCAGGGGGACGCGCCCGTGGTTCACCAGCGGGCCGTAGAACTCGACGAACTTGCCGAAGAAGTCGGGCATCTGGCCGAAGACCCGGTGCATGTTCACGTTGCCGCCCTGCGCGCGCCATTTCAGGGCGGCGGCGCGCAGCGCCGGGTCCAGCTCCTCCAGCTCGAGCATCCGCGTGATGGGCATGGCCGTCCTCCTCGGCTCTCCTTGGGGCGCGGGCAGGATACACGGGGCGCGGCGGCCGCGGCAACCACGACCTCGGGGCCGCCGCCCCGCGGCCCCCTCTGGTATACTGCCCCGTCGTGACGTCGTGAGACACGTCAGGCAACGAAAAGTGGGGGCGCAATGGCGCGGATGACGGGCGGCGAGGCCCTGGTGCGGTCGCTCTACCGCGCCGGCGTGCGGGTGGTCTTCGGCCTGCCCGGCGTCCAGCTCTACGGCGTGCTGGCGGCGCTGCGCGAGGAGCCGCGCATCCGCTTCATCGCGACGCGGCACGAGCAGGCCACGAGCTTCATGGCCGACGGCTACGCGCGCGCCGGCGGGGATATCGGCACGGCGCTCGTGGTGCCCGGCCCCGGACTGCTCAACGCTCTATCGGGGCTCAGCACGGCCTACGCCACCTCCTCGCCCGTGCTCATGCTGTCCGGCCAGATCCCGAAGGCCAGCATCGGCAAGAACATCGGGCTCCTCCACGAGGTCAACGACCAGCTCGACGCCGTCGCGCCCGTGACCAAGTGGCGCCGCCGGGTTCTCGAGGTGGCCGACATTCCCGCCGCCGTCGCCCTCGCCGTGGTCCAGCTCACGACCGGCCGGCCGCGCCCCGTCGAGATCGAGATGCCGCCCGAGACGATGGAGGACGAGGGCGAGGTCGAGCTCGTGGAGCCGGCGCGCGGTGTTCGACCCGCCGCGCCGGCGGCCGATCTCGACCGCGCGGCCGAGATGCTGCTCGCCGCCTCGAGCCCCGTGATCTACGCGGGTGGCGGCGTTCACCTCTCGGGCGGCCACGACGCGTTGGCGGCGATAGCCGAGCACCTGCAGGCCGGCGTCGTCACCTCGGCCGAGGGCAAGGGCGCCCTGAGTGACCACAGCGACCTCTCCCTGGGCGCCGCCTTCTGGCGGGAGTCTCCGCTGCGCGCCCACGTCCACGCGGCCGATCTCGTGCTGGCGGTGGGCTCCCGGTTGGCGCTGGTCTCCTTCTCACCGGGGCAGCGGATCATCCAGATCGACGTGGACCCGGAAGAGATCGGGCGCAGCCACCCGAACACCGTCGGCCTCGTGGGCGACGCGCGGGCGACGCTCGAGGCGCTGCTGGAGCGGCTGCGCGCCGCGGGGCCCTCGCGCCCCGCGCGCAAGGCCGAACACCAAGCGCTCCGCGCCGCCGTCGCCGCCCTGGCCACCCAGGAGCCCCAGGCCTCGATTCTCAAGAGCCTGCGCGCCGGCACGCCCGAGGACGCCATCCTGGTCGCGGGAATGAACCAGATCGGCTACTACTCGCGCCCCTTCTGGCCCGTCTACGCGCCGCGGACCTACCTGAGCTCGTCCTACTCGGGCAACCTGGGCTACGCCTTCCCGGTGGCGCTGGGGGCCAAGGTGGCCCGTCCGGACCGGCCGGTCGTCGCCGTTTCGGGCGACGGCGGCTTTCTCTTCAACGCGCAGGAGCTGGCCACGGCCGTCCAGCACAAGATCAACGTGGTCACCGTGGTCTTCAACGACAACTCATACGGGAATGTCGCGCGCGATCTCGACGAGGCCTGGGGCGGCGCCTACGGCGCCCAGCTCCACAACCCGGACTTCATGAAGCTGGCCGAGGCCTTCGGCGTGCGCGGCCTGAGCGCAAAAGAACCCACTGAGGTGGGTCGTCTCGTTGCGGAGGCGGTGCAGATGGACCGGCCGGTGCTGATCGAAGTGCCGGTGGGCCGCATGCCGCGCCCGGTGTTCTTCCCGCCGCGTCGCACGCCGACCAAGTACCAGCGCTGAGCGGCGCGCTCAACAGGCAGGCGGGCCCTCGGCGTCAGGCCTCTGGAGCGCCCGCGCGACCACCCGGCGGACCTCGTCGAAATCGAACGGCTTGTCCAGACTGGGCACGGTCAGGCGCTCGAGGAACTTCCGACTCTCGGCGCTCAGCGTGTCCCCGGTCAGGAAGACGAAGCGCGACAGCAGCTCCGGGCGCCGCCGCTCGATCTCCTGGTACAGGCCCGGCCCGTCGAGCCCGGGCATGCGCAGATCGCTCAGGATGAGGTCGTAGTCGCGGCTCTCGAGCTTCTCGAGGGCGACGGCTCCATTGCTCGCGGCGTCCACCTCATACCCGTCGGCCGCGAGCAGGTCGGCCAGGAGCCTGCCCACTTCGGGCTCGTCGTCGACCACCAGGATCGTGGAGCCGGGCCTGGCCGACAGCGCCTCCGCGGCCGGCCTTTCCGGCTCCGCGGCGGGAGGCACGACGACCGGAATCTCCACCGTGAAAACAGCGCCGCGTCCGGCTTCGCTCTCGACCCGGACGGTCCCGCCGTGCCCCTCGACAATGCCCGCGCAGAGCGAGAGCCCGAGCCCGGTGCCCTGCCCCTGCGGCTTGGTCGTGAAGAAGGGCTCGAAGATCCGCCCCTGGATCTCGGTTGGGATCCCCGGCCCCGTATCGGTCACTTCGAGCGTCACGCGCCCGCCCGCCGGATCCTCCGCCGTCGTGAGCGTGAGCCGCCGCGGCGACGGGGCCCCGTGCATGGCCTGATGGGCGTTGGTGATGAGGTTGATCACCACCTGGTGCAGCTGATGCGGGTCGGCCCACAGCACCGGGAGGTTCGGCGACAGATGGAGCGTCACCTCGACGTCGTCCACCCGGAGCGGGTAGGCCAGCAGCTCCACGGCCTCCTCGACGACCTGGTTGAGGCGCACCTCCTTCCGCTCCGGCGGATGCTGGCGGGCCAGCGCGAGGAAGTTGCGGACGATCCGCACGCAGCGGTCGGCCGCCTTGGAGATCTTTTCGGTCCACCGCGCCCGGGGCCCGTCCTCGAGCGCCTTGTGAAGGAGGCTGGAATAGCCCATCACGACGGCCAGCGGGTTGTTCAGCTCGTGCGCCACCCCGGCCAGCAGCGACCCCATGTCGGCCAGCTTCTCGTTCTGGTAGCGGGCCTCGCGCTGCTCCTGAAGCTCCTCCTCCACGCGCTTGCGCTCGGTGATGTCGCGCGAGTTGACCACGATCCCCGCCACGACGGGATCGTCGCGCATATCCTTGCCGACGCCCTCGAGCACGCGCCAGGAGCCGTCCTTGTGCCGGAACCGGAACTCGAGCGAGGCGATGGATCCGGGCGTGCCCTTGGCGCGCTCGATGCGCTCGGCGATCTTCTGCGCGTCCTCCTCGGGCACGAAGTCGAACGCGCTGCGCCCCACCAGCTCGCCCGGCACGTAGCCCAGCACCCGCTCGACCGACGGACTCTCATACCGGATCGTCCCGTCGCCGTCGATCACCGTGATGATGTCGAGGGCGTTCTCGAGCAGCGAGCGGAACAGCCGGTAGAGATCCTGGAGGTTTTCCTCCGCCCGCCGCTGTTCCGTGACGTCGCGCTTGACCGCGACGAAGTGGGTGACGGCCCCGTGCTCGTCGCGCACCGGGGTGATCGTCTGCTCCTCGGTGTAGAACGTGCCGTCCTTGCGCCGGTTGACGAGCCGGCCCTGCCAGACCCGGCCCGACAGGATCGTCTGCCAGAGCTGTTGGTAGAAGAACGGATTCTGCTGCCCTGATTTGAGCAGGCGTGTGTTCTGCCCGATGATCTCCGCGGGCGCGTAGCCGGTCAGGCGCTCGAAGGCCAAATTCACCCAGACAACGGTCCCGGCCAGGTCCGTGATGACGATGGCATTGGCGGCAGACTCCAACGCCGCGGCCTGGAGACGAAGCTCCTGGCCGACCGACCCGCCCAGCCGGAGGACATCGCTGTTCGCGGTAGTCACGTGCGGACCTGTTCTTGTAAGAGAGCAGGAAACGTGCCAGGGAACTGCCCTTATACACCAGGCGGGAAATCAAAGGGATAGACGCTTCGGGTTTGGCTGACTGGGGCGGCCATGTCCCCCCGGGGACGCGTTTGGGCGGCGGCCCCTGACGGTGGGCGTCGGTGACTTCGAGTGGGGCCCTGACCGTGGCGCAGCCCCAGACGGCGCGCTAGACTGTCGCCGGCAGCTCGACTCTCCCCCGCCGGACGAGGAGGACCACGGTGACGTCGCCAACAGCGCCCCAGCCGATGCGCGAGCGCCTGCGTTTTCTCGACGCGGTCCGCGGCTGGGCGCTGCTCCTCATGGTGCTCAACCATACGGGCCGCTGGTGGCAGGACGGCCACATGACGTGGCCCCGCTACTACGTGATCTATGTCTCCCTGACGTTGGCCGCGCCGATGTTCCTCTTCCTGGTGGGCTTCTGCCTGCCGCTCTCCGGCTCCCGCGCGGGCGGCAGCCGGGACGCCGCGCTGGGCAAGTGGGCCGCGCGCGGCGCACGGCTCATCCTGGCCGGGCTCTTGCTCAACCTCCTCGTCTTCCCGGAGGACCCGATCTGGAACAACGGCGTGCTCCAGACCATCGGCTTCAGCATCTTGGTCGCCGCCCCGGCCGCGCTGCTCCTCGGCTCCCGGGCGGGACGCTGGGGACTCTTGGGCGCGGCCGCCCTCATCTATCTGGCCTTCGTCGGCGCCTTCCCGCGGCTCACCGAGTGGGTGGTCGCCCACCCGGGGAGCTCGCGCATCTTCTTCTTCGAGTTCCCGCCCTGGCCCTGGGTGAGCCTGGTGCTGGTGGGCCTCGTGCTGGGCGGCTGGTGGGTCGAGCGGACCGATGCGCCCGGCCGGGCGCGTTACCTGTGGGGGATGGCGGCGGCCGGAGGCCTCTGCCTCGCGTGGTTCTTCGGCTGGGACTGGTGGGCGGGGACGCCGAACCGCTGGATGTTCACGCGCGACTTCAGCCTGAACAATCACTGGACGCCGCGGGGGGACACGCTCGCCTGGGTGCTGGGCACGGTCTTCTGCCAGATCGCCCTCTTCTACTACCTCGTCGAGATCCGGCGCTGGCCGTCGCGGTGGCTGGTGATCCTGGGCCAGACGGCGCTCTTCCTCTACTTCACCCACCACCTGATCGTGCTGACCCTGATCAACCAGTGGCTCGGCCTGCGCTTCAACAACTGGTGGGTCTTTGCCGCGGTCTACGCCCTGCTGGGGCTGCTGCTGGTGGCCATGGGCCGCGGCTGGCAGGAGGCCAAGCGGTGGTACCGGGAGCGCGGGCCGGCGCTCAGCGTATTCCGGCGCGCATGACGCTCTTTCACCGCGGGCGTCCTCAGCGCGGCCCGGCCGTGGAGGCCGGCAAATCCTGGAGCAGCCGGGTCACCAGCTCGCGGATGGCCGCCTCGGAGCCGTCCCCGCGCGTGACGATGTCGCGACCGGTGGAGCGGAACGCGAGCGTGCCCGTCGGGCGCTGGAGGAGCTCGACCATCAGGACGCCTTCGGTGTACTCGATCCCCTGCCGA
>JBGPZD010000173.1:0-2658 GCA_041493605.1 Methylomirabilia bacterium
CCAGATGCCGATCAGCAGGTACATGGGCAGGACGGCGATCTCGTAGAAGAGGAACAGCACGAAGAGGTCCAGCGAGACGAACACGCCGTACACGCCCGTGACCAGGACGAGCAGCAGGGCGTAGAACTCCTGGCTCCGCTCTTTCACCGTCCAGGAGGCCCAGGCCCCCGAGAAGATGATGATGGAGGTGAGCAGCACCATGAGTAGGCTCATCCCGTCCACGCCGAGCTGATAGTTGATCCCGAGCGGTGGGACCAGCGGGATCTCTTCGAAGTACTGGAAGCCCGCCGCCTCGCGGTCGTAGCGCGCGTAGATGAAGAGCGTGAGGAGGAGCGAGAGCCCGGTGGACGACAGGGCGAGCCCGCGGACCAGCAATGGCCGGTGTCGGGCCAGGAACATGATCAGCACGGCGCCGACGAAGGGCGACCACGTGATGATGGACAGCAGCGGCCAGCCGTAGTTCATCGCGGCCACCGGCTCAAGCTGAAGAACATCAGGAGGAGCACGCCCAGCGCCACGCCGTAGATGTAGTCCTGCGGCCGGCCCGTCTGGATGCGCCGCAGCCGGTCGCCCGCCATCAGCGTCCAGGCGCTGAAGAGGTTGACCATCCCGTCCACCAGGTAGCGGTCGATCCAGCCGACGAGGCGCGAGAAACCGAGGATGACGCCGCGGTAGATCCCGCCGAAGAGGTCGTCGAGCCAGTACTTCCGCTCGGCGGCGGCGCGGATCGGGCCGAAGGCCCCGGACAGACGCTCGGCGTCCACCACCCTCGCCCCATAGGTGAGCCAGGCGAGCCCGATCCCCGCCAGGGCGACGCCGATGGCCAGGAAGGCCAGCCAGTGCGGGCTCTCGACCTCGGCCGCCGGATGGGGAATGATCATGACGCCGACCGCCATCGCGAGGACCGCCAGCACCCAGAGCGGGATCGCCATGACCAGGGGCGCGTCGTGGGCATGCCCGCCCTCGTGGCCGTGGCCGACTCCGTGCGCGGCGGGAGCGGCAGCGCCGAAGAAGGCGATGAAGACGACGCGGAACATATAAAAGGCCGTCAGGAAGGCCGTCAGCGCCAGCATCGCGAGCGGCCCCGTCAGGCCGCCCTCGAACACCGCGCCCAGGATCTGCTCCTTGGAGAAGAAGCCGCCGAAGGCCGGGATCCCGGCGAGCGAGAGCGTGCCGACGAGAAAGACGATAAAGGTCTGCGGCATCTTCCGCCAGAGCCCACCCATGGCGAAGATGTCGTTGCTGCCGACGGCGTGGATGACCGCGCCCGCTCCGAGGAAGAGCAGCGCCTTGAACACGCCGTGGGTGAGCAGATGGTGGAAGCCGGCCACGGCGAAGCCCGCGCCGATGGCCGCCATCATATAGCCGAGCTGGGAGACGGTGGAGTAGGCGAGGACGCGCTTGATGTCGGACTGGACGCAGGCCAGGGTCGCCGCCAGCAGCGCGGTGAAGGCCCCGACCCAGCCCACCAGCTCGAGCACGCCCGGGGTCAGCGCGAAGAGCCACGAGACGCGGAAGAGCAGGTAGACGCCCGCCGTCACCATGGTGGCGGCGTGGATGAGGGCCGAGACCGGCGTCGGGCCCTCCATGGCGTCGGGCAGCCAGACATGCAACGGGAACTGGGCCGACTTGCCCACCGCGCCCAGGTAGATGCAGAAGGTGATGATGCCGAGCGGGACCAGCCCCGGGCCGCCCAGCGGCAGGGCGCCGGTCTGCACCAGCTGGAACAGCTCGGCGAAGTCAAAGGTCCCGGCGCGGCGCCAGAGCAGGACGATGCCGATCAGCAGCCCCACGTCGCCCGCCTTGGTGGTCCAAAAGGCTTTCACCGCCGCGCGCGCCGCCTCGGGCTTTTGATACCAGTAGCCGATCAGCAGATAGGAGCAGAGGCCGACCAGCTCCCAGCAGATGAAGAGCTGGACGAAGTTGGGCGCGAGCACCAGCCCCATCATGGAGAAGGCGAACAGCGATTGGTAGGCGTAGTAGCGGCCGAGCGACGCCGGCGCCTCGTCGGCCAGGTAGCCCACCGAGTAGAGCTGGACCAGGAACGAGATCAGCGCGACGAGGATCAGCATGAGCGTCGAATCCGCGTCGGCCAGCACGCCCACCGACGCGAGCGGCCCGGCTTCCGTGGGGATCCAGTCCCAGAGCAGCCGGTTCGACACGTCCGCGCGCGCCGCCCACCAGGCCCCTACGGCCGCCGCCAGGGCGTAGGCCGACAACGCGATCGAGACCCAGGCCGCCGGCCGCCCCGAGCGGCGGAGCCCGTAGACCACCGACAGCAGGACGAACGCGACGGCGGGAGCGAGCCATGCGTACAGCGCCAGCCAGCCGGAGAGGCCCATGGGTCGCGCTTACCCTCTCAGGATGTCCAGGTGGTCGGCGATCACCGTGCGCTTGACGCGGAAGATGAGGATCACCAGGGCCAGGCCCAGCGCCACCTCGGCGACGGTGATGGAGATGGTGAAGAGGGTGAAGATCATGCCGGCGGTGTCGCCCCGGAACCGCGCGAAGGCGACGAGATTGATGTTCACCGCGTTGAGCATGAGCTCGATGCCGAGCAGGATGCCGATGGCGTTGCGCCGGGTGACCACGCCGAAGAGCCCGATCGCGAACAGCACCGCCGCCAGCGTGAGGTAGGCCTGGAGTCCCATGTCGCTA
>JBGPZD010000060.1:0-13601 GCA_041493605.1 Methylomirabilia bacterium
CCGAGTAGGACTTCGAAATGCCGGAGATCGTGATGGTCCGGTCGGCCATTCCCGGAAACGTGGCGATCGGCGTGTGACCCTCGCCGTCATAGACGATGTGCTCGTAGATCTCGTCGGTGATGGCGAGCAGGTCGTGCTTGAGGCAGAGATCGGCGATCGTCTGGAGCTCGGCCCGGGAAAACACCTTGCCCGAGGGGTTGTTCGGGCTGTTGAAAATGATGGCCCGCGTGCGCGAGGTCACGGCGTTCGCGAGGCGGTCCGGATCAAAGCCGAAGTCGGGCGGCTCGAGCGGCACAAAGACGGGCTCGGCTCCCGCGATGATGCAGCCCGGCCCGTAATTCTCATAGAAGGGCTCGAAGATGATCACCTCGTCCCCGGGGTTGAGGACGGCCAGAAGCGTGGCCAGCATGGTTTCGGTGGAGCCGCAGCAGACCGTGATGTGCCGGTCCGGGTCGAGCTCCATCTTGTAGAACTTCTTGTACTTGTCGGCGATGGCCCGGCGGAACCGCGGGGTGCCCCACGTGATCGCGTACTGGTGGAAGTCGCCGTCGATGGCCCGGTGCGCCGCCTCCAGCAGCTCCTTGGGCGGCGGGAAGTTGGGCATGCCCTGGGCGAGGTTGATGCCGTTGTGCTGGTTGTTGATCCGGGTCATCTCCCGGATCACGGACTCGGAGAAGCCCTGGACGCGCTTCGAGATCATGGGGTCAGGTCTTGAATTACGGCACCGCGAGTCGGCGGATGTTGGATTTCAAGACCTGACCCCTACGGCAGGACGACGTCGCGCTCGATGGGATCCACCGTCACGCCCTGCTTCTTCAGCCACGCCACGCCCTGCTCCAGCCGTTCCTCGGCGGCCTCGATCTCGAGCACCATCCAGCCGTGGTCGGCCTTGACGTCGGCGCGGCGGATATTGGTGACGATGTCGAAGTCCTTCACGAGGTGGTAGATCACGGGCTTCTGCACCAGCTCCGGGGGAAAGGTCAGCCTGACTCGCATCCGGGCCATATCCCACACCGGCCGGCTAGCCGCCCCCCGCGATGGCTGGCACGATCGAGATCTCGTCGCCCGCCTTGAGCGCGGTCTTGGCGCCCTCGAGGAACCGGATGTCCTCCTGGTTGACGTAGATGTTGATGAAGCGGCGGAGCTGGCCGCCGTCCTCCATCAGCCGCTCCTTGAGACCCGGGTACTGGCGCTCCAGGTCCTCGATGATCTCGGCGACGGTGCCGCCGCCGGCCTGCACTTCGGCGGCGCCCTTGGTGACGGCGCGGAGCGGAGTGGGAATGCGCACGAGCACAGGCATGTCGGTCTCCTTATCCCGGGCTAGGCCCCGGTCTTGGATTTCAGCTCGGCCAGGGCCTTGTCGAACGCCGACAGCAACGGCCGGATGGTCACGTCGCTCGAGAGAAGGTCGTTGAGCACGTCCGGAGTCTTGAGCCCGTTGCCCGTGATGCAGATGACCACGGGCTCGTCTCTTGGAATGCGCCCCGACTCGATCAGGCGCTTGGCCGCGGCCACGGTCACACCGCCCGCAGTCTCGGTGAAGATGCCCTCGGTGCGGGCCAGCAGCCGCATGCCCTCGATGATCTCCTCGTCGGTGGCGTGCTCGCCGTAGCCGCCCGAGTCCTTGACTACCCGATAGGCATAGTAGCCGTCCGCCGGATTGCCAATCGCCAGCGACTTGGCGATGGTCTGGGGCCGCACGGGCGTCAGCACGTCGGTGTCCTTCTTGATCATCGTCACGATGGGCCCGCAGCCCTCGGCCTGGGCGGCGTACATGCTGGTCTTGCCCTCGGGGATGAGCCCCAGCATCCGCATCTCCTTGAAGGCCTTCGCGATCTTGGTGATGAGCGAGCCGCCGGCGCAGGGCACGACCACGTGGGCCGGGGCCCGCCAGCCGAGCTGCTCGGCGATCTCGTAGCCATAGGTCTTGGAGCCCTCGGCGTAGAAGGGGCGGATATTGATGTTGACGAAGGCCCAGCGGTACTTGTCCCCGACCTCGGCGCAGAGCCGGTTGACCTCGTCGTAGGTCCCCTGGACCTCGATCAACGTCGGCGCGTAGACCAGAGTCGCCGTGACCTTGCCGCGCTCGAGATCGGCCGGGATGAAGATGTAGGACTTCAGCCGCGCCTCGGCGGCGTGGGCCGCCACCGAGTTGGCGAGGTTGCCGGTGGAGGCGCAGGCCACGGTGTCGAAGCCGAATTCCTTGGCCTTGCTGATGGCCACGGCCACCACGCGGTCCTTGAAGGACCAGGTCGGGTGGCAGACGGAGTCGTTCTTGACGTAGAGCTCCTTGACTCCCAGCTCGTCGCCCAGGTTCCGCGCGCGGATGAGGGGCGTGAAACCCACCGCCGAGCCCACCAGGGGCTCCCCGTCCGCGGAAAGTTCGACGGGCAGCAGATCGGCGTAGCGCCAGATGCTCTTGGGGCCGGCCTCGATCCGCGCGCGGCTCACCCGCGAACGGATCACCTCGTAGTCGTAGTCAACCTCGAGGGGGCCGAAGCAGAACTCGCAGACGTGAACGGGAGCCGAGGGGTAGTGGCGGCCGCACTCCCGGCACTTCAGACCTTTCAGCCTGTCCATGGCCTCTCCATCGGTAGGGGATTTGAGCCCCGGAATTAACTGCACGGCCCAGGTTGGCCTCTGCCCGGACCACCGACTGAACCGCACGAATTCCACTCAGTAAACAGTCAGCCGAGCCAAATGTCAACGACCATTCGGCCCGGCCCGCAAATTCTGTATCATCGCCGGGTGAGCCGCCACTGGCTGCCTGCCGCCCTGCTCGCCTGCTACGCCCTCGCGTTCGGCTGGACCGCGCTGGGCGGCGGGCTCCTCGTCGCCGACGACCATCCGGGCCAGCTCTACCGCCTCCACCACGCGCTCACGATCGGCCTCGCGCCCTGGCGGCTCAATCCCGGCTGGTGGGCAGGCTACGCCGAGCTCCAGTACTACCCGCCCGGCTTCGCGTGGCTCGGCGCTCTGCTGCACTACGCGTCGCTGGGTCGCGCCGGCGTTGAGCACATTTACCAACTCTTGCTCTGGCTGGTCTATTTGCTGCCCGGCGCCACCACCTACATGCTGCTGCGGCGGGTTCTCGGCAGCGGCTGGCTCGCCCTGCCCGGCGCCTTCGTTGCGCTGACGCTGTCCGCCGGCTCCCGGAGCGGCGTTGAGGAAGGTTTACGTTGGGGGCTCGTCTCGGCCAGGCTGGCGTGGGGCCTCCTGCCTCTGCTGGGGCTGGCTCTCCTTCGATGGGTCGAAGGCGCCCCGCGTCCTCCCTTCTGGGCGGCGCCCCTGCTCGCCGCGATCATCGTCACCCATCCGGCCCATGCCCCCGCCGCCTTCGTCCTTGTCTTGCTGGCGGCCTGGAGTGGGTCGGCGCAGGGCGGCGGGCGGTGGCGACAGGCCGCCCTCGTGCTTTCCGTCGGTACCGGGCTGAGCGCCGTCTGGCTGCTTCCTCTCCTCGCGCATCTAAGGATGGCGCTGCCTCTCGCCTGGGGCGACAGCTCGCTCGGATTTCTAGCGCGCTTCTTCCTGCAAACGCCGTCGCTCATTCCCATCGTCGGCCTCTACGTCCTGGCCCAATTCCGCGCCTTCGCCAACCCCTCGGCGCCAGCGGGCCAGCGATGGCTGCTGTCCCTGGCGCCCGTGGTGTTCGCGCTCGTGGTTCTCGACTCCGCCATCCTGGCGCCTCTCGGTCTTCTGTGGATTCCTGCCGATCGTCTGGTCGACGGCCTTCTCCTGGCGCTCGTGCTCGGTGCGGCGATGGTCATGGGCTGGAGGCGGGGTGTCTATTGGCTGATGGGGGCCGTGGCATTCATCATCCTGCTGGGAACCGGCACCGGCGAGCCCTTGGTCTCAATCTGGCCCCACTCGGGAGAATGGCAAACGTACGGCGGAGTCACGCGCGTCTTCAAGCTCGACGACCTCTGGACTGCGCTCAGGAAGGCGCCGCCAGGGCGCATTCTCTTCATCCGGTCGGCGGTGCCGCTCGACCCGCGGCCGGAATGGTGGCGGCTCCACAGCCATATCGCGGCGCTCACCCCCGTCGAGACGGGCCGGGATATTCTCAACGGCACCTTCACCCATCCGTCGCCGATCGCCGGGCTCCTCTACACCGGCTCGGCCGCCAACCGGCCGATCACCGTCCTGGTGGAACAGCGCGATGGCGTCACGCTCTTCGGCACCCCGCTCAGGGATCTCGACACCCAAACGTTCAACCGGCTGGCCGAGCGCCTCAGGATCTCCGCCGTCGTTGCTCACGACGAAGAGCAAACGAGAGTTGCCTTTTTAACTAAGAATCCATTATTTACATCGCCTCAAGTAATAGGGCGCTTCAATCTTTTTCTGGCGCGGGAGTCCAAGCCGCTGCCCGCCCCAGCCGGAGCCCAGCAGTGGCAGCTCGCGATGCCCTCTCACCCAGGAGGCTGGCTCCAGACCGGCATGGCCTGGTCGCCCCTCTGGCGGGCCGAGTCCGGCGGCCGCGCGCTCCCGGTCCGGCGCGACGAGCTGGGGCTCCTCGAAGTGGAGGCGCCGGCTGGGCCGCCACTCACGGTCCGCCTCGAGCACCGGCCCGGAGCCGCCGAGTATGCCGGCCTGCTATTCACCGGCCTTTCAGCGGCCGCGCTCGTCGCCGCCTGGCGGCGTCGCCGGGGCCGACCATGATCCGCAAAGACCGCCTCGACTCGCTGGCCACCTCGGTGCTCATGGCCTGCTGCCTCACCTGGGGCCTCAACCAGGTGGCCATCAAGGTTTCCATCGCCGGCATCCCCCCGGTGCTGGGCGCCGGCCTCCGGTCCCTGGTGGCGGGCCTCCTGCTCTACCTCTGGTGCCTTGCGCGCGGGGAATCGCTCTTTCGACGGGACGGCACCGGCCGCCACGGCCTCCTCATCGGCCTCATGTTCGCGGCGGAGTTCGTCTTCCTCTACGGGGGGCTCGCCTTCACGACGGCCTCGCGCAGCGTGGTCTTCCTTTACTCGGCGCCGTTCTGGGTGGCCCTGGGCGCCCACTACTTCATCGCGGGCGAGCGCCTCACCCGGCTCCGCGTCTTCGGGCTCGCCCTTGCCTTCGCGGGGCTGTGCCTGGCCTTCGCCCATGGGCTGTCCCTGCCGACCCGGCGGGAGCTGATCGGCGACTTTTTCGAGCTGATCGCAGGCTTCCTCTGGGGGGCGACAACGGTGGTGATCAAGATGCGGAGCGACATGCGGATCACGCCCCAGCGGACGCTGTTCTACCAGCTGGCCGTCTCAGGCGTGGCCCTGGTCGCCGTCGCGTGGCTCGCCGGGGAGCGCCAGCTGGGCACCCTCACGCCTCTCGTCCTTGGCTCCTTCGCCTACCAGGCGGTGATCGTGGCTTTCGTCTCCTACCTGACTTGGTTCTGGCTGCTCGCCCATTACCCTGCCTCCGGCCTCGCGGCGTTCTCGTTCTGGACCCCGCTGTTCGGCGTGATGGCGGGGGCCCTGCTCCTGGGCGACCGCCTGACCGGATATCTGGGCGCCGCGGTCGTGCTCGTGGCGCTGGGGATCTATCTGGTGAATCGTCAGCCCCGGCCTTCCCCCTAGCCGCGGCATCGTGAAGTTGCTAGAATGCCGTCAACTTCCGAAAGACGTGGGGGCATGACCATGGCGAAGAAAAAGGCGAAGGCCAAGAAGAAGGCGAAGAAGAAGGCCACGAAGAAGGCCGCCAAGAAGGTCGCGAAAAGGCCCGTCAGGAAAGCGGCCCGGAAGGCAAAAGCAGCCACCCGAAAGCCGGTTGCCCGCGCCGCGAGGGCTCCCAAGCGCAGGCCCGCGGCCCTCGCGCGGCCGGCCAAGAGGCCCAAGTCCGGCGTGGCCGCCTTGCCGGCCGAGAAGCAGGTCGCCGGCGGCGTCCTCCTTGGCCATGTCGAGGACTACTTTGCTCAAGTCAGTGTGATGGCCTTCAGGCTCCTGGCCCCCGTCGCGGTCGGGGACATGATCCGCATCAAGGGTCACACCACCGACATCACGCAGAAGGTCGAGTCCATGCAGATCGAGCACCAGCCCGTCCAGACGGCCCCGGCGGGCGCTTCCGTGGGCATCAAGATCGCCGACCGGGCCCGCAGGACCGACGTCGTCTACAAGATCTGATCGGGAGCGGGAGTCACTCGGGGCCGATGGTGTGGGTGAACCGCACCCGGCCCTCCACGTCGATGATCCGCACCGTCAGCCCGGTCCGGTCGATCGTCACCTCGCCGAAGTTTTCGACTTCCCCAACGCCGAAGAGCGAGCGCGGGTTCAGCCCGTCGTCCAGCGGCCGCGGCCGTCCCAAGGAAGCCGAAAGCGGCCCGGCGATGAACTCGTGGAAGGACCACTCGGGGGTCGGGTGGTGGCGGATCAGCTCGGCGTGGTGGACGTCGGCGGCGAGGAAGACCAGGTTCCGCACCCCGCGTCCCCTCAGGGCGCGCAGGATCGCATCGCGCTCCACGGCGAAGCCGGTCGCGTGCTCCTCCGGGAAGCCCAGGATATTGGCGTTGCTCCAGGAGTCGTGTTCCTTGCCGCCCGTCGGCACGGATAGCGGCACGCTCGTCACCACCACTTTCCAGGTGGCCGTGGACGCGGTGAGGCCGTCGAGGAGCCATTTCTTCTGCGCGGCGCCCAGCATGGTCTTGCCGGGTCCGTCGGGGTCGGAGTTGGGACTGCGGTACTGGCGGGCGTCGAGGATGAACAGCTCGAGGAGCCTGCCCCAGCTGAACGTCCGGTAGAGCCGCCCCGGCTCCTCGGCCGGCGGGCGAATCGGGAAGTAGTCGAGGAAGGCGTGGCGGCCCGGCTCCATGAGCCGCTCGGTGCTGCCCGAGAAGTTGTTGCGCACCTCGTGGTCGTCCCAGATGGCGTATACGCTCGTTTGGCGGAAGTACGCCTGCACCCCCGGGTCCTCACGGTTGTAGCGGTGCTTGGCCCAGAAGTCGGGCAGCCTGCGCGCCACGAAGTCGTAGCCCGGCGCCCGGTCAGGCCCGCCGCAGGGATGGTCGGCGTAAATGGTGTCGCCGACGAAGAGAAAGAAGTCCACGCGGAACCGGGCCAGGGCGCGGAAGATCGGGTAGCCCTCGGTGACGTGGCGGCACGAGGTCCGGCTGCCGAGGTCGCCGCTCCAGGCGAAGCGAACCGGCGCGGCCGCGCCGGGAGGTGGGGCGGTCACGAACTCGCCGCGGATCTCCTGGCCGTTCTGGTCCACGCGGTAGCGGTAGCGGGTCGCGGGGGCGAGGGCGCGGAGGGCCAGCTTGCCGGTGAGGTTGGTGGCGGGCGACACCTGGACGTCGCCCTGGCGCTCCTCGCCGCCCGCGGCCGGGGCCCAGCGCACCGTCACGCGGCCCCAGTTCTGGCCGCGCACCCAGACCACCGCGGCCGCATCGGTGACCTCGCCCACGGTCACGAGCAGCGGGGATTCGTCAGCCGCCGTTGCCGGCGCCGCCAGGACCAGCAGCAGCACGAGGGCCAGGCGGGCCGTGATCCGTCTCCCGCTACCTTGCCGTCAGCGCCGCAGCCCGGCAGTCGGCGAGTTGCCGGAGGTGCTCGATGTCGTGGTCGGCGACGTGGGTCGCGTACTGGCCGAGGGTGACCGGGCCGAAGAATCCGGAGAGGCCCACACGCTCGGCGGCGGCCGCGGGAAGGCCGCGCAGGAAGGCGACGGTCTCCTCCCGGGTCGCGGCGAACCGGCGCCACTCACCCATGAAGTCACCCTCGCGATGATCGCGCTCGGCGGCCCAGGCGTCAGGATCGAAGCGCTCGAGCGTGGGCCGGTCCTCCGCAGCGAGTCGCTTCAGGCGGGGCAGGAAGAGATCCCGCTCCACTTTGAGCAGATGGGCCATCACTTCCTTCATGCTCCATTCGCCGGCCCGCGGCCGGTGGCGCAGCTGCGCCGCCGTGAGCCCCTCGGCCAGCTCCCTCACGCGCTGCGGCCCCGCTTCAACGGCCGCCGCGGCCTCCCCCAGCGGCAGGGCCAGCTTGGCCTCGGCCCGCTTGGGCGTGAGGTCGAGCACCGCGCGCACGTCCTGGATCTGGCGCAGGTGCTCGATGTCGTGCTCGGCCATGGTGTGGGCCATGTCGGCGATGCTCACCGGCCCGCGGCTCGGGCTCACTCCCTGACGCTGCCAGCCCGCCGCGTCGAGCGATCGGAGGATCGTGACCGCCTGCGTGTGCGTGGACTCGAACGCATCGAGCAGCGCGGTCAGGTCCTGGCCGTACACGCACGTCCCACCCTGCTTGTCGAAAACCGGGCGCTCCTCGGCCAGGATGCGCTTGAGCCGCGGCAGAAAGGTGTCGAAGTCGCTCTCGACCAGGTGCCGGACGACCTCACCGATGGACCACTCGCCGGGTTTGGGCGGCGCCCACACCTGCGCGGTGGCGCAGTCCCCGGTCATGGCCCGCAGCAGTCCCGGCGTCGAAGCCAGGCTCGGAACGACCAGCGTTTGCTCCACGCTCGCTCCCCGTCTCAACCCGCTACGCGCGCGGTCCGTCAGACCAGGGGGTCGTAGTTGAAGTACTGACCCGAGGTCTCCAGCGGCACCAGGTGGTGCTTGAGCGTGCCGGGGAATATCTCGGCCAGCCGCTCCGGCGTCCAGCCCTGATCGTGGTGGATCCGGATGGCGGGCCGCATGTGGCAGAAGAGCATGATCTCCTTGCCGCGCACGCCGAAGACCTGCCCCGAGATGTCCTTGGCCTCGTCAGTGGCCAGGAAGGCCGCCACGGGGGCGATGTGCTCCGGCCCCATCTTCTTGATCTTCTCAACGCGCGCCTTCTGGGCCTCGGTCTCGACGGGGATGGTGCCGATCATCCGGGTCCACGCGAAGGGCGAGATGCAGTTGGCCGTCACGTTGTAGCGCGCCATGTCCAGCGCCAGGACCGTGGTGAAGCCGACGATGCCCATCTTGGCGGCCGCGTAGTTGGCCTGCCCCACGTTGCCCACCAGCCCCGAGGTCGAGGTCATGTTGATGAAGCGCCCCCACTTGCGCTCGCGCATGTGGGGCGCCGCGGCGCGGGACACCGCAAAGGTCCCCTTGAGGTGGGTGTTGAGGACGCCGTCCCATTCCTCCTCGGTCATGTTGAAGATCATGCGATCCCGGAGGATGCCGGCGTTGTTCACCACGATATCGATCTGGCCGAAGTGGTCGAGCGCCGTCTGGACGATCTGCTGGCCGCCCGCCATGGTGGCCACCGAGTCGTAGTTGGCGGCCGCCTGCCCGCCGAGCCCCTTGATCTCCTTCACCACGTCGTCGGCCGGCCCCTTGTCGGTCCCCATCCCGTCGGCGCCGCCGCCGTAGTCGTTGACCACCACGGACGCTCCCTGCCGCGCCATCAGGAGGGCGATATCCCGCCCGATGCCGCGCGCCGCCCCCGTGACCACCGCCACCCTGCCCTTGAGCATCATGTCCGAATCCTCCCGTTAGATTATGCGCCCGGCGGCGAGCGTCTCGATCTCGCCCTGATCGAACCCCGCCTCCCCCAGCACTTCCCGCGAATGCTCGCCCAGGGCCGGCGCTGGCCGCCGGATCCGCCCGGGCGTCTTTTCGAACCTCACGGGCGTGTTGATCGTCTTGAAGCGGCCGGCGCGCGGGTGCTCCTGCTCCACGATCATGCCGGTGGCGAGCACCTGCGGGTCTCTCACCAGCGCCGGGTAGTCGTTGATCGGCGCGCAGAGCACGTCGGCGCGCTCCAGCGCCTCCATCCACTCGGCCACCGTCCGTGTCGCGAAGACGCCCTCCAGCACCGCCCCCAGCTCCTTCCGGTGAGTGATCCGGGCCTCGCGCGTCGCGAACCGCGGATCCATCACCAGCTCGGGCCGGCCGACGGCCCCGCAGAACGGCTCCCAAAGCCGGTCGACCCAGACGGCCACGAAGATCCAGTCGTCCTTGGCCCGGAAGGCCTGGTAGGGCGCGACCTCCGGATGCCCGCTGCCCCAGCGTCCGGGCTGCTCGCCCGTCTCGTGGAACACCGACAGCCGCGCCGTGTGCGCCAGCAAGAGGCCGTTGAGGATCGAGGCGTCCACCCGCTGTCCCTGCCCGCTCCGGGCGCGCCCCACGATCGCCGTGAGGATTCCCGCCACGGCCAGCAGCCCCGCCAGGGTGTCGGCCACCGGCGCCCCGCAGAGGACGGGTCCGCCGTCGGTCTCGCCGGTGATGGCCATGAGCCCGCCCACCGCCTGGACCAGCGAGTCGAGCCCCGGCTTGTCCCGCCAGGGGCCATCGGGGCCGAACGCCGACACCGAGCAGTAGATGAGCCGCGGGTTGACCGCCTTCACCGATTCATAGTCGATGCCGAGCTTCTCCGCCACGCCGCCCCGGAAGCCCTCGATGATCACATCCGCCCATCGGGCCAGCCGGAGGAACACCTGCCGCCCCTCGGGCCGCTTCAAGTCCACGCACAGCCCGCGCTTGTTGCGGTTCACGGTCAGGTGCAGGATGCCCTCGCCGCCCCGGAAGACGCGGTAGACGGAGCGCCCGGCGTCGGGGGCCTCGCGCGATTCGACCTTGACGACGTCGGCGCCCATGTCCGCGAAATACATTCCGCAGATCGGCCCCGCGATGAGGTGAGCCAGTTCGAGCACCCGCACTCCGTCCAGCGGCGGGGCGAGAGACTCAGCCATGGCCGGATCAACCTAGCACACGCCCCGGGATTCCGCGATGGGCCGGGTGCCCTACGCTAGCCGGCCCGGCGGCCGTTGATCAGGGCGGCAGTGAACTCGGCGCCCAGGATGAACACCACGCCCGAGTAGTAGGCGAACATGCCGAGCCCGACCAGGGCGCCCAGCGGGCCGTACACCTTATCGTAGACGCCCACGGAGAGGATGTACCAGCGGAAAAGCTGCTTAGCCGTCTCCCAGAGCACCGCGGCCAGCAGCGCCCCGGCCAGTGCCGCCCCCGCCGGGATCTTCCGGTGGGGGAAGTAGCGGTACGCGATGAAGAAGAGCCCCACGTTGATCGCCAGCGCCAACCCGATGAACACGGAGCGGATCCACTCGGCCGGCATCTGGAAGGGCGTCAGCAGGATGATCTTGAGCCAGGCGAAGAGGTCAGTAATCACGATGCTGGCGAGGAACAGGATGCCCATGAGGAAGAGCAGCAGCACGTCCTTGAGCAGCCCGTGCAGGATGCCGTGCCCGCGCGTGAAGCCGAAGATGTCGTTCAGCACCAGCCGGACGGCGCCGAAGAGCTGGCTCGCAAAGAGCAGCAGCACGCCCGTGCCCACCAAGCCGGACAGGTTGCGCCGACGGATGATCTGCTCCAGCGTCGCGTGCAGCTCCTTCTTGTAGACCGGGACGGTCTCCGACAGCTGGCCCAGCACCGCGTCCAAGGCGGCCTTGCGGCTCAGGATGAAGCCGGCCAGGGACACGACGAGGAAGAGGATGGGGATGAGGCACGTCAGCAGGCTGAAGGAAAGGCCGGAGGCCAGGAATAGGCCGCGATGGGCGCGGAAATTACCGAGGGCGGCGCGGAATGCGCGGAACATGGACGATTCCCGGTCGGGCGCGGCCGGCCTACACCACGCTCTTGATCAGCCCGCCGTCCACCTGGATCACCGACCCCGTGACGTAGGAGGCGCGCTCCGAAGCGAGGAACACCACCATGTTGGCGAACTCCTCCGGCGTGCCGATGCGCCCGACGGGAATGTCGGCCGAGGCCAGCGCGATCTGCTGCTCGAGGCTGATGCCCGCGCGCTTCGCGCGGTCCGTCTGGTGCCCGGTGAAGCGGTCGGTCATGATGCGGCCCGGCAGCACCAGGTTCACGGTGATGCCGTCCTTGGCCACGTCGCCCGCCAGCGTCTTGAACAGCCCCGCGATCCCGGGCCGAATCCCGTTGGAGAGCACGAGGCCCTCCACCGGCTGCTTGACCGAGCTGGACTGGATGGCCAGGATGCGCCCCCACTTGGCCCTGCGCATGTACGGCAGCGCTTCCCGGATGAAGCGCACCGTGGAGAGGTGCACCTGCTCGAAGGCCTGCTTCCACTGCTCGTCGGTGATCTGCTCGAACGGGCCCGGCGGCGGGCCGCCCGCGTTGGCCACCAGGATGTCCACCCCGCCGAAGGCCTTGGCCGTCTGCGCCACCACGCGCTTGATGTCGTCCGCCATGTTCACGTCGGCCGTCGCCGCGAGCACCTCGGCACCGGTCCTGCGCTTGACCTCGGCGGCCGCCTCGTTGAGCGCCGCCTCCCCCCGCGCGCACATGACCACCCGCGCGCCCTCGGCCGCCAGCCCCAGCGCGCACGCCTTGCCCATGCCCTTGCTCGCCGCGACAACGAGTGCTGACTTACCCTCGAGCCCGAGATCCATCGGTCCTCCGTTGGGGGCACGCCCCCCGGGTCACGAAATCTGCCTGTAGAACTCGGCGCGGTCGCCGCTGGTCACGTGGACCCGGCGCAGCTCGCTGTCCCGCATCACCTCGAGCGCGATCTTCTCCCCGGGCCCGTGCCGCCAGAGCGAGAGGTAGAGCTCCTTGCGCGTGGGCACCTCCTGGGAGTCGAGCGACACGATGACGTCGCCCTCCTGGATGCCCGAGCGCGCGCCGGGCCCGTTGGGCACCAGGCCCGCCACGACCACGCCCTCCTCGAGCGCGTGGGCGAAGACGCCGAGCCACGCCCGGAGGGGACGGCTCATCACGCGCCCGTAGCGCAGAAAGTCCTCGGCATTGCCCGCGTAGCACTCGCTCGGGATGGCGAGCGAGTTGCGCGCGATCTCGTTGAGGTTGAGCGACACCACCCCGATCATCCGGCCGTCCAACGTGAAGAGCGGGCCGCCCCCGAATCCGGGATTGTTTGCGCTCGAAACGATGCCCCGCTCGAGTAAGTACTCCCAGTAGGCCTCGAACTCGCCCAGGTAGGTGACCACACCCCCCGAAACGCGACGCTCCCGGGGGCTCGTGGAGCCCAGGGCAAAGACCGGCGTCCCGCGCTCGATGCGGTCAGAGGGGGCGACCCTCACCGCGGCGAGCCCCTGGCGCTTGATCCGCACGAGCGCGAGCCCCACCTCGAAGTCCTGGGCAACAATCTCTGCGCGCTGGGAGCGGCCGCGTTCGAACGTCACCTGGATATTCTCTCCGCCCATCACCACGTAGTTGACGGTGAGGATCAGGCCCGCTGGGTCGACCACAACGCCGCTGCCCATGCGCTCGTCGCCCAGAATCCGCGTCGAGGGGTGCGCCGAGGGCACCTCGGTGTGGATGTGGACGACCGAAGTCAGCAGGTACTTGACGAGCTCGACCGATGCGTCCATGACCCGCCGCTCACGCTAGCACGCGCGGCCCACGCCCCGCAACGGCGCTCACCGCGTGCCCTTCAGATGCCGCGCGAAAAACGCCTCGACCTTGCGGTAGGCGTCGGCCGCGGCCGCAGGCTGGTAAGACACCGTGGCGCCGTGGCCGCCCGGCTTAAATTCGTTCTCCACCTCGGCCAGCACCTCGAGCCGCTGTCCTTCGACATCGAAATAGTGGTAGGCGCCGGGATAGATGACGATGGAAGCGTCCGAACCGCGGCTCCGCATGGCGTCGACCATCTCCCGGCACGTGGCCGCGGGGGTCCAGTCGTCGGCCCCGCCGATCAGCACGAGCAGCGGCCGCACCACCTGCTCCTTGACGAGGGAGAAGCAGCCGCCCGGGTAGACGC
>JBGPZD010000134.1:0-4579 GCA_041493605.1 Methylomirabilia bacterium
GATCGTTCCCGCGTAGGGCGCGATCTCGCTCACCGTCAGCCGGCTGCCCGGGCGGACGCCGCTGTCCCAGAGGAAGCGCAGGAGCTCGCGGTCCGCCTCCGCCTCCTCGGTGATGCGGTCCACGACGAAGGTCCGGCCAGTAGGCGCCTGGCTCAGCGGGATCGGGTGGTGCGCCTCGGGCGCGGGCATGCCGGGGATGGGGTTGCCGTGGGGGCAGGTGCTCGGCATGCCCAGCATCTCGGCCAGGCGCTCCTCGACCACGGGGGAGAGCGCGTGCTCGAGCCGATGGGCCTCGTCGTGGGCCTTCGACCAGTCGAGCCCCAGCACGTCGGTGAGCCAGCGCTCGAGCAGCCGGTGCCGGCGGGCCATGGTCTCGGCGATGGCCAGGCCCTTGCCGGTGAGCCGGATCTGCTTGTGACTGCCCACGCGGATATAGCCGTCCTTCTGCATGCGCCGGAGCGCTTCGGTGATCGACGGCGCCGAGATGTGCATGTGGCGGGCCAGGCGCGCCCCGATCACCGGTGTGTCGCTGCTGCCGGCCAAGTCGTAGATGGCGGCGAGGTAGTCCTGAATCGCCGGCGTCGTTTCCATGGCCCGAAGCATACCGACCGCGCTGGCCGGGAGCAAGCCCCCGGGAACGTGATAATCTTGGGGCCGGACGCCCGGGGGGGCCGCCATGGACTTCGCATTCACCGAATCCCAGGAGCTGATCAAGAAGGAGGTCGCCGCGCTGGCGCGGACCTTCTCGCTCGACTACTGGCTCGACAAGGACAAGAAGGCCGAGTACCCGGACGAGTTCGTCAAGGCCTTCGCCGACAATGGCTGGCTCGGGCTGATCGTCCCCGAGGCCTACGGCGGCGCCGGGCTCGGCGTCACCGAGGCCGCCATCATGCTCCACGAGATCTGCGCCTCGGGCGCGGGCACCTCGGGCGCCTCGCCCATCCACTTCTACGTCTTCCCGCCCACCCCGGTGATCAAGTTCGGCACGGAGGCGATGAAGCGGCGGGAGCTGCCCCCCATCTGCACGGGCGAGAGCATCCTGGCCTTCGGCGTGACGGAGCCGAACGCGGGGACCGACACCTCGCGGATCCAGACCCGCGCGGAGAAGAAGGGCGACCGCTACCTCGTCAACGGCCGCAAGGTCTGGACCACCAACGCCCAGCACGCCAATCGGATTTTGCTGCTGGCGCGCACCAGCGACCGCGACCCGGTCAAGCCGCTCAAGGGCATGACGCTCTTCTACACCGACTTCGACCGCACGGCGATGCACGCGCGGGTGATCGAGAAGCTCGGCCGCGCCGCGGTGGACTCGAACGAGGTGACGATCGAGAACCTCGAGGTCCCCGAGGACCATGTCGTCGGCGCGGTGGGCGAGGGCTTCTACCATCTCCTCGAATCGCTCAACCCCGAGCGTATCGTCGTCGGCATCGAGGCCGTGGGCATCGGCCGGGCCGCGCTCGAGCGCGCCGTCCAGTACGCCAAGGAGCGCATCGTCTTCGACCGGCCTATCGGCAAGAACCAGGCCATCGCCCACCCGCTGGCGCTGGCCCAGGCCCAGCTCGACGCCGCCGAAGTGATGTGCCTCAAGGCCGCCTGGCTCTTTGACCACGGGCGCCCGTGCGGGCGGGAGGCCAACGCCGCCAAGCTCCTGGCCGCGGAGGCGGGCTTCAACGCCTGCGACGCCGCGCTCCAGACCTTCGGCGGCTTCGGCTACGCGAAGGAGTTCTATGTCGAGCGCCTCTGGCGCGAGGTGCGTCTCTACAAGATCGCGCCCGTCTCCCAGGAGATGGCGCTCAACTACCTGGCCGAGCACGTGCTCGGCCTGCCCCGCTCCTACTAGACCGACTTCCTCTCCCCTCTGGGGGGAGGGCAGGGTGAGAGGCCATTCCCATGCCGATGACTCTCAGCACCCACGACACGGGCTACGAGCGGCTGGACAACGCCACCATCGCCAAGGTGCTGGCCTCCCTCGACGGCGGGCGCAATGTCCTGGCCACGCTCGGCGCCTCCGACGAGCACTATCTCCAGGCGCAAGGGAGCGTCCAGAGGGGCTTCGGGCTCGATCTCCAGGAAGGATCGCTCGAGCGTCACTACCGCTCCACGAACCGCGCCCTGCCGCTCGAGTGGGTCACCGGGGTCTTCCAGAAGTACGCGCGGGGCGATCTGTCCTGGCGTGGCGAAGTCGAGTGGGAGAAGGAAGAGATCAGGCCGCCGCGCACCGGCTGGTGGAACAGCTGGATCGCCTACGTCGTCCTGATGGCCGGTATCGGCTTGGTGATCTGGCTCATGCGGGGGCGCTAGCGCTTCCCCTCACCCCAGCCCTCTCCCCAGAGAGGAGAGGGAGTGGAAGCCCTACGGGCGGGTGATCTGGAGCAGCGGGGCGGGCTCGGTCTCGACCTGGATGGTGGTGTGGTCGATGCCGAAGCGGGCGTGCAGCAGCACGTGCAGCTCTTCCAGGATCTTGTCGGTCGAGGTCCCGCTCTCGATGACCACGTGCGCGCTCATGGCCTCGCGCCCGGAGGTCAGGGTCCAGACATGCAGGTCGTGGACGCCCCGGACGCCGGGCGCCTCGGAGAGCGCCAGCCCGATCTCGGTCACGTCGAGGTGGGCGGGGGCGCCCTCGAGCAGCACGTTGGCGGCCTGGCGCAGGAGGCCCCAGGTGCGCGGCAGGATGACCAGGGCGATGGCCGCGCTGGCCAAGGGGTCGGCCGCGGTCCAGCCGGTGAAGAAGATGACGGCCCCCGCCACGATCACCGCGAGCGAGCTCGCCGCGTCGCCCAGCGCGTCCAGATAGACGCTCCGCACGTTGAGGCTCTCGGCGGCGGCGCCGCGGACCAAGAGCATGCCCGCGAGGTTCACGCCGAAGCCGATCGCGGCCACCGCGAGGATCGGCCCGCCGGGCACCGCCGGCGGGCTCCGGAAGCGTTCGGAGGCCTCGATCAGGATCCAGACGGCCAGCAGGCAGAGGACCACACCGTTGACGAGGGCGGCCAGGATCTCCACGCGGTAGTAGCCGTAGGTCTTCTCGGGCGTGGCGGGCCGCTCGGCGAACCACACGGCCACGAGGCTCAGCAGCACCGCCGCGGCGTCCACCAGCATGTGGGCGGCGTCCGCCAGGAGCGCTAGGCTGCCCGTCCAGAGGGCCGCGGCCGTCTCGACCGCGAGGAAGCCGGCGGTCAGGGCGAAGACGGCCCAGAGCCGGCGCTTGTGGCGGAAGGCGTGGCTGCGGCGGGTGGGCACGTCCGCCGGCTCAGCGGGACTGGGGCACGACCAGCCGCGCGTCGCCCTGGCGGATGCCCTGGCTCTCGAAGAAGCCGGCGCGCGCCTCGAGCGCGTAGCGGAACGCGCCCATGGGCCCGTAGAGGGTCGTCGGGCTCGGGTCCATGCGCAGGATGGCGAAGATGCGGCCGTCGCCCTTGATGAAGGCGATGTCGAGCGGCGCGGGCACGTTCTGCATGTGGAACTGGGTGACGATCTCCTGACCGAAGTCGAAGAGGATCAGGTTGCGCTGGATCTCCTCGGGCGTGGCGCACTGGAAGCCCCCCGCCTGCCGGTCGGAGGTGTCGGCGAACTTCGCGCGGATGGCGATGGTCTTCGGGCCCGCCTCGATGGTCAGCATGCGCATCGGCATGCTCGTGAACGCCTCGCGCCAGCGCGGGCAGTCCCCGCTCTGGGCCGCGGCGCACCCGGCGAGCGCGCCGACCAGCAGCGCCGCCAGGGCGAGGGACGCGGGCCGCCGGCCGCTCATGCCCCGGCCGCCTGGGCCGCCCGCGCGGGCCGGCGGCGGATGAGGGAGGCCAGGGCGAAGATCAGCAGCGCGGTGAGCACTATGGCCCCGCCCGCCGCGAGCCGGAGATAGTAGGCAGCGATCAGCCCCAGCGCGACCGACAGCAGCGCCATCCCCATGGCGAAGGCGGTGGCCTGCCTGAAGCTCCGGCCCAGGGCGAAGCCGGTCAGCGTGGGAATGACGATCATGGCGCTCACCAGCAGCACGCCCACCATCCGCATCGCGACGACCGTGGTGAGCGCGGTCAGGACCGTGAGGAGCAGGTTCAGCGCGCCGACGGGCACGCCGCTGGTGCGCGCCAGGTCTTCATTGAGCGTAATGGCCAGGAGCTGCTTGTAGAAGGTGCCTACCGTGACGGCGACCACCGCGCCCAGCGCCAGGATGAGCCAGACGTCCGTCGGACTCACCGTGAGGATGCTGCCGAAGAGGATGGCGAACAGATCGGCGTTGAAGCCCTGCGCCAGGCTGATCAGCACCACGGCCAGGGCGAAGCCGCCCGAGAGGAAGACGGCCAGGGAAGCGTCGCCCTGAAGCGCGCCGCGCGAGCGCAGGCGCTCCATGCCCACCGCGCCCGCCAGGGTCACCACCAGCGCGCCCAGCACCGGGGAGATGCCGAGCAGGAGCCCGAGCGCCACGCCGGCCAGCGCGACATGGGCCAGGGTGTCGGCGATGAGCGAGAGCCGCCGGGGCACGAGGAATACGCCGATGGCCGGGCAGATCAGCGCCGTCACGGCGCCCACGGCGAAGGCGCGGTGCATGAAGCCGTATTCGAGGAACTCGGGCAGCATGGGC
>JBGPZD010000101.1:0-7607 GCA_041493605.1 Methylomirabilia bacterium
ACCGCGGTGGTGTGGCGGCCCGGCGACCGGGCGGCCGCCCACAATCACGAGACGTGGGGCGTGATCGGCGTCATCGACAACGAGATCGAGGAGACCCGCTACCACGTGATTGAGGCCCCGGGCGGAGGAGCCACACTTCAAATTCAGAGCGTGACCCGCCACGCGGCCGGCGCGGTGTCGCGCCTTGTGCCGCCCACGGACGAGGTGCACGCCATGCACAACCCGACCACGCGCGACACCGTGGAGGTCCACGTGTACGGGCGTGACCTCTACGGGTTGCACCGCAAGACGTGGGCCGCCGACGGCCGCGTCTCGCCGCTCGTCAGCTCGAAATACGCCAACTGCTGATCAGGAGGACCGTCACATGTCGCGGAGGGGCGCCGACGTCGTCGTCGTCGGAGCGGGGTGCGTCGGCGCCAACGTGGCCTATCGCCTGGCCGAGCGCGGGGCCACCGTCACCGTGCTCGACGCGGGCGCGCTCGGCGCCGGCACGTCCGGGGCGAGCTTCGCCTGGACGAACTCCTTCAACAAGACGCCGCGCGACTACCACGATCTGAACGTGGCGAGCATGGAGGAGCACGCCGGGCTCGCGAAGGAGCTGGGGGGCGGCGGCTGGCTCCATCAGGACGGCGCGCTGGCCTGGGAGGAGGGACCGGCCGGCCTCGCCCGCCTCGGGCAGGCGGTGGAGCGCCTCGCGGGCTGGGGCTACGCGGTCGAGCGGATCTCGCCGCGACAGGCCCGCGAGCTCGAGCCGGATCTCCACATCGCGCCCAGCGTGGAGCAGGTGGTGTGGACGCCGGGCGAAGGCTACGTGGAAGCGGTCCCGTTCATCGGCGCGCTGCTCGCGGAGGCCGGGCGCCGCGGGGCCCGCGTCCTCCCCGGCCGGCGCGTGACCGGCGTCATCCGCTCGGGCGCGCGGGTGCGGGGCGTGACCACCGAGGGCGGCGACCGCTTCGAGGCCCAGGTGGTCGTAGACTGCGCGGGCGTGGCGATGGACGAGATCGCCCGCCTGGCCGGCGTGGCCATCCCGATCGATCGGGTGCCCGGCCGTCTGATCTACACCGTGCCGGTGGCGACCACCCTCCGCCGGCCGATCCACGCGCCGGGCTGCCACTTCCGCCCGGACGGCGGCGGCCGCATCGTGCTCGCCGAGGGCGCGCACGACCAGGTCTGGGCCGAAGCCGGCGAGTCGTGGCCGCCCGAGCGCTCCCTGGCCGCCGTGGCCGCACACCTGCCGGCGCTCGCAGGAGCAACCGTCGAGGCCACGCGCATCGGGGTCCGCCCCATGCCGCGCGACGAGCGCCCGATGGTCGGCGTCATCCCCGGCCTCGACGGCTTCTACGCCGTCGCCTCGCACAGCGGCGTCACGCTCGGCCCGCTCTGGGGCCGCATCGCCGCCGCCGAGCTCCTCGACGGCACCCTTGATCCGCGACTGACTCCCTACCGCCCCGCCCGCTTCCTGTAAGGCTCGATCCCCTCGCACCCTCCGGGGGAGAGGGCCAGGGTGAGGGGACGCATTGACCGCGGAGCGCCCTATTCCCCGCGAAGGATGGCTCGGGGCGAGGGATCGGGTCAGCCGCCGAGTTCGCGGCGGACAAGCTGCGCGCCTTCGACGAGCGCCCGGAGCTTCGCCCGGGCCGCCTGCCGCGTGCGCGGGACCAGGCCGCAGTCCGTGCAGGGAAAGAGGCGCCCCGGCTCCACGTACGGGAGCGCCTTCCTGATCCGCGTGGCGACCAGCTCAGGCGACTCGACCTCCTCGGTGCCCACGTCGATGACGCCGAGAAGCACGTCCTTCCCGCGCGCCCCCTCCAGGACCGCGACGTCGACCCCGGAAGCCGCGCACTCCACCGATATCTGGTCGATCCGCGTCTCGCGTAGCAGGGGGAGCGTGACCCCGTATTGGCCCCACTCCGTGTTCTGTTTCTTCCACGCGAGAACGCGAGGGATGCCGTAGCTGTAACAGATATGGATGGCCGTCGTGCAGGTCACGCCGGCGATGGCGGCCTCGAGGGCCCGGATGCCCCAGGCCTTGACCTTGTCGAGATAGATATTGAAGCAGGGCTCGTCGAACTGGATCACGTCGGCCCCCGCGGCAGCCAGGGCGCGCGCCTCGGCGTTCAGAAGGCCGGCGAAACGCATCGCGCGGCTCTCCTCGTCGCCCCGGTAGTGCTCGTCCAGCGTCGTGTCGACGATGGTCATGGGGCCGGGCAGGGCGACCTTCACCGGGCACCGCGTGAGGGCCTTGGCGAATGCCAGCGCGGGGCCCATGACGGGGCCGGGCCATGTCACCTCGCCGACGATCCGGGCCACGTCCTGCTCGGCGACGTATTTGCCGCCGCGGGTCCGCTTCTTCCCGAGTCGCTGCGTGTCGGTCCCGGTCAGGCCATCGAGGAACCCCCAGATGTAGTGCCGGCGACGCTGCTCGCCGTCGCTGACGATGTCGAGGCCGGCATCCTCTTGGTCGAAGAGCGCCAAGCGGACGGCGTCGTCCTGGGCCTCGCCGAGCCGATCGGCCGGCGGCACCCACGGGGCGAAGAGCTGATGGCCCGAATCGGCGAGCCAGGCGGGCTTGGGGAGACTTCCCGCGAGCGTGGTTCTGAGCATGGCCGGGTCACAATAGCGGGGCCGGCGCGATCGGTCAATCCACATCTCCGCGACTCTCAGCTCGGAGAACCCGCGCTATAATGCCGCTGCTCACGCGCGGCCGCCGCGGCGGTCTACTCCCGAGAGCCACCCAAGGAGGCATAATGAAGATGAGACGAGCGCTGGCCCTGCTGACAATTGCTGGGTTCCTCGGCGCGGCCGGACCGGCCGCCGCGCAGGGCCCCGTCGTGGCCCAGTTCTGGTACTCGTTCGGGGGCACGAACCGTGAGGTGACCGAGGCGCACATCAAGCGCTTCAACGAGTCGCAGTCCAAGTACAAGATCGAAGGGACCTTCCAGGGCGACTACTTCGAGGCCCTGGCCAAGATCCGCGCCGCGGCGGCGACCAAGACCGCGCCCGCCGCGTTCCACGTCATCGGCGAGGCCATCCCGCAGCTCGCCGCCTCCGGGCTCTTCGAGAACCTCGAGCCCTACGCCAGGGGCGCGAACGGCGCCAACCTCGAGGACTACCTGCCCGGGCAGACGCAGCACACCTACTTCGACTACCTGGGCAAGCCGGCGGCGCCGCTCATGGCGCTGCCCTTCTTCCGCTCGACGCCCATCCTCTACTACAACGCCGACATGCTCGCGGCCAAGGGCGTGAAGGTGCCGACCACGTGGGACGAGCTGCGGGATGCGGCGGCCAAGCTCACCGTGCGCGAAGGCAGCGAGACGAAGACCTACGGCTTCGAGGTGCCCGTGGACTGGTGGTTCTGGTACGCGCTGCTTCACGAAGCGGGCGGGTCGCTGCTCACGCCCGACGGCAAGAAGGCTGCCTTCCGCGACAAGGGCACGGAGGCTCTCCAGTTCTGGGTGGACCTCGTGAACAAGGACAAGACGATGAAGCGTCCGCCGGGCAAGGACTACAACGCCTGGACCGTGACCAACACCGATTTCATCAACGGGCGGGCGGCGATGATCTTCACCTCCACGGCTTTCCTCAACTACATGACCGAGAACGCCAAGTTCAAGCTCGGCACCGCGTTCCTGCCCGGGAAGATCAAGCAGGCAGTGCCCACCGGCGGAACCTTCTTCGTCATCGCTCGCGACGCGCCTCCGGCCCAGAAGGAGGCGGGCTGGGCCTTCCTCAAGTGGATGACCGAACCCGCGCAGACCATCTCGCTGTCGAAGGCGACGGGCTACATGCCCATCCGCACCTCGGCCGTCAACTCGCCCGAGATGCAGGCCTTCTACAAGCAGAACCCGAACTACAGGACCGCCATCGACCAGCTTCGGACGGCCCAGCGCTTCCCGTATACGCCCGCGCTGATCGAGATCCAGCGCGAGGTGATCCAGCCGCACCTCGAGGCCGCGGTGCTCGGCATCAAGACCGCGACCGAGATCATGCAGGCGGCGGAGGCCAAGGCCAACGAGATCCTCGCCAAGTACCAGTAGGCGGGCGCGGGCGGAGGCGCGGCTGGGATACGCCCTGGCCGCGCCCTCGCTGCTGATCTTCGCCCTCGTCTACCTCTACCCGGTCGGCTATTCCGCCTGGGTCAGCCTGTACGAGTGGGACCTGGTGATGCCCGCGCGCTGGGTGGGTGCCGCGAACTACCGCGCGCTCGCCTCCACGGAGTTCTGGGACGTCGTCACCAACACCGTCAAGTACTCGGTCGGGGTGGTCGTGCTGTCCCAGGCGCTGGGGCTCGCCCTGGCCGTGCTCCTGAACGACCGCACGCGTCTCGGCGCGCTCCTCCAGGCGTCGATCTTCAGCTCCTACGTCGTCTCCTGGGTCGCGGTGTCGCTGCTCTGGATCTGGCTACTCGACCCGCAGTACGGCCTGGTCGCCTGCCTGCTCCGTCTCGTCGGCCTGCCCGCGGTGAACTGGCTCGGCGACCATCGCCTGGCCCTCTGGTCGCTCGTGCTGGTCACGGTGTGGAAGACGGTGGGGTACCCGATGGTGATCTACCTCGCGGGACTCCAGGCGATTCCCGGCGATCTCTACGAGGCCGCGGCGCTCGACGGAGCGGGCGGCTGGCAGCGCTTTCGCCACATCACCTGGCCGCTGCTCACGCCCACCACCCTGTTCCTCATGATCACGCTGACGATCACGAGCTTCCAGGGCTTCGACATCGTGAAGATCATGACCCAGGGCGGCCCGGTCACCTCGACCATGATCTACGTGTACTACATCTACGAGCAGGCCTTCCAGTACTTCAAGCTCGGCAAGGCCTCGGCGGCGGTGGTGCTCTTCTTCATCGTGATTGTGGCGCTCACCTTCGCCCAGTGGCTGGCCTTCCGCCGCAGGGTCCACTACACGACGTGAGCGTCCGCCACCTCCCGATGCGCGCTCTGACGCTCGCCGCGCTCGCGCTGGTGGCGGTCGTCGAGGTCTTCCCCTACGTGTGGATGATCAGCACCTCGCTCAAGGACATGGCGGGCGTGACGCGGTTCCCGCCCGCGCTCTGGCCCGCCCCGCCACACTGGGAGAACTACACCAAGGCCTGGGCCTCGGGGCCGTTCCTGCGCTACGCGGTGAACAACGTGATTCAGACCGTGGGCATTCTCGCCTGCCAGGTCTTCTTCGGCTGCCTGGCGGGCTTCGCCTTCAGCAAGCTGCGCTGGCGGGGTCGGGACGCCTGCTTCCTCGTCGTGATCGCCTGCCTCATCGTGCCGCCCCAAGTGCGCTTCGTGCCGCTTTACATGCTGTTCAGCAAGCTCGGGCTACTCAACACGTACGCCTCGCTCATCGTCCCCTACGCGGTCTCGGCCCTCGGGACCTTCCTCATCCGCGACGCCTTCCTGCAGGTGTCGGACGACATCGTGGACGCCGCCCGCGTCGACGGCGCCGGGACCTTCACCATGATCTTCCGCGTGCTGGCCCCGATCGCGCGGCCGACCCTCGTGGCCTTTTCCCTGTTCAGCGTGGTCTACCACTGGAATGACTTCTTCTGGCCGCTCGTCATGACCACCAACGACGCGGTGCGCACGCTACCCATCGGCGTGGCCATGTTGCGGGAGGAGGGCACCGGCGACCGCTGGCACGTCATCATGGCGGGCAGCATGTTCGTGGTCGCGCCGGTGCTCGTCGTCTTCGCGGTGGCCCAGCGCCACATCATCCGCGCGTTCACGTTCACGTCGCTCAAGTAGCCGCCCCGTCCGGCATCGCGACGATGTTCTCGCTGGGCTCTTCCTGAGCATTGGGCGCGCCCGAGCACTGCGGGAGCCCCGTTTGACCTGCCCCTGGCGATCTGGCAGGATCGCCGCGATGGCACCGCGCTGGCGTGAGAGGCGACCCGAGCAAAGGAGAGACGGAATGAGAGGGCTGCTCGCGGTCATGCTCGTCGTGGCGGTCGGGGTGTCGGCGGTGGCGGCCCAGGCGCCGGCGCCGGTCAATCTCGCCTTCGCCACCCTGGACACCGGCAGCGCCTGGTACGTCTACGGCGCCACCATGGCCGAGCTGCTGCGCAAGACCCTGCCGCCCGGCTCGAACATCGACGTGAAGCCGCGCGCCGGGGGCGTCGGCAACCCGCGGCTGGTGGCCAAGAACGAGACGCCGCTCGGCCTGGCCTTCACGGTGACCAACCGCTGGGCCTTCGAGGGCAAGGAGGCCTACACCGAGAAGCTCGAGAACATCCGCGCCCTCGTCGGTGGCTTCGACACCTACTATCTCGTCGCCATGGCGACGAAGAAGCTCGGGATCACCTCGGTGCGCGAGATCCGCGAGCGGAAGCTCCCGGTGCGGGTCTACACGCAGCCGGTGGGCGCGCTGGGCGAGTTCGCCGGCCGCCAGCTGCTGCGCGCGGTCGGCCTCGGCTACGCCGACATCAAGGGGTTCGGCGGCTCCACCCAGCACGTCGGCTACAACGTCATCATCGACGCCTTCAAGGACGGCCGCGCCGACATCCTGTTCGCGGTGGTGACCCCCAAGCACCCGTCCGTGAGCGAGATCGTGTCCTCGGTGGACGTCGAGTTCCTCGGCCTCGACGCGGACACCGCCAAGGCGCTGCTGCCCCTCGGCTACGCGGCGGCCACCATGCCGCCCGACACCTTCAAGAACCAGTCGAAGCCGGTGAGCACGGTCGGCTTCCCGACGGTGCTGATCACCAACAAGGACCTGCCGGAGCCGATCGCCTACACGGTGACGAAGACGGTCGTGGAGAACAAGGACGCGCTCGTGCGCGGCCACGGCGGGCTGGCCGACTTCGAGCCGCGGACGGCGTGGCAGCCCGACAAGGTCGGCATCCCCCTGCATCCGGGCGCCGAGCGGGCGTACCGCGAGAAGGGGTGGATGAAATAGCCGACGGCCTCGTCCTCGTCAACGGCCGCATCCTGACCCTCGACCCGCGGCGCCCCGTCGTCGCCGCGCTCGCCGTCGCCGGCGGGCGCGTCGCGGCGACGGGCGGGCGCCGAGAAGTCGAGCGCCGGCGTGACCGCCGCAGCCGGGTGATCGACCTGCGGGGGGCGACCGTGATCCCCGGGCTCGTCGACGCCCACGCCCACCTCGACCGCGAGGGGCTCAAGCTCATCTACCCCTCGCTCGCGCGTTGCCGCTCGATCGCCGACATTAAGCGGCTCATCCGGACGCACGCGGCCAACCGGAAGCCGGGTGAGTGGATCGTCACGATGCCGGTCGGCGCCCCGCCGTTCTACCAGGGTGTGCCCGACTGCCTGGCCGACCGGCGCTGGCCGACGCGCGCGGACCTCGACGCCGCTGCGCCCGACCATCCCGTCTACATCCGGGGCATCTGGGGCTACTGGAACCGCCCGCCGGTCTACTCGGTCGCGAACAGCCGCGCCCTCGCGCTCGCCGGAATCACCCGTGAAACATCGCCGCCGCCGGGCGTGGAGATCGGGAAGGACGCCGCCGGCCAGCCCACCGGCGTGTTCGTCGAGCACAACCTCATCCAGGTGCTCGAGTTCACGCTGATGCGCGCGGCGCCGCGCTTCACGCCCGACGACCGCCTGCGCGCGCTCCGCGTCTCGCAGCGCCGCTACGCGGCCTGCGGGGTCACCGCGGTGTAC
>JBGPZD010000118.1:0-6029 GCA_041493605.1 Methylomirabilia bacterium
GGAACGTGGCCGGTTTGACCAAGGTCCTGCCGTCCCGGCTCGCGGCGCGCATCGTCGGCACGGTGGCCGGCGCCCGATTCGATACGGCCGCCGCCCTCGTGGGCCGGGCCGCCGAGCTGATCTCACAGCTCGAGGGGCAGCGGGCGGCCGAAGAGGTGGATGCCGTCATCACCGAATCGGCGAAGGGCGGCCATGCCGTGGCCGGCGTCGACGTGACCGTGGAGGCCCTCAACCGCGGCGCGGTCCACCGGCTCTACTTGACCAATCGATTTGCCGAGTCGGGCCGGGTCTGCGGCGGCTGCGGCGCGCTACAGCGTGGCGCCGGCGCCATGTGCCGGCTCTGCGGGCAGCCGACCCGGGCGGTGGATCTGGCGGACGCCATGGCAGACCGCGCCCTCGCCGCGGGCGGGACGGTACAGATGGTCGAGATCCATCAGGCGCTCACGCATTTCGGCGGGGTCGCCGCCCGGCTTCGCTACCCGTTGTGAGGCGACGCCCGAGTGGCGCGGGGCGCGCGAGGGCGCGCTTCGTCGTCCACGAGCACCAGGCCCGGCGCCTTCATTACGACTTCCGACTGGAGATCGCCGGCGTCCTCAAGTCGTGGGCGGTGCCCAAGGGGCCGTCCCTGGATCCGGCGGACAAGCGCCTGGCCGTCGCGGTCCCGGACCATGCGGTGGAGTACATCGACTTCGAAGGGGTGATCCCGCCGGGCCAATACGGGGCAGGCCCCGTCCTGGTCTGGGACCACGGGACCTTCGAGGTGCCTCCCGGTGAGGCGGCGAAGAAGCAGCTTCGGGCGGGCCGTTTGGCCTTCACGCTCTACGGCGGCAAGCTCAAGGGAGGCTTCGCCCTAGCGCGGCTCGCGACGGGGAAAACCGGCAAGGAATGGCTCTTGATGAAGAAGAAGGACCTTCACGCCAAGTCGGGTTGGCGGCTCAAATCCGAGCTCACGAAGCGGCGGATTCGGGCCCTGTCGGCGCGGACGCCGCCCTTCAGGGCGCGGCCGTGAAGAATTTCGAGATCGCCCGCCAGTTTGACCTGATGGCCGACTTGCTCGAGATCAAGGGCGAGAACCCCTTCCGCATCCGCGCCTACCGGCGCGCCAGCCAGAACGTCGAGAGCCTCACCGAGGACGTCGAGGCGCTGGGCGCGGCCGGGCGCCTGGACGAGATCCCGGGCATCGGCGAGGACCTGGCCGGCAAGATCACTGAGTACCTCGAGACCGGGCGGATCAAGGACGTGGAAGCGGCCAAGAAGGAGATCCCGGCCGGAGTTGTCGAGCTCATGAATGTGCCGGGCGTGGGGCCGAAGACGGCCAAGCTCCTGTACGAAAAGGCGGGCGTCCACGGCGTCTCCATGCTCGAGCGGCTGGCCAAGGCGGGCCGGCTCAAGGGGCTGCCCGGCATCCAGGCCAAGACCGAGGCCAATATCCTCAAGGGCATTGCGGTGGTGCGCCAGGGCCAGTCGCGCATGTTGTTGGGAAGGGCGCTGCCCCTGGCCCAGGAGCTGGCGCATGCCCTCGAGCGCGTGAAGGGGGTCAAGCAGCTGAGCCTGGCGGGCTCCATCCGCCGCCGCAAGGAGACCGTGGGCGACATCGACATCCTGGTGACCTCCGCCAGGCCCGAGAAGGTCATGGAGGCATTCACCCGGCTGCCCCAGGTGGCCGACGTGCTCGAACGCGGAAGCACCAAGGCCTCCGTTCGTCACCGCGAGGGCATCCAGGTGGACCTGCGCGTGGTGGAGCCCGCCGCCTTCGGTGCCGCGCTCGTCTACTTCACCGGATCGAAGCAGCACAATATCCGCATCCGCGAGATGGCCCAGAAGAAGGGGCTCAAGATCTCCGAGTACGGCGTCTTCAAGGAGTCCACCGGGCGCCGCGTGGCGGGCAAGACCGAGGAGGAGGTCTACGCCGCCATCGGCCTGCCGTGGATCCCGCCGGAGCTCCGGGAAGACGCCGGGGAGGTCGAGGCGGCGCTCAAGCGACGCCTGCCCGATCTCGTCGAGGTGGGCGACATCAAGGGCGACCTCCACGATCACACCAATGCCTCCGACGGCCACCACAGCATCGAGGCCCTCGTCGAGGCCGCCCGGAAGCGCGGCTACCAGTACATCCTCGTCTCCGACCACAGCCAGTCGTCCCGGGTCGCCCGGGGCCTCTCCGCCGACAAGCTGATGGCCCACGTCAAGAAGATCCGCGCGGTCCAGAAGAAGCACCGCGACATCAGGGTGCTGGCGGGAAGCGAGTGCGACATCCTGGCTGATGGCTCTCTGGATTATCCGGACGAGGTGCTGGCCGAGCTGGACCTCGTGGTGGCGGCCGTGCACGCGCGGTTCAAACAGCCACGCCCGGAGATGACCCGGCGGATCTGCCGGGCGCTCGGGAATCCCTACGTGCGCATCCTGGCCCACCCGACCGGGCGCCTGATCGGCGAGCGCGACCCCTACGACGTGGACCTGGACGCGGTCTTCCGCGCCGCCAAGGAGCACGACAAGGCCGTGGAGATCAACTCGTACCCCCAGCGACTGGATCTGAACGATGTCCACGCCCGTCGCGCGGCTGAGATGGGGGTGTTGGTGGCGATCAACACCGATGCGCATGTCCTCGATCATCTGGACAACGTCGAGCTGGGAGTGGCCACCGCGCGCCGCGCCTGGATCGGCCCGGACCGGGTGATCAATGCTTGGCCGCTCGGGCGGCTGCTCGCCTGGAGCCAGCGCGCCCGGCCCGCCCGGCCCGCGCGCCGTCGCACGGGAGGCTGAAATGTCCCTCATCGTCGAAGCGCTCTCCGACGTGCCCGTCGCGCGGCGCCGGATGGAGCTGGTCGAGCGCAAGGGGCTCGGCCATCCCGACACGATCTGCGACTCGCTCGTGGAAGCCATCTCCGTGTCCCTCAACCGGATGTACCTCGAGCGCCTGGGCGCCATCGCTCACTACAACATCGACAAGGCGATGCTGGTAGCCGGCCAGTGCGCGAAGGGTTTCGGGTCGGGAACCGTGACCCGCCCCATGGAGCTGATCGTCGGCGACCGCGCGACCTACTCGGTGGACGGCCGCCCGCTGCCCGTGGAGAAAACGGCCCGGGCGGCCGTGGATGGCTGGGTCGCGGCCCATCTGCCCGGTGTGCGGGCGGGCCGCGATCTCCTCACGAGCGTGGTGCTGGCGCCGGGCTCGGAAGAACTGCGCCGCATCTACACCGAGCGCGGTCCCGAGATCGCCTCCAACGACACCTGCGGCGCCTCCGGCTATGCCCCGCTCAGCCCCACGGAAGAACTGGTGCTGGCCGTGGAAGGCTTTTTCAACTCGCCCGAGTTCAAGACGGACTTCCCCGACACGGGCCAGGACGTCAAGGTGCTCGCGGTGCGCCGGGACGACGCGATCGCCCTGACGGTCGCCATGCCGCTGTCATCCCTGCGGACCGCGTCCGAGAACGCCTACTTCGCACGCAAGGGGGAGATCGTGGAAGCGCTGGCCAAGCGGTTCGCCTCCGCGCCGTTCGAGATCGAGTGGCGGCTGAACTGTCTCGACCGTCCGGGCTGCGGCATCGAAGGCGTGTATCTGACCCTGACCGGCACCTCGGCCGAGGACGCGGACTCGGGCCAGGTCGGCCGCGGCAACCGCCCGAATGGGCTCATCGCCTTCTCGCGCCCCACGGGCGGCGAGGCGGCGGCCGGCAAAAATCCCGTGGCGCATGCGGGCAAGGTCTACAGCGTGCTGAGCCACTGGCTGGCACGGCTCATCCACTCGCGCTGCCCCGAGCTCCTCGAGGTCTATGTGCATCTGGCTGTCCGCATCGGCGAGCCCGTGGACCGGCCCTGGACCGGCGTCCAGTTCGTCCTGCCCGCGGGTCTGACCGTCGGCGACGTGGAGGCCGCCATCGGCGACGTGGTGCGGGCCGAGCTCGCCCGTCTGTCCGAGTTTCGCTCCGAGCTGGTCCGGGGCGAGCATCCCGTCTGCTGAAGGTGCGGGGTCGCGCTGTCCCAACTGGGGCGGGAATGCGCCCCTCGGGAGGCGCCACCGCCTCGCGATCGGCCCGAGGACGCCGTGTTTTCAGCCCGATAGATGGTGCCGGCCGGGGTATGTGACTTGCATCCGTAGCTGTACGTGGGCGTCTGCGCCGAAGCGAGGCGGTCCGCCCGAGGAGGACGGCCATGGCGTACAAACAGGTACTGTTCCGGTCCGAAGCCCGCGAGAGGATTCTCCGCGGCGTCGGCGCTCTGGCCGATGCCGTGCGCGTGACCCTGGGGCCCAAGTCCAAGAGCGTGCTGATCGAGAAGAAGTTCGGCCTTCCGATCGTGTGCAACGACGGGGTGACCATCGCCAGGGAGATGGAGCTCAAGGACCCGGTCGAGAACCTCGGGGCCCAGATGATCCGCCAGGCGGCGGAGCGCACGGGAGACGCGGTCGGCGACGGCACCAGCACCTCGACCATCCTGGCCCACGCGATCTACGCGGACGGCGTCCGCAACGTCGTCGCCGGCGCCAGCGCCGTGGACCTCAAGCGCGGGCTGGACCGCGGCCTGCGCGCCGCCGTCGAGAGCCTGCGCGAGCTCTCGCGCCCGGTGAAGAGCCGGCTCGAGAAGGCGCAGATCGCGACCATCTCCGCCCACAACGACCCGGCCATCGGCGAGCTGGTGGCCGACGCCATGGAGAAGGTCGGCGGCGAGGGCGTAATCTCGGTCGAGGAATCGAAGACCACGGAAACCCAGCTCGAGGTCGTCGAGGGGCTTCAGTTCGACCGCGGCTACCTCTCGCCCTACTTCGTCACCGACCCGGAGAAGATGGAGGCCGTGCTCGAAGACCCGCTCGTCCTCCTCACCGACCGGAAGATCGGGGTGATGAAGGACCTGCTGCCGATCCTGGAGCAGGTGGCGCGGGCCGGCGCGGCGATCCTGCTCATCGCCGAGGATGTGGAGGGTGAGGCCCTGGCGACCCTGGTCGTCAACAAGATCCGCGGCTCGCTCAAGTGCGTGGCCGTCAAGGCGCCCGGCTTCGGGGACCGCCGCAAGGAGATGCTCGAGGATATGGCGATCCTCACGGGCGGGCGGGTGGTGACCGAGGAGATCGGGATCAAGTTCGAAAGCCTCGAGTTGAAAGAGCTGGGGCGCACGGCGCGCGTCGTGGTCGACAAGGACACGACGACCCTCATCGGCGGCAAGGGCGACAAGAAGGCCATCGACGGCCGCAAGCAGCAGATCCGCCAGCAGCTCGACAAGGCGACCAGCGACTATGACAAGGAGAAGCTCCAGGAGCGGCTGGCCAAGCTCGCGGGCGGGGTGGCCGTGATCCGCGTGGGGGCGCCCTCCGAGGCGGAGATGAAGAGCAAGAAGGAGGCCCTGGACGACGCCATCGCCTCGACCAAGGCGGCGGTGGCCGAGGGCATCGTCCCCGGCGGCGGCCTGGCCCTGCTGCGCGCGACGGCGGCCATCGAGCGCGAAGAGGGCAAGTGCGAGGGCGACGAGCGCACGGGGCTACAGATCCTGCGCCGCGCCCTGGAGACGCCCACGCGCCAGATCGCCGAGAACTCGTCGGTGGACGGCGGCGTCGTGGTAAACGAGATGCGGAAGGGGACCGGCAACATGGGGTTCGACGCCGCGCGGAAGGAATACGTGGACCTGGTGGAGGCGGGTATTATAGATCCCACCAAGGTGGTGCGGATCGCGCTCGAGAACGCCGTCTCGGTGGCCAGCGTCCTGCTTCTGACCGAAGCTACGCTCACCGAGGTGCCCGAGAAAAAGGAGGAGCGCATGCCGGCGCTCGAGGGGGCCTGAGCGGTGATCGTCGGCGTCCCGCGCGAGATCAAGCCCGGCGAGCAGCGCGTGGCCCTGACCCCGGCCGGCGCGCGCGCGCTCACCGAGGCGGGCCACCAGGTCCTGATAGAGCGCGGCGCGGGGCAGGGCAGCGGGATCAGCGACGAGGACTATGCCACTGGCGGCGTCGCGCTAGAGTCCGTCGAGGCCGTGTGGGCTCAGGCGGAGCTGATCCTCAAGGTCAAGGAGCCGCTGCCGCCTGAATACCCGCGGCTCCGCCC
>JBGPZD010000126.1:0-5349 GCA_041493605.1 Methylomirabilia bacterium
CACGCCACCGGCTCGAAGAACGTCGCGAGATTCTCCGGATTCAGCCAGGAGTCCTTGCCCCGCGGAACCGAATCCCAGGCGAGCTTTTGGACCGCGAGATGGCGGGGAGCGAGCCAATCGAGGCGAACGGGAGGACCTTTCGCACCGCTTCCCGCCAGATGGAGCCGAGCGACGGCGCCCCCGAGATTGGCAAGCCGGTCGAAAAAAGGCCCGGTCGAGAACCGGTCGCCGGCCACCCAGGGGCTGATTGCCGGCGCCGGCGCGGGCGGCATCGCGGGCGGCGCGATCAGCGCCGATCGTGGTCTCGGGGGCCGCTCCCGCTTCGAGCGCGAGTGGATCGCCGGCATGGAGAGCCGCGGCTACCGGATCGTTGCGACGCCGCGGGCCATCCATTAAGATGAGGGCGCCCTCAAAATGACGGACACCACCGCGTCGACCTCGCTCAAGCGCACCCCGCTCCGTGACGTCCACGTCAAGGCGGGCGCGAAGATGGTCCCCTTCGGCGGCTGGGACATGCCGGTGCAGTACACCGGGATCATCGAGGAGCACCGCGCGGTGCGCCGCGCGGCCGGCCTCTTCGACATCAGCCACATGGGCGAGTTCGAGGTGCGCGGCCCCGACGCCCTCGCGGCGGTCCAGCGCCTGTGCACCAATGACGCTCGGACGCTTGAAATCGGCCAGGTGCAGTACGCGGCCCTCTGCTATCCGGAAGGCGGCATCGTGGACGACCTCACGGTGTATCGGCTGGCCGCCGACCACTACATGCTCGTGGTCAACGCCTCCAATATCGGCAAGGACTGGGCGTGGGTCACGTCCCACAGCGTAGGCCGCGCCGAGTGGAAGAACCTGAGCGATGAGACCGCGCTGCTCGCGGTGCAGGGCCCGAAGGCGGAAGCGCTGGTGGCCCGCCTCGCCGACCGCGACGTGACCGGGCTCCACTACTACCACTTCGCCCGCGGGGCGGTCGCGGGGGTGCCCGGCCTCATCTCGCGCACCGGCTACACCGGCGAGGACGGCTTCGAGCTCTACGTTGCCGCGGGCGGGGCCGAGCGTCTCTGGGCCGCCCTGATCGAGGCGGGGCGCCCGGACGGCATCCAGCCGATCGGGCTGGGGGCGCGCGACACGCTGAGGCTCGAGATGAAGTACGCGCTCTACGGCAATGACATCGACCAGACCACGAACCCGCTCGAGGCGGGGCTCGGCTGGGTGGTCAAGGCCGCCAAGGGCGAGTTCATCGGCCGCGAGGCCATCGAGGCGCTCCGCGCGCGGGGGGTCGCCCGCAAGCTGGTCGGCTTCGAGATGGCGGAGCGGGCGGTGCCCCGCCACGGCTACCGCCTCATGTCCGGCGGCGCGCCGGTCGGCGTGGTCACCTCGGGCTCGTTCGGCCCGTCGGTGGAGCGCTCGATCGGGATGGGCTATGTCCCCTCCGCTCTGTCCGCGGTGGGTAGCGAGCTGGCCGTGGAGATCCGGGGCACGGCGCACGCCGCCCGCGTGGTCAAGACCCCCTTCTATCCCTCGCACACCAAGAAGGCCTAGGAGAGGAGTCGATGGCGAACGTTCCGGCGGAGCTCAAGTACACCCGCGAGCACGAGTGGGCCAAGGTGGAGGGCGACCGCGCCCGCATCGGCATCACCGCCTTCGCCCAGGAGCAGCTCGGCGATGTGGTCTTCGTCGAGCTGCCCAAGGTCGGCGCGAAGGTCACCGCCATGAAGACCTTCGGGGTGGTCGAGTCGGTGAAGGCGGTCTCCGACCTGTTTGCGCCCGTCACCGGCGAGGTGGTGGAGGTCAACGCGGAGCTGCCCAAGAAGCCCGAGCTGGTCAATACCGACCCGTACGGCAGGGGCTTCATGCTCGTGATCCGCATGAGCAGTCCCAAGGAAGTGGACGGTCTCATGAGCGCCGCGGATTACGAGAAGCTCACCGCCGACGGCGGACACTGACGATGCGCTATATCTCCAACACGTCCGCCCAGCAGAAGGAGATGCTGGGGGTCATCGGCGCCTCCTCGATCGAGGACCTGCTGGTCCGCATCCCGGCCAAGGCGCGGCTGTCGCGGCCGCTCAACCTGCCGCGCGCCATGGCCGAGACCGACCTGGTCCGCCACCTGCAGCGCATCGCCGGGCTCAACGCGGGCGCCGACGAGTACGCTTGTTTTCTCGGGGCGGGCTCCTACGATCACGCCATCCCGAGCCCCATCAACCACCTGATCTCCCGCGGTGAGTTCTTCACCGCCTACACCCCGTACCAGCCGGAAGCCAGCCAGGGCACCCTCCGCTCGATCTTCGAGTATCAGACCATGATGGCGGAGCTGACCGGCATGGACGTGGCCAACGCCTCGATCTACGACGGCGCCTCCTCGCTGGCCGAGGCCGTGCTCATGGCGCACGCGGTGACCGGGCGCGACACCCTGCTGATCTCGCGCGGGGTGAACCCGCTCTACCGCCAAGTCGTGGAGACCTACGTCGAGGGGCCTGGGCTCAAGCTCAAGTCGGTCGCGCTCGGCGACGGGGTCACCGACGTGGACGCGCTGCGGAAGGCGGTGTCCAAGCACAGCGCGGCGGTGGTGATCCAGTACCCGAACTTCTTCGGCTCGCTCGAGGACGTCCGGGCGATCGCGGACATCGCCCACGAGGCGGGCGCGCTCCTGGTCGTCGTGGCCGACCCGATCAACCTGGGACTGCTGACCCCCCCGGGCGCCTCCGGCGCCGATATCGTGGTGGGCGAGGGGCAGGGGCTCGGGGTGCCGATGAGCTTCGGGGGCCCGAACCTGGGCGTCTTCGCGGCCAAGCAGGAGCTGGTGCGGCGGATGCCTGGGCGCCTGGTCGGCGCGACGGTGGACGTGGACGGCCAGCGCGGGTTCGTGCTCACGCTGCAGACGCGCGAGCAACACATCCGCCGCGAGAAGGCGACGTCCAACATCTGCACCAACGTGGCGCTCTGCGCGCTGATGGCCACGATCTACGTGTCGATCCTGGGCAAGCGCGGCCTCCGCAAGGTCGGCGAGCTCTCGACCGCCAAGGCCCACTACGCGGCCCGTGAGCTCAGCAAGATCCCGGGCGTCCGCCTGCGCTTCACCGCGCCCTTCTTCAAGGAGTTCACGCTCCAGCTTCCGAAGTCGCCGGAGCGCGTGGTCAAGCGGCTCATGAAGGACCGGCTGCTGGCCGGCGTGCCGCTCAAGGGCTTCGACCGCGCCTACAAGGACTGCCTGCTCGTCGCGGTGACCGAGAAGCGCACCAAGGAAGAGATCGACGCCTACGCGGCCGCGCTCGCGGCGGCGGTGGCCTGAGGCCGCCATGCCTGCCGCCAAGCCCGCCTACGACAAGCTGATCTTCGAGCTGTCCTCGCCCGGCCGCTTCGCCTACTCGCTGCCGGAGAGCGACGTGCCGGACAGCGATCCGGCCGCGCTCCTGCCCAAGGAGCACCTGCGCGCGTCCGCGGCCGAGCTGCCGGAAGTCTCGGAAGTCGACGTGGTCCGCCACTATTCGCGCCTGTCCCAGATGAACTACGGCGTGGACACCCACTTCTACCCGCTCGGCTCGTGCACCATGAAGTACAACCCGAAGATCAACGAGGACATGGCGCGCCTCGGCGGCTTCGCGCGCCTGCACCCGCTGGCCCCGGAGGCGGCGAGCCAGGGGGCGCTCCAGCTCATGTGGGAGCTGGCGCGGGACCTCGCCGAGATCTCCGGGATGGACGAGGTCTCGCTCCAGCCCGCGGCGGGCGCCCAGGGCGAGCTGGCCGGCGTGCTGATGATCCGCGCCTACCATCTGGCGCGGGGGGAGCGGCGCCACAAGGTGCTGATCCCCGACTCGGCGCACGGGACCAATCCCGCGTCCACCGCGCTGGCCGGCTTCTCGGTGGTCGAGCTCAAGTCCGAGGCCAACGGCGACGTGGACCTGGTGGACCTCGAGCGGCATCTCGACGAGGACGTCGCCGCGTTCATGATCACCCAGCCCAATACGCTGGGGCTCTTCGAGTCGCGCATCCACCAGATCACCGAGATGTGCCACGCCAAGGGCGTGCAGGTCTACATGGACGGCGCCAACTTCAACGCCATCCTCGGCATCACGCGGCCCGGCGACCTCGGCTTCGACGTCTGCCACTTCAACCTGCACAAGACGTTCACGACGCCGCACGGCGGCGGCGGGCCCGGCTCGGGGCCGGTGGGCATCAAGACGCATCTGGCGCCGTTCCTGCCCACCCCGGTGGTGGTGAAGCGCGACGACACCTACGCGCTGGACTGGAATCGCCCGCAGTCCATCGGCAAGCTGCAGGCCTTCTGGGGCAACTTCGGCATGCTGGTGCGGGCCTACACCTATATCCGAACCATGGGCCCGGACGGCCTGCGCTCGGTCTCCGAGAACGCGGTGCTCAACGCCAACTACATCCTGAAGCGCCTCGAGGGCGACTACGACCGCTCGGCGCCGGGCCCGTGCATGCACGAGTGCGTGCTCTCGGCGCGGCGGCAGAAGAAGCTCGGGGTGACCGCGATGGACATCGCCAAGCGGTTGCTCGACCTCGGGTTCTACGCGCCCTCCACCTACTTCCCGATGATCGTGGAAGAGGCGCTGATGATCGAGCCGACCGAGACCGAGTCCAAGGAGACGCTCGACCAGTTCTGCGACGCCATGATCCAGATCGCGCGGGAGACCGAGACGAACCCGCACCTGATCCACGAGGCGCCGGTCACGACGCCGGTGCGCCGCCTGGACCAGACGCTGGCCGCCCGCCAGCCCGTGCTGAGGTGGCGCCCGGCGAAATGACCCGCTCCCTCTCGACCGGGATCACCCTCTCCCCGACGGGGAGAGGGCAGGGTGAGGGGTGACGACTCCGTTCCGCCTGCTGGTCACCGAGCCGCTCGACGGCGCGCTGAACATGGCGCTGGACGAGGCCCTGCTGCGGGGCCGGCTGGCGGGCACGGCGCCTCCGACCCTCCGCTTCTTCTCCTGGCAGCCCGCCACCATCTCTCTCGGCTACGGGCAGGCCCTCGACCATCGTATCGACGTCACGGCGGCGGCCGCGCTCGGCCTGGGGCTCGTGCGCCGGCCGACCGGCGGCAGCGCCATTCTCCACGAGGGGCCCGAGCTCGAGCTCACCTATAGTGTGACGGCGCGCGCGGGCGATTTCGAGGGCGCGGGCGACTTGCTCGAGACCTACCGGTGGATCGGCGCCGCCCTCGCTGCCGGGATCAATCGGCTGGGCGCGCCCGTCGAGATGGTGCCGGTGCAGCCGTCCGACCCCACCGCGATGCCCACCTTCTGCTTCGCGCGGACGGGCTCGTACGAGCTGGAGATCGCGGGCCTCAAGGTGGTGGGCAGCGCCCAGCGGCGGCAGGGCTCGGGCTTCCTG
>JBGPZD010000077.1:0-11392 GCA_041493605.1 Methylomirabilia bacterium
CGGCACGGCGATCACCGGCCGGTCCACCAGGCCGCCGACGACGGTCGGCAGCGCCCCCTCCATCCCGGCCACGGCGATGATCGCGTTGGCCTCGTTGAGGAGATCCAGATGCGGCACCAACCGGTGGAGTCCCGCCACGCCGCAGTCGTAGACCCGCTCCACCCGATTGCCCATGGCCTCGGCGGTGACGGCGGCCTCCTCGGCCACCGGGGTATCGGACGTCCCGGCGCTGATCACGACGATGAGCCCCACGCCGTCATCCGCATGGGGCTTGACCACGACCAGCCGCGCCTCGGCGTGGACCCGGCACGGCAGGCCGCTCGCGCCGAGCGCCTCGATGACGGCCGCGTCCGCCCGGGTGCACAGGACATTGTCATGGTGCTCGGCCAGGCGGCGGACGATGGCCAGTACCTGCTCCGGCGTCTTGCCCTGGCAATACACCGCTTCCGGCACCCCGTGGCGGAGCGAGCGGTGAAGATCCACGCGGGCGAAGCGAAGGTCTTCAACGGGCAGGTCGCGCAGCCGCGCAAGCCCCTGCGCCGGGCTCAGCTCGCCCCGCGAGATCGCTTCCAGCAGCTGCCTTACTTTTTCCCGATCCACTGGAGGACCTCGTTGGCGCTGCCGCTGCGGAAGCCCTGAAGGTCGAGCGTCACGTAGAGATAGCCCAGCTCCCTGAAGCGCTTCACGATGGCCTCGTGCCGGCCGTCCTCCCAGAGGAGCGCCATCTCCCCGGGCGCCAGCTCGAGTCGCGCGAGCCGCTCGTGATGGCGCACGCGGAACTGATTGAAGCCAAGGCTCCTGACGAAGGACTCGGCCGCGTCGATCTGGCGCAGCTTTTCCGGGGTGATGGTCTCTCCGTACTGGAAGCGCGAGGACAGGCAGGCGAAGGAGGGCTTGTCCCAGGTGGGCAGGCCGAGGCTCCGCGAGATGGCGCGGATCTCCTCCTTCCACAACTCCGCCTCGATCAGCGGCGCCCGCACGCCTTTCGCCTTCGCCGCCTGCATGCCCGGCCGGTGGTCGCCGAGGTCGTCCATATTGGCGCCGTAGATGAGCTGCGCCCCACCTTCGCGGCGGGCGATGGGCTCGAGCTTCTCGAACAACTCCTCCTTGCAGAAGTAGCAGCGGTTGGGCGCGTTGCGCGCGTACTCGGGGTTGTCGAGCTCGCGAGTCTGGACGATCACCTGGCGCAGACCGAGCAGCGCCGCCAGCCGCCGCGTCTCGTCCAGCTCCGCGGCCGGGTAGGTTTCCGAGTCGGCCGTCACCAACAGGGCCCGGTCGCCGGCGGCGTCCCGGGCCGCCCGCGCCAGAAGGGTCGAGTCCGCGCCGCCCGAGAACGCCACGACGACCTTGCCCATCTCACGGATGAGGCTCACCAGCCGGTCGTACTTGGCCTGGAGGGCGGCGTCCATGCTCAACGCTCGAAGTTCACCATGGCCTGGAAGGCTCCATAGCGCTCCTCGATCTCCTCCGACTTGAGCCGCTTGAGCCGTTCCAGCGAGAAGTCCTCCACGGTGAAGGAGGCCATCACGGCCCCGAAGATCATCGCCTTGCGCACCGAGGCGGCGTCGGTCAGGCCCCGCTGGGCGAGGTAGCCCATGAAGCCGCCCGCAAAGGTGTCTCCCGCCCCGGTCGGATCGAAGACCGATTCCAGCGGGTAGGCCGGCGCGAAGAAGAAGTCCCCGCCCGAGACCATGACCGAGCCGTATTCACCGCGCTTGACCACCACCACGCGCGGTCCCATCTCGATGATCGCCCGTGCCGCCTTGATCACATTGGCCTCGCGGGCCAGCATGCGCGCCTCGGTGTCGTTGAGCAACAGGACGTCGACTTCGCGCAGCACGCGCAGGAGGGCGTCGCGCTTGCCCTCGATCCAGAAGTTCATGGTGTCCAGCGCCGTCAGCATCGGCCGCTCCATCTGGCGCAGCACCCCGAGCTGGAGGTCGGGGTCGATGTTGGCCAGGAACAGGAACGGCGCCTTCTTGTGCACGTCCGAGAGCGAGGGCTTGAACTCCGCCAGGGCATTGAGCTGAGTGTCGATCGTCTTGGCCTCGTTGAGGTCGAAGCCGTACTCCCCCGTCCAGCGGAAGGTCTTTTTGCCGGGCAGGACCTCGAGGGCATCGATGTCCACGCCCCGCTTGCGCAGCAGATCCAGGTGCTCGCGCGGAAAATCCTCGCCCACCGCCGCGACCACCCGAACCTGGGTGAAGAAGCTGGCCGAGTAGGAGAAGAATGTCGCCGAGCCCCCGAGCGCCGCCGTGACCTGGCCGAACGGTGTCCGGACGGTGTCCAGCGCCACCGAGCCCACCACGACCAGGTCAGCCACGGGCCGCTCCCTTCCTCTTCGGGGGGAAGTGCTTGTCGAGCAGCAGCCCGAGCCGCTTTCGCGTGCGCGGCGGGAAGGCCCTGGGGCTGGTGATCACGGCGTTCGCCAGCGCCTCCCAGCAGCCGGCCCCGCAGGGCTTGCCGATGCGAGGGATCAGCTTCCGCAGCACCACCTTGGCCATCGCGACGTTCTTGAGGAGGTTGGCGATGACGCTCTCCACGCTCACGGCGGCGTGCTCATCGTGCCAGACGTCGTAGTCCGTGGCGAGCGCCAGGGTCGCGTAGCAGAGCTCCGCTTCACGGGCCAGCTTGGCCTCCGGCATATTGGTCATGCCGATCACCGAGACGCCCCACTGCCGGTAGATCCGCGACTCGCCCTTGGTCGAGAACTGCGGCCCCTCGATGCAGAGGTAGGTCCCGCCCCGATGGACGGTGGCGCCGCTCTCACGCCCCGCCGCCTCGAGGAGATCGGCCAGCTGCGGGCATACCGGATCGGCCATGCCGACGTGGGCCACGATGCCCTCGCCGAAGAACGACCCCACCCGGCGCTTGGTATGGTCGAAGAACTGGTCCGGCACCACCAGGTCCAGCGGGCGGATCTCCTCCTTCATGCTCCCCACGGCGCTGATCGAGATCACCCAGCGCGCCCCGAGGGCCTTCAGGCCGTAGATGTTGGCGCGGAAGTTCAGCTCCGACGGCATCACCCGGTGGCCGCGGCCGTGGCGCGGCAGGAAGATCACGCGCCGGTCGCCCAGCCGCCCGACGCAGTAGGCGTCCGAGGGATCGCCGAAGGGGGTCTTGACCTTGACCCAACGGACGTCCTCGAGCCCCTCCATGTCGTAGAGGCCGCTGCCTCCGACGACGCCCACGGTGACCGGCTCAGGCGCGATGCTCCCGCTCTTGGCTCTCACGCGGCCGGCTCCTCCAGGGTGGCGACGGTGCGTTCGGCGTTCGCGTCCTTGATCATGACGGTCGCGAACCGGCGAGCCAGATCATCGGGCCCGTCGAAGACCACTTCCACGTAGTTCGAGGTCAGGCCTGCGAGCCGCCGCGTCCCCCGCTCGCGCTCGGCCAGCACGAGCACCTCTCGCCGCACTCCGATCATGCCCCGCCTGAAGAGCAGGCCCTTCTCGAGGCCGAGCGCTCGCAGGCGCCGGCTCCGCTCCCGCGTCACCGGCGGCGGGACCCGCCCGGGGAGCCGCGCGGCTTCCGTTCCCTTGCGGTCGGAGTAGGAGAAGACGTGGAGATACGAGAACGGCAGCTCGTTCACCAGCGACACCGTCGTTTCGAAGTCCGCCTCGGTCTCCCCCGGATGGCCGACGATCACGTCGGCTCCGAGTCCGAGCCGCGGGATGGCCGCGGTCAGCCGCTCCACCAACCCACGATACATGGCCACGTTGTAAGGCCGGCGCATGAGGCGCAGCACCCGATCGCTCCCGCTCTGGAGCGGCAGGTGGAGATGAGGCGCCACCACCGGCGAGGTCGTCACCACCTCGACCAGCTCGGGGGTGAAGTAGGCCGGGAGCACCGAGGACAGGCGGAGCCAGCGAAGCCCGGGCACCTCGGCAACCTGCCGCACGAGGGCCGCCAGCGTGGCGCGCGGGAAGAGATCCCAGCCGTAATGGCCGATGTCCACTCCGGTGAGCGTCACCTCGCGGTAGCCGGCCTCGACCAGCGCCCGCACCTGGTCCAGCACGACCTTGGGGTCCCGGCTGCGGCTCGGGCCGCGCGCCGCCGGCACAATGCAGAAGGCGCAGCGGTGCTGGCAGCCGTCCTGGATCTTGACGAAGGCGCGCGTGCGGCCGGTGCCCCTCACGACGGGGACCCCGGGCATGTCGCGCGGGGCGGCGATGTCCCCCAGCCTGATCTCGGGCTTCGGGTTCTCGAGCCGTGGGCGGTTGACCAGATCCGCCAGCAGCTCGGGCAGCCGGTACTTGTCCCCATTGCCCAGCACCAGGTCCACCCCGGGGATGCGCGCCACGGCCTCGGCATTGGTCTGCGCATAGCAGCCCGTCACGACGAGGAGCGCGGCGGGATTTTTGCGCGTGATCTGCCGGATGGCCTGGCGGTCGGAGAAGTCGGCCTTGCCCGTCACCGTGCAGGTGTTGACCACGTACACGTGCGCGGGCTCGCCGGCGCCCGCCACGCGGAAGCCGCGGCTCTCGAGCAGCGCCCCCAGCTCCTGGGACTCGACCTGGTTGAGCCGGCACCCGAGCGTGGCGAAGGCCACCGTCACCGGCGCACTCATACCGGCACCGCCTCCCGCAGCTGACCGCAGGCGGCGCCGATGTCCTCGCCCTTGCTCCAGCGCACCGTGGCCCGGATCCCGTGCTCGAGCAGCACGCTCTGGAAGGCGAGGATGCGCGGCAGCGGGGGCCGCGAGAACCCCGAGCCCTCCCAGTCGTTGAACGGGATCAGGTTGATCTTGGCCCGGATGCCCTTGAGCAGGCGGACGAGCCGCCGGGCGTCTTCTGTCGCGTCGTTCACCCCCTCGAGCAGCACGTACTCGAAGGTCATCCGCTGGCGGAACGGCAGCGGGAAGCGCTTGCACGCGGCCAGGAGCTCCTCGATGGCGAAACCCTTGTTGACGGGCATGATCCGGTCCCGAATCTCGTTGCTCGTCGCGTGGAGCGAGATGGCCAGGTTGACGCGCAGGTTCTCCTTCGCCAGCTTCTCGATCCCGCTCACCAGTCCCACGGTCGAGACCGTGATCCGCCGGGGCGAGAAGCCGAGCGCCTGAGGATCGGTGAGCACTTTGATCGACTTCACGGTCGCCGAGTAGTTGGCCAGCGGCTCCCCCATCCCCATGTACACCACATGGGTGATCCGGGCCCCGGGCGCCAGCGTGGCGCGGGCCCCCAGCACCTGCCCGATGATCTCTCCCGCGCCCAAGTTGCGCTCGAGCCCCATGGTGCCCGTGAAGCAGAACGCGCAGCTGAAGCCGCACCCCACTTGGGTCGAGAGGCAGAGGGTGAGCCGGTCGTCGTCCGGCATGAGCACCGACTGCACGCGCGCGCCGTCGGGGTACCGGAACACGAACTTCTGGCTGCCGTCCTGGGACGGCGTCCGCCGCTCGAGCTCGGGAACTCCCACCTCCGCCCGCTCGGCCAGGGTCTCACGGAACTCCCGCGGCAGGTCCGACATGGCGCGGATGTCGGTCACCCCCTTGGCGTAGATCCAGGTCGCCACTTGGCGCCCCCGGTAGCGGGGCGCGCCGAGGGATTCCGCCAGGGTCTCAAGCTCGGAGGGCAGGAGATCGAGCAGGTTGATCAAGGACATACGCACCGTCGGATATTAGCACAACCGCTGTCCACGGATCGTGTGGGCCGCCCGTGGATAACCCCGTGGGCCGACGCGGCGGCCGCAAGGAATTTCAGCGACTAAGAGCGAGTCGCCTCTTCCGAAGGCAGCCGCCTGACTGAGGGTTCACTCGCCTACTTCAGCACCGCGTCGTGGAACAGCATCCACTGGTCGGCGCGCGGCGTCCAGACCAGCCGGTCACGGGTGGCGTAAATGTCCACCTGCTGCATGAGGAAGACCCAGGTCGCGTCCTCGACCATGGCCCGGGCGAGGTCGCCGTAGACCTTCCGGCGCCGGGCCGGATCCATGGTGCTCCGCCCCAGGTCGAAGAGCTGGTCGACCCGCTCGTTCTTGTAGTAGAGCCCCCGGCCCTTCGAGGAGACCAGGTTGAAGAGCTCGTCGCCGTCCTGCATGGGCCCGCCCAGGCCGAGGAGGTACGCGTCCTGGAACTGCTTGCCCAGATACCGCTTGAAGTAGGCGCCCCACTCGGCCACCTGGACCCGGGGCTTGAAGCCGGCCTTGGCCCATTGCCCGCCCAAGGCCTCGGCGATCTCCTTGTCGCCCTGATAGCGGCCCGCGGGCGCCTCGAGGGTGACCTCGACCCCGTCGGGGTAGCCGGCCTCCGTCAGCAAACGCTTCGCCTTGGCGGGGTCGTGCGCGTAGCCCTTGACCGTGGCGTCGTAGCCGAACATCTGGGGGGTGAACGGCCCATCGAGCCGCCGGCCGTTGCCGTCCAGCACGTTCTTGATGATGGCGTTGACGTCGGTGGCGTAGTTGAGGGCCTGCCGCACCCGGACATCCGAGAGCGGCTTCTTGAACGCGTTGAGCCCAAGGTAGATGATCCACGTGCTCGGCACGCTGTGGACGCGGATGCCGGCCACGGCTCCCAGCTCCCGCGCGAGATTCGGCGGCAGCGTCGTGACCAGGTCCACCTCGTTGTTCCGCAGCGCCGCGGCGCGGGTGAACGGCTCCGGGATCGGCTTGAAGAGGATCCGCCGGATCTTGGGGGCTCCCCGCCAGTGCCGGTCGAAGGCCTCCACGACGAGCCGGTCGTCCTTGACGAGCTCGACGAAGCGGAACGGACCCGTGCCCACCGGACGGAGCGCGACGGCGGCGTTGCCCTTCTCGGCCGTGTACCGGGGCGGCAGGATCGGGAAGTCGAGCAGCCGGTTGAGCAGGACCGCGTAGGGCTGCTTGGTGACCAGGTTGACGGTGGAGTCGTCGAGCACCTCGACCCGCGTGATCTCGGCGATATTGGCCCGGTTCGGCGACTTCTGGTTGGGGTCGAGCACGCGCTCGACGGTGAAGCGCACGGCCTCGGCGTTGAAGAGCTCGCCGTTGTGGAAGACGACGCCCTTGCGCAGCTTGAACTGCCAGGTCAGGTCGTCGAGAAGCTTCCAGGACTCGGCCAGCTGGGGAACAATGCGGTTCTCCGCGTCCCGACCGACGAGGGAATCGAACAGGCTCACCCCGACCGCCGCCCGGATGGAGGAGAGGTTCATGCTGGGGTCCAGATTCTCCGGGGTCCACGGGATGGCCACTCTCAGCTCGCCCGCCGGCTGAGCGGGCGCGGCCGAGGGCGCGGCCAGGAGGACGCCGGCGACCAGCCAGATCAGCGATCGCTTCATGGGCGGCTCCCCTTCACCGCGCCCACGACGGCCTCGAGGTGCGCGTCGGGCACATCCAGCGGGAGCACGCAGCCGGGCGCGACCATCACCCCGACGCCGCCCGTCTGGCGGATCGCGTCCTGGGCCTCGGCGGCCACCGCCGCGGCCGGCCCATCGCGCAGGGTGTTCCACTCGCTGAGCCCGCCGACCACCGCCCCGCCGAAGCGGCGCTGGCCTTCGCCCAGAGTGGGCGGGGTCAGCCGGTCATGCCAATTGATGGCGTGAACGGGCAGCGCCGAGGCCAGATCGTCGAAGTAGATGTTCTTGCCGTGGACGTGGAGCAAGGTGAAGGCCGACCGGCCCGCCAGGCTCTCGAGGGCCTGCCGGGCGTAGAGCAGGCCGAACCGCGTCTTGTCGTCCCGGCTCATCACGTCCGGGCTGCCGGTCTGGGTGGCGAAGAAGAAGCCGTCGGCGCCCGCCTCAAGCGCGGCCGCCGCGTGCCGGATCACGGTCTCGGTGATGGCCTCGAGGGCCTGCAGCACGGCCTTGGGGCTCTGGGCCAGGTCCGCCGCGAGCTGATCGCCAGCCAGCTTGCGCGCGATCGTCAGCGGCGAGAAGAGCGTGTGCAGCACGGGCACGGCGTCCGCCTTCTCCTTCACGATGAGCCGCACCGCCTCGAGCTCGCGCCCCAGGGCGCCCGCGTCGGGATCGAGCACCCGGATCCGGGCCCAGTCCGCGGTACGCTTGACCGCGTGCTCCGTGCACTGCTTGGCGCCGTTGGGGGAGCCGGTATAGGCGACCTTGCACCCCCAATCCTCCACGCAGTAGACGCCGCTCGACATCACCTTGATGAAGTCCAGATCCCAGCGACGCTGGAACGCCAGCATGGCGTCGGCCAGGCCGCGCGAGGTGTGATCCACCTGCGGGGCGTGGCGCCAGAAGGACAGCGGCGGCCGGTCCACCGGCTTGCGCCCGAGTGCCGACAGGACGCGCTCGCGCTTCGTCATGACGCCGTGAGTCTACCATAGGGGTTCGGACCCTTGATGCCCGCGCCGCCCACTTTTCCCTCACGCGGAACTTTCGGAGCGAGGTATCGTCTAAGTGTGCGAGATGAGGCAGGCGGTGACGCCCCGCAGTTCGTTGCGCGGCTCCGCGCCGGCGACCCCAAGGCCTTCGAGGAGCTGGTGGCGACCTACCAGCACCTGGTCTTCGGGGTGGCGGTACGGATGCTGGGCAATGCCGCCGAGGCCGAGGAAATCGCCCAGGAAGCCTTCCTCCGCGCGCACCGGGCGCTCGCTGATTTCCGCGGAGACGCCAAGCTGTCCACGTGGCTTTACGCGATCGCCTCTCGTCTCTGCCTCACGCGTCTGGCCTCCGGCGAGCGCCGGATGGCCCGCCAGGGAGAGGAGACCCTGATGCGGCTGGCGAATACGGAAGGCGATCCGGCGGCCGCCGTCGAACGGAGCGAGGTCGAGGCCGCGCTTCATCGCGCCATCGCCGAGCTGCCCGAGGACCGGCGCATCGTGGTCGTCCTGCGGGATCTGGAGGGCCTGTCTTACGAGGAGATCGCCCAGACGCTCGAGCTGGAGCTGGGCACGGTCCGGTCGAGGCTGCACCGGGCCCGCATGGACCTGAAGGACAAGATGGAGCGATTCCTCCGATGAACTGCGCCGGCTCGCGCGAGTCGTTCTCGGCCTACCTCGACGAGGCGCTCGACCCCGAGGAGCGGAGCGGGATCGAGGCTCACCTCGCCGGCTGCGGCGAGTGCCGCCGCGAGCTCGAGCGCTTTCGCCAGACCCTCGCCCTCCTGCACCGGGTGGAGCGGCCGCGCGCTCCCGTGGGCTTCGTCGATCGCGTCCTCGCGGCGGCGTCTCCCGTGCCCTGGTACAGCCGCGCGCTGCGCGGGCTGTTTTTTCCCCTGCGCGTGAAGCTGCCGCTCGAGGCCGCCGTCCTCGTGCTCCTTTCCATCGGTGCCGTCTACCTGTATGAGCGCACGCCGGAGATGGAGCAGGCGGCGCGGGAGCCCGCTTCCCAGGTGGCCCCGCGGCCCGAGGCGCCGGCGACTCCGCCCGTCGACTCGATCGCCGGGCCCGCCCGGGCCAAGGCGGCCGTGCCCCGGCGTCAGCTCGAGCAGGAGAAGGACCGCGACACGCGCGACGGCAAGCTGGCGTCGGTCCCCCGCGTGCTGCCCTCCGAGGAGCCGCTGACGGCTCCGCCGGCGTCAAAGCCCGCGCCCGCCGTGCGCCTCGAGGCGAAGAAGGAAGCCGCGGCCGAGAACGTGGCCGCGCCGCGGGCGGCCGAGCGCCAGTCCCAAGGCGGGCCCGCCCAGTCCTCTCCCGATCTGCTCGACCGCCGCCGCGACGGCGCCGGAGAGAAGGGCCAGAGCGCGGCTGCGCCCCCCGCGGCCCCGCCCCTCGCGGCGCCGGGGGCCGTCGGCAAGAGCGTCGTCTCCGGGGCCTCGGTGAGCGGGCGCCTGACGGTGAAGGACCGGGCCGCCGCCGAGCAGGCGCTCGGCGAGCTGCTGGCCCGCGTGAAGGCCACCGAGGTGACCCGCCGCCGCGACCCCGCCCTGACCACGGTCGAGGTGCTCGTACCCAAGGCGGCCTACGCGGAGTTTACTCAAGGCCTCGCGAAGATCGGCGGCTGGACCGTGGAGGGCGAGCCGACCGAGCTGCCCGCGCAGGTGCCCGTGAGGCTACGACTCCTCGAGTAGCACCGCCCGGGAACTTCCCCGCCCGTCCCCTGTCTAACCGGTCAGCAGCAGACAATCCGGCTATTGGCCGACCCCAGGAGGACGTGGCAATGACGAAGCACCTGATCGCCCTGACCGTGCTCGGAGTGTTCGCGATGACCCAGGTCGTCGCGGCCGCGCCAGTGAGCATCACCCGCGACGACCAGCGCGAGGTGATGGTCACCATCTACAACGGCAACCTCGGCCTGGTGAAAGACCTTCGCGAGATCCGCCTCGACGCCGGCATGCTCGAGGCCCAGTTCATGGACGTGGCCGCCCAGATCGACCCGACCTCGGTCCACCTCAAGTCGCTCACCGACCCCGCGGGGCTCAAGATCCTCGAGCAGAACTATGAATACGATCTGCTGACCAGCCAGAAGCTCATGGAGAAGTACGTCGGCCGCAAGGTGCGTCTCTACCAGAGCAACGGCTCCTTCCAGGAGGCCACGCTCCTCTCGACCCAGGGCCCGGTCTACGAGATCAACGGCCAGATCCACATGGGCTACTACGGCAATCTCGTGCTGCCCTCGCTGCCCGAGAACCTGGTCTCCAAGCCGACGCTCGTCTGGCTTCTGCGCAACACCAAGCCGGCGCCCCAGAGGATCGAGGCCTCCTACCTCACCGGCGGCATCAACTGGAAGTCCGACTACGTCATGGTGATCAACGCCGCCGACAACCGCAGCGATCTCACGGGCTGGGTGACCATCGACAACAAGAGCGGCGCGACCTACAACAACGCGGCGCTCAAGCTGGTCGCGGGCGATATCAACCGCGCGCCCGAGTCCCCGCGCGCGCGCCGCGCCCTGGAGCTGGCCGCCAAGTCAGCGTCCGTCGGCCAGGCCGACCGGGACTTCAAGTCCGAAGGGTTCTTCGAGTACCACCTCTACACGCTCGACGGCCGCACGACCATCAAGGACAATCAGACCAAGCAGCTCTCGCTCCTGGCGGCCACCGACGTCCCGGTGGACAAGCACTTCATCTTCTACGGCGCCGCCGACTACTACCGCACCCAGTACGGCATGCCCATCTCGAACCAGAAGGTCGGCGTCTACCTCGAGCTCAAGAACAGCAAGGAGAACCGCCTGGGTATGCCCCTGCCCAAGGGCAAGGTGCGCGTCTACAAGGCCGACACGTCGGGCAGCCAGCAGCTCATCGGCGAGGACTGGATCGACCACACCCCGAAGGACGAGCGCATCAAGATCAAGATGGGCGAGGCCTTCGACGTGGTCGGCGAGCGTGTCCAGAAGGACTGGAAGCGCATCGCCCCGAACCTCTACGAGGTCGAGTGGGAGATCACCCTGCGCAACCACAAGCAGGAGGCGGTGACGGTCGAGGTCGTCGAGCCCATGCCCGGGGACTGGGAGGTCATCAAGGCCAGCCACCCGCACGAAAAGCCCCAGGCCTTCACCGCCCTCTGGAAGATCCCGGTGCC
>JBGPZD010000020.1:0-29920 GCA_041493605.1 Methylomirabilia bacterium
AAGGCCGAGCAGTCGGAAGCTGAGGAAATAGAACGCCAGCGTGGTCGCGCCGTGGAGCAGCAGGCTGCTGAGGTGGTAGCCGACCGGGTTCATGCCCCAGAGCACATAGTCCAGCCCCAACGTGAGCCAGCTCAGGGGCATATAGAGCCCCATGTGGAAGGTCGTGAACGCCCACTTGACCTGGGCCCAGCCGAGCCCGCGGTAGTGGGGATTGTCGAGGAAGCTCGCGATGTCGTCCCAGCTGACGAAGCCGTTGCCGAGCGCGGGCAGGAACGCGGCGATCGTCGCCACCGCGATCAGGAGCGCAAGGACGCCGTGGCCGAGCCAGCGCGCGCGCGCCCCGGAAGCCGGGGAGCCGGCGACCATCATCGGGCCGGCGCGGCGCACGCCGCGGGCAGGAGTTCCCCCGGGGCCAACCGCCGCGCCCGCTCGCAGGCCTCGCGCTGCGCGGGATCGCCCTCGGGCAGCAGGGCCGCGGCCAGGCGGTACTGCTCCTCCGCCTCCTCGGAGGCGCGGTGCCGCTCGAGCAGCACCGCGAACGCCAGGGCCAGCCTGCCGCGCGGTCCGGCCTCCGCCGGCGGGACCTGCTCGATGGCCGTGCGGATCTCCGACACCTGATAGCGGTTCCACTGCGGGGAGAGGGCGAGCGCGCGCGCCCACTCCGACTCGGCCCCGGCGCGGTCGCCGTGCTCCCGCATCAGCACGCCGAGCCGGATCCGCGCCACCGGATGTTCTGGGTCCAGTCTGAGCGCCTCGTGGTACCGGAGCTCGGCCGCCCACGGCCGGCCGGCGCGCTGCTCCACGATGCCCAGGTGGAGGAGGAACTGGGCGCGCAGCGAGGGCAGCTCCTCCGGCACCCGGGTGAGCGCGCGCTCGAAGTGCTCGCGCGCCTCGTCGAACCGCCCGGCGTCGGCCAGCGCCCACCCGAGATAAAAGATGGGGACGTCGCTGGCCGGTTCGGCCGCGGCGGCCTGGCGCCAGAGGGTGACGGAGTCCCTCCAGACGCCGACCTGCTTCACGGTCGCCGCCGTGAAGAGCAGGATCAGAGCGCCGGCGGTGCCCGCCACGGCGGCCGCGACGCGCGGCGAGAGGCGCCCGGCCGCTCGCGCCTCGAGGCACCACGCGAGACCGGCCCCGGCGAGCAGCGCCCAGGGCAGGCACGCCAGATAGGTGTAGCGGTCGGCGGTGATCTGGGCGCCGTTGTGGAAGATGCCGATGACGGGGAAGAGCAGGGCTGCGTAGCACACCCACGCGACGAGACCCGCGGGCCAGCGTCGGCCCGCGAGCACCAGGGCCGCCGTGATCGCCACCACCACGAGCCCGGGGACGAGATAGGTCGCGCTCCACGGGTTCACCGGACGGAAGAGCGTGTAGAGGGGAGACAGCGGCCACGGCGCCAGCGTCTTCCAGAGATAGAAGGCGAGGCCGTACCCGGTGACGGCCAGGCGCTCCGGGATGCCGAGGGCGGCGAGCGGCGTGATCAGGCCGCGCCGGGCGCCTATGGCGAGCATCAGGAGGGCGACGGTCCCGCTGGCCAGCAGGAACGGCGCCTTCTCGACGACGGCGAGCCGCCAGAACCGGCGCAGCGACGGGCCGCCGGTCTTGTGCATTCGGCGCAACGGATAGCAGTCGAGCGCCACCAGCGCCACCGGCAGGCCCACGGCGGCCGACTTGGACAGCAGGGCGAGCACGAAGCAGCCGAGGGCCGCCCACCGCCAGCGCGATTCCAGACGACCCGCAGTACCGGCCCGCACCGCCTTGAGGTACGCCAGCACCGCCAGCAGGGCGAAGGCACCCATGACGAGATCCCGCCGCTCGGTGATCCACGCCACCGACTCCACCCGCAAGGGATGGATCGAGAAGAGCAGGGCCGCGAGGACGGCGCCCCAGCGCCGCGCGCCCTCGCGGCTCGCGATCGTCAGGCTCAGCAGTCTCAGGGCCAGCAGGTAGACGAGCAGCGCGTTGAGCGCATGCAGGAGGACCGAGGTGGCGTGATACCCGGCCGGCTTCATGCCCCAGAGCACGTAGTCCAGTCCGAGAGTCAGCCAGGTGACGGGGATGTAGTGCCCCGTCTGGGTGCTCGTGAACATCCAGCGAACCTGTGCCCAGCCGAGCCCGCGGTAGTGCGGGTTGCTGAGGAAATTGTCGGCGTCATCCCAGTCGACGAAGCCGTTGCCGACGGCCGGCAGGAAGGCGGCGGCGGTCAGGAGCATTACGAAGGCGCCGCCAAGCGCCGCAGACCGCACCGACCGTGGGACCGGCGCGGGGGGGTTCGGTATGGACGGGCCGGGCTGTCCAGGGGCGGGCGTGGGCGCGCCGGGCAACGGGGCGGCGGGTGCATCGCGCACTGTACGATCATTCTGCCCCAATGCCCGGCGCGGCGCGCACATTTGTTGACCCTTCCACCCGGCGGGGGGTAATATTCAGCCCAACTCCGCGGCTCAATCGCCGCCTCGGAGAACGCCGAATGGGGTCGAGAGGAGTGACCATGAGCGCCGGGAAGATCCTGGTCGTCGACGACGAGCGGGAAGTTCGCCTGGTCATCCAGGAGTTCCTCACCGGCAAGGGCTACGAAGTCCGGGTCGCCGGCAACGGGCTGGAGGCGCTGGCCGCCCTCGAGACGTTCTTGCCGGACGTGGTGCTGCTCGACATGGCCATGCCGGAGATGGACGGGCTCGAGACGCTCAAGCACATCAGCGCGCTGTACCCCAACCTGCCCGTGATCATGGTCACCGTGAACGCCGACATCGAGACCACCTCCAAGGTGCTGCAACTCGGCGCCGCCGACTACGTGCCCAAACCCTTCGACCTCGACTACCTGGACCAGGCCATCAGCATCCAGATCTCGGCCGGACGCGACCGCTAGTGCGCGGCCGCGCGGCTCCTCTCCTCCGGGCGGCGCTCGCGCTCGCCCTGCTGGCCGGCTGCGCCTCGCAGAAAGACACCGTGCAGCGCGCCACGGAGGGCCCGACGGCCGACGAGATATACCTCGCGCGCTTCGTGAAGGGCTACGGGCGCGGGCCCACCTTTGACGAGACGGCGGCCTGGCGGGAGGATTTCGACAAGCGGGTCAGCGCGTACATCGGCCGCCAGCCCGGCATGCTCGTCTCGCCGCGGGTCAGCCAGTTCCGCGTGCAGCGCCGCGTCGCCGTCGGCATGACCCGGGAAGAAGTCACCGTGCTCGTCGGGGCGCCGGACGCCGTCGTCTCGGACGAGAAGCTGATGGAGACTGCGGCCCGGCAGTTCTGGCCCGAGGTCAGGACGCACGCCAAGGAGATGTGGACCTACCCGGCCGGCTGGCAGCTGTACTTCGACGGCGACCGCCTCGCGGACCTGACCGTCATCGGCCGGCAGCCGCTCGAGTAACGGCTCCCGCGCCGGCCTCAGCGGCCGGGGCCGGGGCGGCCGGGGAGCAGGGCGGCGAGCGCGGCGCGCTCCGCCTCCGGGAGATCGACGAAGCGCAGCCCGGCCGCGTCGTCCCGCGCCCACATCACCTCCGCCTTCGGCACCGTGATCGCCTGCGGCCGGCCGGCGGGATGGAGCTCGAGGCGCACGGTCTGCCCTTGCGCGAGCGGCTTGGGGAGGGCCCGGATGGCCGCCCCGCCGCGCGAGAGGTCAGCGATCTCGGCCGTCACCGTGAGCTCGCCGTCGGACACGATCGCCCGGCCTTCGACGGCCACCCTCGGCTCGTGGCGAGCCCCGTGGTGGAGCACGGCGAAGATCTTCACGGGAATCGCCTTGCCCTTGATGGTCACCTCGCCCAGGGCCCGCGCCCCGATGAAGTCCTGGACCTCGAGGTAGGTGGCCTCGCTCATGATGATCGGCACGTTGAAGTCCTTGGTGAGGCCCTCGAGCCGCGAGCCCAGGTTGATGGTGTCGCCGATGGCCGTGTACTCGAGGCGCTGCTCCGACCCGATGGTGCCCACCACGGCATCCCCCGTGTGGATGCCCACGCCGCAGGCCAGGGTCCCGCCGTACCGGGCCGTGAAGCGCTCGGCCAGCGGCTTGAGCCGCTCCTGGAACTCCAGCGCCGTGCGCACCGCCTGGGCCGCGTGGTCCGGCGCCTCGAAGGGCACATTGTAGAGCGCCATGATGGCGTCGCCGATGTACTTGTCCACGGTGCCGCCGTGCTTGAAGACGGCCTCGGTCATCACGGTCAGGTACTCCCGTAGGAAGGTGACGACGTCCTCCGGCGTCATCTTTTCGGACATCGACGTGAACCCGCGGATGTCCGAGAAGAGCACGGTCATGCGGCGCCGCCCCGCCTCGAGGTTGGCGTCGTCCTTGTGGCGGACGATCTCCTTGACCACGGACGGAGAGAAAAAGCGCGACAGCCGGCGCTTCTCCCGCTGCTCCTGGGTGAAGTTCTTCGCCACCGTGCCCGCGTAGGCGATCCCCAGCGTGAGCGGCATCGGCACCATTTCGACCCACCACCGGCCCCAGAGGAAGGCCGCGTGGCAGCCCGCCAGATAGGCGAGCGCGGCCCCTGCCGCCACGCCGAAGGCCGGCAGCGGCCGGAGCGCCGTCGCGGCCCAGGCGGCCAGCGCCCCCGCGACGATCGTGAGGATGGGGACCAGCAGGGCGGGCGCGCGGCGGATCGGGATGCCCCGGAGCAGGGTCTCCAGCGTGTGGGCGTGGATCTCGACGCCCGGCATGTCGCCCTCGGGCGCGAACGGCGTGGCGAAGACGTCGTGGAGGGTCGGCGAGGTGGCGCCGACCAACACGATCTTGCCGGCGAAGGTCTCCGGTGGGATCTCTCCGGTGACAATCCGATGAAACGGGAACCGCGGAAAGGACCCGGGCCCGCCGCTGAAGTTGATGAGCACCTCGGACCCCGGCGGCAGCGGAGCGCGCGCCAGACCCGCGGCGGCCGCCAGCCGGTAGATCTCCAGGTCGAAGCCGTTCCACGTCCGGGGATCATTCTGGAAGCGCCGGATGAGCGCGGTGCGCCGCACGAAAGCGTCGGCGTCGCGGTCGAAGTTCACGATGCCGAAGGCCGCCGCTCCCTCCCGGATCTCGGGGATCGGGGCATTGATGCTCTCCTTGTCCGAGCCCGCGGCGTCCACCTCGGTGAGCGCCGCGCCCAGGACGACCTTTCGGGCGCGCGCCACCGCCACCGCCAGGGTGCGATCGTCTGCCGGGCCGCGGGACGAGGGCTCGGAGAAGAGGATGTCCATGCCGATGGCGACGGGCTTGCCCCGGCTCACGATGTCCAGGAACTTGCCGTGGAGCGCGCGGGGCCAGGGCCACGCGAGGTTCAGGCCGTCGAACGAGTCCTCGTCGATGGTGACGACGACGATGGGCGCGGCGGGCGGGCGGGCACCGCGCAGGCTGAAGCGGGCGTCCAGCGCCTTGAGCTCGGCGATTTCGAAGAAGTGCAACGGGTTGGCGGCTGCGGCCAGCGCGACCACGAGGCCGACGAGGCTGCCCGCCAGGAGGACGCGCCAGGAAGGGCCGACCAGTCTCACCGCGCCCAGCCTAGCACAAGGGGTGTTGCCCTCGGCGCGCCGAAAAGTCTACACTGGGCCATGCTCGACGGGGGCGGAACGGGCCTCACCCGATGAGATTCCGGTCGTTCGTGCTGCTGCTCTTCTGGATCGTGGTCCTCGGCTATGCCGGCTACGGGCTGGTGTCGGCCGGCGCCGTCTACTTCCAGATGCGCGCGCTCACCGAGCAGGCCTTCGATGACGCCGCCAGCCGTGCGAAGCGCACCGGGGGTGCCGCTGACGCTCCCACCCCGGAGTTCGTCGCCGACGTGCGCTCAGGCATTCTGCTGGGCGCCCAGCGCGCCGGGCTTCCCATCGATTCGCGCAACCTCGAGGTGGTGTCGGAGCGGAGCGCCATCCGGGTCACCCTGCACTGGTCCCAGCCGGTCATCACCTACGGCAGCGAGACCATCCTGGCCATCCCCCTGCGGCTCGACCGCTCCTTCGACCTGCGGCCTTCCAGGCCCGCTGGGTGACCCCTGGTCCGCCAGCCCGCCGACGGCCTCTTCGGTCAACAATGACCGCCATTTACCCAGAACGCGGTGGCATGGTCCTTGTAGCGTAATTGGCCGGCTGGATGAGGCCGGGGAGACGTCTACTCGGCCATTGACAGACCGAAACACAGAGAGTAGAGTTGAGCGCTACGAAACTACCTAATTTTGTTGGGCTGTTCGACGCTCCGGCAAGTGCGGCCAGGCGCGGTTTGGCCCGGGTCGGCATGGGCGGAGGGGCATGGAGATGACCCGAACCCTTCCAAAAATTTGTAGACCCTTGACCAAATTGGGGTTGCTTCGCGGCCAGGCCGGCTTCTCCTTGCTCGAGGTCGTCATCGCGGCCCTGTTGGTCGCCGTCGGCGTCCTCGGCCTGTCGATGATGTACAGCACCGGGCAGGCCCTGGTCCAGGCGCAGGGGACGAACCGGGTCGCGCTCCAGCTCGCCCAGCAGCGCATCGAGCAGATCCGTGCGGGGGGCTTCGGCGTCCAGGCGCTGGCGGACAACCGGGAGGAGACAGCCTTCGCGGCGATCGCCAGCAACCCGGGCTACGAGCGGACCACCATCATCACCGGCGTCTGCCCCAACGACTTCGCCACCGCGTGGGCGAACGCCGGCGACTGCGCGCCCGCCCAAGCGGCCGTCGAGGCCAAGCGCGTGGTGGTCACGGTACGGGCGAACAACGGCGGGGCCCTGGGCACCACGGACCCACAGACGCAGCCGGTCGTGATGCAGCTGATCCTGGTGCGGCGATGATGGCTCGTGGCGTTGTCGGCCTACTCCGCGACCGGCGCGGCTTCAGCATCCTGGAGCTCCTGCTGGCGGCCGGCATCTTCACCATCGTCGCCGGCGCGCTCGTGGGCGTGTTCGTGTCCACCCAGCAGGCCTTCGACCGCGGCAGCTCCCAGGCCTATGTCCAGCGCCAGGGGACCCTGCTCCAAGAGCGGATCGTGCGGCTGGCGCAGAACGCGGTGGCCGTTCAGGTCGTGGACTGCGGGCCGAACGGTTCGACCAACGGCACCGCGCTGGTGCTGCTCGACGCCAACGGGACGGTGCGCTGCATCTACCAGAGCACGACCAGCGCCGACACCAACGGCGACCTCATGCTCTGCCAGATCGCCGCGTTCGCGGTGGGGACCGGATGCACGGGGGGCACCATCGAGAACATGCTGACCCTGATGGGCAGCGAGGTCGCGGCGAGGCTGGGCGCCCAGCTCCAGGTGCGCAACACCACCTTCACAGGGGTCACCTGCCTCCAGCCGGGCGGCGGGTGTGCCCCGGGGACCGCGGTGGGGCGCTCGGTGCAGAGCCCGCTGATCGACGTCACCTTCGACCTCACGGACGGCACCATTTACAATCCCAACTACAACGGCGGCGCCTTCAGCGCCACCAACTTCCTGGGGCAGCGGTTCGGCTTCAGCGTCACCACGCGCAACTGAGGAGACCAAGGTGATGCCCACGGCTTCGGGTCTGCGGAACGACCGCGGCAGCGTCATCGTCATCGCCCTCGTTCTCATTTTTGCCATGACCATCCTCGGGCTGGCTCTGTTCGACCTGGCCCAGATCGAGGGGCAGCTGGCCAGCACCAGCCAGGCGGATGCGCGGGCGCTCTCCGTCGCCCAGGCCGGGCTCGAGCGGGGCATCCGCGAGCTGCGCACCGGCTTCCTGGCCGACGCCTACTCGTCCGCGAGCTGGGCCGACGCGGTCAACGGTCCGACCTGCACGCCCCTGGCCTGCGACGCGACCCAGTACCGGCTGATGAACATCGCCAACGTCACGGTGCCGGCCACGGGGACGGACCCCGGCGGCACCTACGCGCTCGAGCTAAAGCTGGTCCTGGTCGCCGAGGCCAATAACCCGATCTCCCAGGGCGCGGGCTTCACCTATCCCTACGGCCAGGAGTGCATCCCCGACACGGGCACGCCGACCGTCTGCGCCAATCTGGTCTTCCTCCGGAGCACCGGCACCGCGAACGGGCCGCCGGGCTTCAACGGCACGGCGATGATCCAGACTTTGGTCAAGGCCACGTCCACCTCGCCCTTCGCCGCCGCGCTGACGGCCGCCGGCTCCACCGGCGCGCCCAACCCGGCCATCGACGGCCGGTTCCGTGTCGCCGGCACGGTGCAGGCGCTGGGCTTCACGACCAGCAACCCGGTCATCCACTTCAACGGCGGCGCCGGCGACGGCATGCGGAACAATTACTGGATCCTCGACGGCACCTACGAGCTGGACCGCATCCTGCGCCGCCAGCTCGTCTGCCCGCCCCAGACCAACTGCGGGGGCGGCGCCAACTTGGTGGAGTCCCTCGGCGCCGAGCTGCGGATCTTCGGCAACACCACCAGCACCCAAATGCAATTCGCCGCCAGCACCGACGCCGGGACGAACATCAATCCGGGCCCCTACGGCCAGGGGGGCAATACCCGCCGCGGCAAGGGGCAGATCGACGGCGTCTACGTGGCGGACGGCTGTCCGCTTCCGTGCACGACCAACGCGTTCACCTTCGGCTTTGGATCTCAGATCTGGGTGGACTACAACAACTACACCAAGCCGTACCCCGACCGGCCGCCCAAGCTGCCGCTCTGGAACGCGCCGACCGGAGCCTATCCTGTTCTCCTCAACCCGGCCGGCATCAATGGCGCGGCCTACCCGTCGTACTCGACCGACTTCATGGTCGTCCGGGGCGCCAACTTGGTCGGCGTGGTTCCGAACGGGACCAATTGCCTGGCCGGCGCGCCGGGGGCTGAGTGCCGGGGTGACGGGGTCCATACCATCTCAAACTTCTTCGACCCGAACTCTTTCAACAATGGCTACGGCGGGTCCTTTACCAACCTCATCCCCCCGTTCCGGCATACTTTTACGTTCACCAACAAGGCCGGGGTCGTGACTACCGCCGAGATGTGCTGGAAGCGGTCGGCGCTGGCGAACCCCCTGAACCAGGGTCGATTCGGCGGTGACCCGGGGCCGTACAACCTCCCGAGTCAGGGGGTTTTGATCCAGCGGCCGCGGACTCTGGAGTTCGGCATTCCCACCTGCCTTGATCCCAACCCGCCGACGAATCCCGTCCTGCTCTATTGGCCGTGGCCCGTCGCAATCTCGCGCCCGGACGCCACACAGCGGATCTATACCTACCGCGGCTCGGCCATCATCATGCAGGCCGGCCAGTCGCTTCAGCTCGAAGAGACCCTGGTCAGCTACTGCACCGTCTCGACCGCGGCGCCCGGCACTCAGTGCCCGGCAGGCGAGCGCTTCGCCGAGGACCACCTGATGGTCTTCCTCACGGCCGGGACCGTGGACATCGGCATGTCGCTCGACAACGTGAACACCGTGATGGCCTACGTGTGGACGGACCAGCGCATGTCGATCCGCCGGGACACCGACATCATCGGCTCGCTGCGGGGAGACCATCTCTGCTTCCAGAACGCCAGCGCCGCCCCGTGCAGCACCCCCGGCGGCGGGCCCGACCCGTATGTCTTTCAGGCCACGGCCCAGGACCTGCGCAAGATCCCGGAGGAGCTGCCCGGGGGCGGGGCCTCCGGCGACCGCTGGCGCGTCGACAGCGTGCCGCGCTTCTGGATGGTCTGCCGACCGGGGGCCGTGTCGAGCACCCCCACCGCTAATTGTGGGTATCAGTAAGGCCGAGTTTTTCCTTGGGGATTCGTATCTTCGGTTGATATAGTCTCCCCCCTCAGACAGGTGTGCCTGGCCGGGGGGAATGCTGTGCCGCGGGGCAGCAGGGGCGGCCGGAGGAGCCATGCTCGGGAAGCTTTTCCGCAGGCGTAGGTCCGTAGGGCTGGACGTCGGCAGCGGGTCCGTCAAGGCCCTGACGCTCGAGGCCCGCGGCGCCGAGGTGGCGGTCGCCGGCTACGGCAGCGTTGCCCTCGAGGCCGACGCCCAGGCGCCGCAGGTCAGCCAGGCCATCCACGCCGCCCTCGCCCAGGCCGGCGCCGACAGTGAGCCCGTCGTCGCCTCCGTGGGCGGGCCCGAGGTCGTCATCCGGCAGGTGTCGCTGCCGCCGCTGGCGCCCTCCAAGGTGATCGCCGCACTGGAGATGCAGTATCGCGAGCTGGGCCTGCTGCCGCCCGAGGAGTCCATCCTCGACGCCCAGGTGCTGCGGCGCTCCAAAGACGGCGTCTCCAACGAGATCCTCTCGGTCAGCGCCCCCAAACAGCTCTTCGAGGAGCGCACGACCCTGCTGAGGCAGGCCGCGGTGAATCTCCAGATTCTCGACATCGAGCCGCTCGCCATCCTCAACGGCGCGCTCCACCTCACCGGGCTTGAGCCGGGAGAGCTGCTGGTGGTCGTCAACATCGGCCGGCAATCCTCGGTGCTGTGCGTCTACAGCGAGCAGGGCCCGGTGGTCGCGCGCTATCTCGAGGTCGGCGCCGAGGCCTTCACCGAGCAGCTGCGCGTGGCCTTCCAGGTCTCGCCCTACTCGACGGAGACCTTCGCGCGCACCCTGGGCGCGGCCGAGGGGCCGAAGGCTGAGGCCGCCTGCCGCGAGGTCGTGGAGCGGATGGCCGAGGACATCCGCCTGTCGCTCACGTTTTACCGCACCGAGTACGACCGCGAGAGCCTGCCGCGCTACGCGCTGGGCGGCTGGGTGGAGATTCCGCTCATCGGCCGCTGGCTCTCGGATCGTCTCGGTCTCAACGCGCCCTTCGAGTCGATGGACCCCCTCAAGGCCGTCGAGGTCAAGGCCGCGCAGGAGGCCGAGGAGGGCAAGGTCGGCACCCAGTTCCTCCAGTCCTTCGGCCTGGCGCTCCGGGGACTATGACCGCGCGGTTCTCCGTCGACCTGCTTCACCCAGGGCGGGTAGCCAAGACCTGGCAGGACTGGTTCGTCGGCACCCAGGGGCGCCGGCGCCTCCTCCTGACCGCCGTGGGCTTCGGGGTGGTGCTGGTGATCGTCGCCGCCTTCCCGCTCGTCATCTCGTGGCGGCTGTCCGGCCCCGAGAGCGACCTGCCGCGCCTCCGCCAGGACCTGGCCCGGCGCGATGGCGACGTGCGCGTGCTCAAGGCCGATCTCCAGGCGCTCGCCGTCGAAGCCAAGCGCCAGGTCCGGTGGGCCGAAGTGATGACCGCGTTGAGCCAGCAGATTCCTCCGACACTCAAGCTCCTCAGGGTCGAAGCCCTGCGGTCCGCGGCGCCGCCCGCCGCTCCCGGCCAGCCGGCGCCCGCGGCCCAGCCGGCGGGGGAGGGCGAGCTCAGGATCGAAGCGGTGACGGCCCTCAAGGCCGGCAGCCCCAACATGCTCGAGATCGCCCAGTTCATGGCGGGGCTGATGAAAGATTCCGCGGTGAACAAGCGCTTTCAGCTGAAGAACTGGGAGATCAAGCCGACGTCCGCGACCGTGAACGTGGCGGCGCCCGCGCAAGGCCCGGGTGAAAAATTCCTTCAGATCACCATCGTCCTGTCGGAGATCGGCCGGTGAGGGAGCGTGACTTGGCCATCGCCTGGGTCGCCGTGGCCGTGGTCTTCCTGGTGGTTTTTTTCTTCGAACTATCCTGGTGGCGCGCGGTGTCGACGCGCGCAAACGAGGTGGACGCGGAGCGGATCAAGCTGGCGGCTGCGATCAAGCAGCGCGAGCAGGAGCTCATCGCCGAAGCGCGGGCGAACGCCCAACTGCTGCAGGAGATGAGCTGGACCGCGACCGGCGCCGACCCGGCCGCCTTCATCCGGCGCGTGGCCGATCTCGCTCAGGGCTCGCGGCTCAAGGTCACGACCATCGGCTCCATCGAGCGGCAGAGCACGCCGCAATTCAGCAAGTCGTGGCATAGTATTGAGATCACCGGGCCGTACCACGAGCTGAGGGGGGTGGCCGCGCGGGTCGAATCCGAGCGCGGCGTGCTCGAGAACGTGTCGTTCACCGAGGCCCCCAGGGAAGGGCCGCCAGGCGCGATGCAGCCGCGGGACGGCAGGCCGCTCGGCGCGCTGACGGAGACCGAGGTCTTGGCCAAGTTCCGGATGGCGTCCATGGAGCTGACCCCCAAGACGAGGGACATTCTGAATCAGGCCTCGCAGCAGAGCGGGATCCAGTTGACTCCGAGCGCGCCGCCGGCCGGGCCCGCCGTCGGGCTGCCGGTGCCGGTCACGCCCGTCACGAGCGGCGCGCCGCCGGCCCGCGATCCGTTTGTCTTCGGCGTCGAGCCCACCGCCCGGCCCGCCGTCGCCGCCGGGCCCAGGGGCGAACTCGAGCTGCAGGGTATCGTGGGCTTCCCCGGCGGCTTTCTGGCCATCGTGGACAACACCATCGTCAAGGTCGGCGACAAGGTGCGGGGCCATCGCGTGGAAGACATCACGGACCGCGTGGTCCTGCTTCGCCAACCTAACGGCGCGCCGCGCCGGCTGACTCTGCCCGACATCGCGGTCCCCGCGCCGGGCGGGTCCGCGCGTCCGCAGGGGCCCTCCGAGCCCCAGCCGCCACAACCCGGAACCCCATCCCAAGGACCAAGGAGGTGAGGCTAGCCGTGTCGCACTGGATAAAGAACACCCGACTTGTCCCCGGACTGACCCTGGGCCTGGCCGCGCTTGTGCTGCTCCCCGCGCCGGTCGTGGTCGCCCAGGACGCCTGCTACGGTCGCCTGTCCACCGAGCTCGTCTCGCTGAACCTGCGCGACGCCAACGTCCAGACCACGCTGCGCCTCCTGGCCCAGCACTACCGGATCAACATGGTGGTCACCGACGAAGTGGCCGGTGCCGTCACCCTCGACTTCTACCGCGTACCAGTGCGCGACGTCTTCCAGACCATCATCGAGTCGGCGAACCTTCAGTGCATCGAGCAGGGCGTGGCCCTGCGGGTGAGCACCGCCGAGCGCATCCAGCGCGAGGAAGGGGCGCGCGCGCTCGCCTCGGTGGCGGGCAAGGTGCGCGAGGCCGAGCTCAAGACCAAGGAGGCCGACGCGCGCGTCAAGATCCGGGAGGCGGATGCCAAAGACCGCGAGGCCGAGCTCATCAAGGAGCGCGGGCCCGTCAAGGAAGAGATGATCAAGCTGCAGTATGCGGACGCCGAGCTCGCGGCCACGACCATCCGCGCCATCCTGGGGCTGCGGAGCGCGGCTGGCCCAGGCCAGCAGGTCCTGCCGTCGCAGTACCAGCCCGCGCCGCCGATCAACATTCTCGAGCGACTGCCGGGGGCTCCGCCGGCAGCACCGCAGGCGGTGCCGGTCGCCGAGTCCGGGCCCTCCGCGCGGGACGTGCTCGCCTATGGCCTCGCGATCGAGGCCTTCAAGCCGACCAACTCCGTCTTCATCCGGTACTTTGAGAACGACCTGGAGCGGCTGAAGAAGCTCATCAAGGAGAAGATTGATATCCCGCTGCCCCAGATTCACATCGCGGCGCAAATGGTGATCGCGAGCCAGAACGCGCTGGACCAGCTGGGCATCGCGTGGGGCGGCGCCCTGATCCGCCAGCCCGTCGCGGGCCGGGACCCGGCGCTGCTGGGCAGCGGCTTCTCTCCCCTCACGGGCGCAGGTATCGGCGTTGTGGGCACGTACACCCAGAACCCAAACTTCTCCGGCAGCTCATTCCTGCCGATCTCGCCGAGCACGGGCCGGCCCGTCGGCGGCAATCTCGTCAACCTGCCCACGGCCAACCTGCCGACCAGCGCGCCGGCGGCGCTGAACGCGCTGTTCGGCATCGTGGCGCGGGACTACAACCTGAACCTTGCCATCCAGGCCCTCGAGGCCAAGGGGAAGGCCAAGTCGATCGCCGAGCCCAAGATCGTGACGGTTGAGAACACCACGGCCCTCATCCAGCGCGGCTTCGAGGTGCCGTTCACGACGGGCGTGGCCGACCTGGGCACGCAGCAGGTGCAGTTCAAGGACGCGCTGCTGATGCTCCAGGTCACGCCCAACGTCATCAAGGAAGACAATGAGACCAAGGTCCGGATGAGGGTAACCATCAACCACGACGAGCCGGACTTCACCAAGGCCATCGGGGGCAACCCTCCTATCTTCAAAAGGAAGGCGGAGACCCAGGTGGTCGTGCGCGAGGGCGAGCGGCTGGTCATCGGAGGCGTGCTGTCGGACAACGTCAACCGGACCGTGCGCCAGGTGCCGCTGCTCGGCAATATCCCGATCCTGGGCTGGCTCTTCAAGAGCCGAGAGATCAGCACGGACACCCAGGACCTGATCGTGATCATTACCCCGACGGTGCTCGGGCTGACGCCGCCAGTCGACAAGAGGTAAGGCCCGGTGTACGAGGCGTATTTCAGCCTCGAGGACCCGCCCTTTGTCCTGACGCCCGACCCGCGCTTTCTGCTGCGGTCGAAGGGGCATCACGAGATCCTCGCGTCGCTGCTCTACGGCATCACGAGCCAGAAGGGGCTCATGGCCCTGATCGGCGACGTGGGCACGGGCAAGACCACGCTGTGCCGCGCCCTGCTGCGCGAGCTGCCCGATGACGTCCAGAGCGCCCTAGTTCTCAATCCCCACCTCTCCGACGCCGAGCTGATCGGCACCATCCTCGACGACCTGGGCGTCGAGCGACGCGGCGGCACCCGCGGGGAGTTGATGACAACGCTCTCCCAGTACCTGCTGGCGGCCGGCAGCGAGGGCAAGACCGTGGTGGTGATCCTGGACGAGGCGCAGCAGATGAGCGTGGAGTCGCTCGAGCAGATCCGCCTGCTCTCCAACCTCGAGACGGCGACACGCAAGCTGCTCCAGATCCTCCTGGTCGGCCAGCCGGAGCTGGAGGAGACGCTGAAGCTGCGCGAGCTGCGGCAGCTGGACCAGCGCATCGCGATCCGGTGTTACCTGGGGCCGCTGCCGAAGCGGGAGACCTTCCGGTACATCGAGCACCGCCTCCGCATCGCCGGGCTGCCCGGCGCCCTGCCGTTCACGCGCAGTGCCATGGCCAGGATTCACCGCTACAGCCGGGGCATCCCGCGCGTGATCAACCTCGTGTGCGACCGCGCCCTCATGGCGGCCTTCAGCACGCGCGTGCGCGAGGTGACGCCCGCGCTGGTCGGCACCGCCATCGGCAACCTGGAGGGCGGCCGGCCGGGCCGGCGCCGCCACCCGAAGAGCTGGATGCCGGGCCAGGGAGCCCGGCGCGCGGCCCTGGCGGCCGGCGTGGCCCTCGCTCTGGTCGTGGGCGGGGGCGCGGCCGCCTACTGGGGCGGCTGGCCCGCCCTGCCGTTCCGCTCGGCGGCGCCGGCCAAGCCCGGGGCTCCCGCTCCCGTGGCCGCGACTGCCGCGTCCCCACCCGCGCCCACGGCTCCGTCGGCGCCGATCGCGCAGCCGGCGCCTTCGGCCGAGGTGCCCGGCGTGGCGGCGGCCGCCCCTGTTCAGCGGCCTCAACCGGCGCCCGTGACATGGGACAGCGTCCGCGCCCTGCTGGCGAGGGCTCTGCGGCTCTGGGGGGTGGACGACGATCTCTCCCCGGCCGCGCTGGCCGGATGGCCCGCCGGGCCCGACGGAGCCCCCGACATCGCCGCGATCGCGGAGCGCTACCAGCTCTCGGCCACGTTCCTGCCGGAGACCAGCCTCGCCGAGCTGCGGGGCATCGGGTTGCCCGCCTTGGTCGAGGTGCTCGAGCCGCCCACGTGGCGACCGTATCTGCTCCGGCGCGTGGACGGCGACACGGTGACGCTCGTCGGCTCCGCCGGGGAGGCCGTGCGCTTCAAGGCCGACAGCCTCGAGGCGGCGTGGACCCGGTCGGCGTGGGTCATCTGGCGCAACGTGGACCTGCTGCCGTCGGATCCGTTCCAGGCGATGTCGCCGACGGTTCTTGCCACGCTGGCGTTGCGGCTGCAGAAGCTCGGCTACCTCTCGCCGCCCCTGCCGGGCGCCTATGACGGCCGGCTTCAGCAGGCCGTCCAGCGCTTCCAGCGCGACATGCAGCTGTCGGAGGACGGCATCGTGGGGCCGCGGACCACCATGGCACTTTCACGCGTCACGGGTGGCCGGTTCAGCCCGGCCATCACGGACTCGCGGCCGCGGTAGAGCCGGCCCCGGGCGACCGAGCGGGAACCCAGCGGGACACATCGATGAGCCGCCTCGCCGACCGCCTCACGAGGATGGACAAGGGGGCGCCTCGACCCCAAGGGGTGGGGGGTATCCCCAGCCTGAGCCCCGGGCCGCGGGCCTGGAGGGGGAAGTGGCATTGGCTCGCGGCTTTAGTTATTGTAGGAACGATGGGAGTTTTCGGAGTCATGCCCCTATTCCGATCGCATGTTCTGGCCCCAGGTGGTGGCGGCTCCGCCACGCTCCCGCCCCCCGTCCGCCTTGCCCGGCCCGCGCCGCCCGCGGCCGTCGCTTTCGCGCCAGCCCGGCCCGCCTCTATGCCAACGCTCGCCGGTTCGAGAGCTCGCGACCGCGCACGCGCGCTCGTGGGCGAGGGGCTCGATGCGGCCCGCGCGCGTGATTTCCAGGAAGCCTCCCGCCTGCTCACGAAAGCCGTCGAACTCGACCCCTCCGACGCGGAGGCCTGGAACAGCCTGGGGGTGGTGCTGATCCGGCAGGGCGAGGCCACCCAGGGCGTGGGCGCGCTGCGCCGTGCGCTGCGGGTCGATCCCAGCCACGCCGAGGCCCACCGCAATCTGGCCGTGGCGCTGGACGGGCAGGGGCGCTGTCGCGAGGCCGCGCTGCACTACCGGAGCTTCATGAGCCGGAGCGACACGGCCAATCCCTACCGCGAAGACGTCACGCGGCGCTTGGCGGAGCTGCAGCCCAACGGAAGGAGCTGCGAGTGAGCTCGGGGCACGATCGCCGCGGCTGGAGCACCCTCGGCCAGATGCTGGTCGACGACGGGGTGCTGTCACAGGAACAGCTCAACACCGCGCTGGAGCGGCAGCGCAAGACGCGCGAGCGCCTCGGGCAAGTCCTCATCGAGCTCAAGCTGATCGACGAGGAGGTGCTGCTCAAGTACTTGGGCGCGCAGTTCCGCAAGGAGCCGATCACGCGCCAGGAACTGCAGGCGCTCGACATGAACGTGGTCAAGCTCGTGCCGGAGGAGGTCGCGCGCCAGCACAGCGTCATCGCCGCGCAGCGCCAGGGGCGCAAGCTCATCGTCGCGACGGCCGATCCGCTGAACGTCGTGGCGCTGGACGATCTCCGCCGGGCCACCGGCCTCGAGGTGGACTTCAAGATCGGCCCCGGCAGCGCCATCGCCGAAGCCATCGAGAAGATGTACCGGCGGATGGTCTCAACGGAAGGCATCGACGATGCGCTCCGCAACGACCTGGGCATCAGCCTGAACATCACGGCCACGACCGAGCTGACGGAGGACCTCAAAACCCTCCGGACCCAGGCCGACGATCCCCCGGTGGTCCGCGTCGTGAACTACATCCTGACGCGGGCGGCCATGGACGGCGCCTCCGACATCCACGTCGAGGCCCACGAGGACCGCACGCGGGTGCGCTACCGCATCGACGGTCTGCTGTTCGACCTGCTGGAGGTGCCGCGCCAGCTCCATTTGGCGGTGGTCTCCCGGCTGAAGATCATCTCGCGCCTGGACATCGCCGAGCGCCGGCTGCCGCAAGACGGCAGCTTCTCGTCCCGCATCCACGGTCAGGACGTGGACTTCCGGGTCTCCTCGCTGCCGACGGTGTACGGGGAGAAGGTGGTCCTGCGCCTCCTGTACAAGGAGGCCGTCGTCGAGCGGTACACCCTCGAGAACTTGGGTTTCGAGGAGGACCAGCGCGAGCTGTTCATGAAGGCGATCCGCCGGCCGTGGGGCATGGTGCTGCTCACCGGGCCCACCGGCAGCGGCAAGTCCACCACGCTGCACACGGCCATCAAGGCCATCAAGTCGCCACGCAAGAACATCATCACGGTCGAGGATCCGGTGGAGTACCGCCAGCCGGGGATCCAGCAGGTCCAGGTCAAGAGCGACATCGGCTTCGACTTCGCGCGGTCGCTGCGGTCCATCCTGCGCCAGGATCCCGACATCATCATGATCGGGGAGATCCGGGACCAGGAGACGGCGCAGATCGCGGTCAAGGCGGCTCTCACGGGCCACCTGGTGCTGTCCACGCTGCACACGAACGATGCGGTGTCCACGGTGACGCGCCTGGTGAACATCGGCGTGGAGCCGTTCCTCGTCGCGTCCGCCGTGAGCCTGGCGGCGGCCCAGCGGCTCGTGCGCAAGATCTGCAAGGACTGCAAAGAGGCGTACACGCCGACCGCCGACGAGCTGGCCCTGTTCGCGCCCGATCCCGGGCCCAAGGTGCTCTACCGGGGCCGGGGCTGCGAGAACTGCCGCAACGTCGGCTACGCCGGGCGCATGGCGCTCTACGAGGTGTTTTCGATCACCGCCGAGGTACGCCGCATGGTGCTCGACGGAGCCGACGGGGACACGATCCACAAGTACGCGGTGGACGCCGGGATGGTCACCCTCAAGCAGTCCGGCTTCCGCCACGCGGCGCGGGGGCACACCAGCCTGGAGGAGATCCTGTCCGTCGTGGCGGACCAGGAGTAAGGCCATGCCCATGTTCGAATACGAAGTCGCGAACCGCCGTGGCGCCGTCATGCGGGGCCGGGCGGAGGCGCAGGAGCAGGCGGACCTGATTCTCCGTTTCCGTGAGCAGGGGCAGACCGTGCTGGCCCTGCGGCCGGTCGCCGGCGCCGCCCTGGGCGGAGGCCTGAGCCTGGGGCCGGTGATCGAAGGGTTCCAGCAGGCGCTCAAGCGCTTCTCGAAGGGCGTCAAGATCGGGACCCTGGTGCTCTTCACCGGCCAGATGGCAGCCATGCTGGGGGGCGGCCTCCACCTGGTCCGAATCCTGACAGCGCTGGCGGCCGAGGCGGCGAACAAGCACTTCAAGAAGGCGATCGAGGAGATCCGAGACGCGATCACCTCCGGCTCCACCTTCGCCGACTCCCTGGGCCGGCACCCCCACATCTTCAACACGCTGTACGTCTCGGTGGTGCGGGCGGGGGAGGTCTCGGGCTCGCTGCCCGTGGTCCTCGACACGCTGACGACCTACCTCGAGAAGGCGGACTCGCTCCGCCGCAAGGTCAAGGGAGCCATCGCCTACCCGGCGGTGATCCTGGTCGTGGCCCTGCTGATCCTGATCGTCATGATCCTGAAGATCGTGCCGGTCTTCCAGGAGGTGTACGCCAAGGCCAACGCGCCGCTGCCCCTGCCGACGCGCATACTGATCGCCTTCAGCGACGCGTTCCGCAACTACTTCTTCCTGTGTTTTGCCCTCATCATCATCGCGATCACCGCGCTGTTCGCCTTCGCCCAGACCAGCGCGGGCAACCACTTCTTCGCCAAGATCCGGCTGCGGATGCCGATCTTCGGCGCCCTGATCCGCAAGGCCATCATGGCCCGGACGTGCCGGACGCTGTCCGTGCTGCTCAACGCCGGCATCCCGCTGATGGAGGCCATGGAGACCGTCTCGCGCGTGGTGGGCAACATCGTCATCGAGGAGGCCCTGGCCGCCGCGACCCAGCGCATGCGCGACGGCGGCACGATCGCCGACACCCTGCGCCAGACCGGACATTTCCCCGGCATGGTCACCCAGCTCATCGCCACGGGTGAGGAGAGCGGGACGTTGCCCTCCATGCTGTCCAAGGCGGCGGAGTACTACGAGCAGCAGGTGGACCAGACGGTGGCCACGCTCTCGACCTTGATCGAGCCGCTGATGATCGTGGTCATGGGGGGCATCGCGGGCAGCGTGATCTTTGCCCTGTACATGCCGATCTTCTTCCTCGGCAAGGCGCTGCAGGGGCAGATGAAGTAGCGGGGCGGCGCCATGACGGTCCCGGCCTCGCCCTACCGCGTTTCGCTCCGGCTTTACGTGGTCTTCTCGCTGCTGATGGCGGTGTCCGCCGCCCTCAGCGGTCTGCTGCTGCTCTACCTCGCCCGTCCCTTTGCCAGCGAGCTGTCCAGCGCCCAGGCGACCCGGCTCACCGTGCTGCTGTTCACCGGCGCCGCCGCCGCCGGAGCCATGGCCGCGGTCGGCGGCCTCTTCGTGGGCCTGCGCTTCGCCGGCCGGATCCGCGGCATCGTGGAGCGGGCCGAGGCCCTGTCCCAGCAGAGCGGTCCGACCCCGCCGGCCCGCGTGCGGGACGAGCTGGGCGCGCTGGACGCGGCCGTCGGTCGCCTGACGCTGTCCATGGACCGCTTCGTGCGCGACAGCGACATCCTCGCGCGCCTGCCCGAGGGCATGGTGCTGCTCGACCCGCAGGGCGCGCTGCTGTCCTTCAACACCACGGCCGAGGCGCTGCTGGGGCTCAAGCTCGAGCGCTTCCGCGGCGCCCCGATCCTGTCGGCGGGCGGGCCGTTCCCGCTCGAGGCCGGCAACGAGCCGCTGGCGCGTCTCTTCGATGACACCGCGGACGCGGGCCCGCGCGTGCAGCTCAACGAGGTCGCCGTGACCACCACGGCCGGGACCTCGCTCCTGCTGGAGATCACGGCCCAGCGCCGCGACTGGGGCGCCGACTCGACCGCCCAGGTGCTGGTGTTCCGCGACGCCTCCGAGAAGCGCCGCATCCGCGACGAGATCCGCCGCGCCGACCAGCTGGCCTTCCTGGGCGGTCTGGCCGCGCGTATCGCCCACGAGATCCGCACGCCGCTGGCGACCATCCGCGGGCTGCTCGAGCTGCTCCAGGCCGACCTGCCGGAGTCCGACCAGCGCCGCCAATACATCGACCGCGTGCTGCAGGCGGTGGACCGGCAGGACCGACTCGTGGAAAACCTGCTGACGCTGAGCCATCCGGAGCCGGAGACGTGGCAGGCCGTCACGATTCCCGACCTGCTCGAGGACCTGGTGGCCATGCTGCCGCGGGATCCCCGGATCCGCGTCTCCTTCGGCGACCCGGCGGCGCTGCCCCCCGTGTGGGGCGATCCGTTCCGGCTCGGCGAGGTGTTCACCAACCTCATCCGCAACGCCCTGGACGCGACGCCGGAGCACGGCACGGTGGACATCTGGGGCGAGCCCGACGGGGGAGACTGCGTGCGGGTGTTCGTGCGCAACTCCGGGACGAACATCCCGCCCGAGCTCCGGGACCGCATCTTCCATCCGTTCTTCACGACCAAGCCGCGCGGCACGGGCCTGGGGCTGGCCATCGCCCGGCAGATCGTTGAGGCCCACCACGGCAGCCTGCGGCTGGACGGCTCAACCGGATCGGCCACCACCTTCGTCGTCGAGCTGCCCACGACGGCGCCCATCCTGACCGCCGGGAAGCCGTAGCCCTCCATGGCTGAGCGCATCGTCATCTGCGAGGACGACGAGGACCTGGCGTTCGTTCTCCGCGAGGCCCTGGTCCGTAAGGACTACGAGGTCGAGGTCGCGCCCACCGCCGGGGGGCTCCTGGACAAGCTGCGCAGCGGGGCATGGGACCTGATCCTGCTGGACATCCGGCTGCCGGACATGGACGGCCTCGACGCGATTCCCAAGTGCCGCGACCTGGCCCCCGAGACGCCCATCATCGTCATGACCGCGCACGGCACGCGGCAGATCGCGATGGAGGCGATCACGCGCGGCGCCTACGACTTCTTCACCAAGCCGCTGAAGATGGCCGAGTTCCAGGTGGTGGTGGCGCGGGCGCTCGACCGGCGGCGGCTGCAGCTTCAGGTCAAGGCGCTGCGGGCCGGCCAGGGCACCGGCTTCGAGGAGCTGATCGGGCGCAGCGAACCGCTCAAGCGCGTGCTCGACATGGCCCAGCGCGCGGCGCCCACGGACCTGACCGTGCTGATCGAGGGCGAGAGCGGCACGGGCAAGGAGGTGGTGGCGCGGGCCATCCACCGCCTGAGCTCCCGGAAGGACGGGCCCTTCATCCCGGTCAACTGCGCCGCCATCCCGGAGGGCCTGCTCGAGTCCGAGCTGTTCGGCCACGAGCGCGGCGCCTTCACCGGCGCCATCCGCGCGCGCCCCGGCCGCTTCGAGCTGGCGAAGGACGGCACGCTCTTCCTCGACGAGATCGGGGACATGCCGCTGGCCATGCAGTCCAAGATCCTCCGCGCGCTCCAGGAGCGCGAGTTCGAGCGCGTGGGCGGCACGCGATCCATCACGGCCGACGTCCGCGTCATCGCGGCGACGCACCGGGATCTGGACGCCGCCGTGACGCAGGGAACGTTCCGCCAGGACCTCTTCTACCGGCTGCAGGGCGTGCGGCTGCGGCTGCCGGCGCTCCGCGAGCGGATCGACGATCTCCCGCTGCTCGTCACCCACCTGCTCGAGCGCGCCGCCCAGCGGCTGTGGCGGCAGCCGGCCACGGTGTCCACCGAGGCGCTGCGCTGCCTCTGGACCTACGCCTGGCCGGGGAACATCCGCGAGCTCCAGCACGTGCTCGAGGGGGCCATGGTGCTCTCCGACGGCGTGATCCTGCCCGAGCATCTCCCGCCCGCCGTCCAGCGTGGCAGCCAGGGTCAGCCGGGCGCCGAGGCGAGCCCGGCGCTGAGCGGCTCGCTCGACGAGGCGATGGAGGAGTGGGAGCGCCGCGCCATCCTCGACGCCCTCCAGAAGGCCGGCGGGGTCCAGGCCCGCGCGGCCAAGATCCTCGGCATCTCCGAGCGCAGCCTCTGGTACCGGATCAAGAAGCTCAAGATCCAGGTCCGGACGGCCGAGGACGGCGTCCCGTCGGCATGAGCACGCTGGCCGAAGCCGTCGCCGAGCTGCTCGGGCGGCTCACGCGGCTCGAAGGACCGGCGCTCGTGGCGGTGTCGCGGCTGCTGGGCGTGGCCGCCGCGCTCGTGCTCGCTATCGTCGCCTACCGCGCCGCCGTCCGGGTCATCGACCGTCTTTTGGCCCCGCTCGAGGCCGGCGCCGACGATGGGGCCCGGGTCCAGCGCGCCCGCACGCTGGGCCCGCTCATGAAGAGCGTCGCCCGCTACTCCATCGCGTTCCTGGCGGCGGTGGTGATCCTCCGCGAGATCGGCGTGGATGCCCGCGGGCTGCTGCTCTCGGCCGGCGTGCTGGGGCTGGCCCTGGGTCTCGGCGCCCAGAGCCTCATCAAGGACGTGATCACCGGGTTCTTCCTCCTCTTCGAGGGCCTCATCGGCGTGGGGGACGTGATCGAGGTCGGCAGCCGCACGGGGACCGTGGAAGCCATCGGGCTCAGGGTGACCAAGCTCCGGCTGCTCAACGGCGCCCAGTGGATCCTCCCCAACGGCGAGCTGACCCAGTTCGCCAACTACCACCGGGGCTGGGCGCGGGCAGTCGTGGACGTCAATCTGGGTTACGAGACCGACGTCGGCCGGGCGCTCAAGACGATGGAGCGGGTGGGGCAGAGCTGGGCGACGGAGACGGGGCTCTCGCTCGAGGCGCCGGAGGCCCAGGGCGTGGTCCGCTTCGGCGAGTCCGACCTGGGGCTGCGGCTGATGGTCAAGGTCCCCGCAGCCAAGCGCTTCGACGCGGAGCTCGAGCTCCGGCGACGGATCAAGGAGGCATTCGAGCGCGAAGGCATTCCGTTTCCCACGCGCGTCGTGTATCTTCACGAGCGAGCCGCCCCATGAGAGTGCGCAAGGCCGTCTTCCCCGTCGCCGGACTGGGCACCAGGTTCCTGCCCGCCACGAAAGCGCAGCCCAAGGAGATGCTGCCGCTGGTGGACAAGCCCACGATCCAGTACGTGGTCGAGGAGGCGGTGGCCTCCGGGCTCGACGAGATCATCCTGGTCACCGGCCGCAACAAGCGCGCCATCGAGGACCACTTCGACGCGGCGTTCGAGCTGGAGTATTACCTCCAAGACCGCGGCAAGATGGAGGAGCTGGCGCAGATCAAGACCATCTCCGAAATGGCCTCGGTGTCCTACGTGCGGCAGAAGGAGCCGCTCGGCCTGGGCCACGCCATCCTCTGCGCGCGCCCGCTGGTCGGCGAGGAGCCCTTCGGTGTCTTCCTGGGCGACGACATCATCGTCTCGCGCGTGCCCTGCATGCGCCAGCTCCTGGACGTCTTCGAGCGGCAGGGCGGCCCGGTGTTGGCCGTCATGCGCGTGCCCCGCGAGGAGCTGGGCCGCTACGGCGTCATCGCACCCCGCGGCCTCGGCGGCAACGTTTACGAGGTGCAGGACCTCGTGGAGAAACCCGACCCGCGGGACGCCCCGTCGGACCTGGCCATCATCGGCCGGTACGTGCTGACCCCGGACCTGTTCGCGATCCTCGAAGACACCCCCCCGGACTCGCGCGGGGAGATCCAGCTCACCAACGGCCTGCGGGTGCTGCGCGGCCGGCGGCCGATCTACGCGGTCGAGTTCGAGGGCAAGCGCCACGACACCGGGGAGAAGCTCGGCTTTCTCAAGGCCACGGTGGAGTTCGCCCTGGCCCGGCCCGATCTGGGGGACGCCTTCCGCGCCTACCTCAAGACCCTGGAGCTCTAGAGGGGCGAAACGCCTTGTAGCGCAAGTGGTTGCGGCGCATCCGCGCCGGGGGCCTTCATTGACTTCCCCCCCGCTTTCTGGGACAATCCGTCCACTCCGTGGCGGCCCGGGAGGGCCCCGAACCCGTATGGCGAACGATCCCAAGCGCTCCTTCCACGTCGCGTCCGAGCCCGACATCAAAGCGGGTGAGGTGTCCGACGTCTACTTCGAGCGCACGGTCCAGATCCTCAAGGCCAAGGGCCTGACCAAGCGGGTCAAGGCCGAGATCCGCCTCAAGAGCTTCCCGCAGCCCGACTGGACGTTCGGCATCCTGGCGGGGATCGAGGAAGCGGCGGCCCTGCTCGAGGGCCTGCCGGTGAACGTCTGGGCCATGGACGAGGGAACGCTCTTCGGTCCCGACGAGCCCGTCCTGGTGATCGAGGGGACCTACACCGACTGGGCGCAGTATGAGACCGCCCTTCTGGGCTTCCTCTGCCAGGCCTCGGGCATCGCCACCAAGGCCGCGCGCTGCAAGCGCGCCGCCGGCGACCGCCAGGTGATCTCGTTCGGCGCGCGCCGCATGCACCCGGCGCTGGCGCCCATGATCGAGCGCAACGCGTTCGTCGGCGGCTGCGACGGCGTGGCCGTGACCAAGTCGGCCGAGCTGATCGACGCCGATCCAATGGGCACCATTCCCCACGCGCTCGTGCTGCTGTTCGGCGACACCGTGGAAGCGCTCAAGGCGTTCCACGAGGTCGTTGATCCCAAGGTGCGGCGCGTCGCGCTGATCGACACGCTCCAGGACGAGAAGTTCGAGGCCATTCGCGTGGCCGAGGCCCTCGGCAAGGACCTCTACGCCGTGCGGCTCGACACGCCGTCCTCGCGGCGCGGCGACTTCTTCCGCATCTTGGAGGAAGTCCGCTGGGAGCTCGACATCCGGGGCTTCGAGCACGTCAAGATCCTGGCCTCGGGCGGGATCGACGAGTACGAAATCCTCAGGCTCAACCCGATGGCCGACGGCTACGGCGTCGGCACGTCCATCGCCAACGCGCCGGTGCTGTCGTTCGCGCTGGACATCATGGAAATCGAGGGCCGGCCCATGGCCAAGCGCGGGAAGCGCTCCGGGGCCAAGCAGGTGTGGCGCATGCCCGGCACGGTGCGCAACGTGCTCTTGCCCGCTTCCAAGCCCACGCCCACGGCGCCCGACGGGCGCCCGGCCGAGGCCCTGCTCAAGCCGCTCATCGCCGGCGCGCGAATCGTTCGCGACTTGCCCCCGCCCAGGACCATTCGCGAGTACGTGCTCGAGCAGATGGCCCGCATCGACATCAACGCGGCCCGCGACCACGGGCTCCGCGCGGACTATTAGGCTCAGGTGATGGCATGGGCATCCTGGACGACATCGTCTCCCACAAGCGCTCCGAGCTGGCCGGCCGCCGGGCCCGCCGCCCGCTGGGCGCCCTAGAGAGCGACTGCCGGGGGCGACCCGCCGCGCTCGACTTCGAAGGCGCGCTGCGGCCCCGGTCCGGCCAGCGCGTCCGGCTCATCGCCGAGGTCAAGAAGGCCTCACCCTCGCAGGGAGTCATCAAGAGCGATCTCGACCCCGTGACCCAGGCCCGCGCCTATGCCGAGGCCGGCGCAGCGGCGGTCTCGGTGCTGACCGACGAGCGGTATTTCCGCGGCAGCCTGGACGACCTCGTCGCCGTCCGCCGCCAGGTCCCCGTGCCCGTCCTCCGCAAGGACTTCGTCGTGGACGAGTACCAGCTGTGGGAGTCGCGTGACGCGGGGGCGGACGCGGTGCTTCTCATCGTGGCGGCGCTCGATCCCTCGGCCCTCGGCGATCTGCTCCAGGCCGCCAAGGGTGTGGGGCTGGCAGCGCTGGTCGAGGTGCACACGGCCCCGGAACTCGAGCAGGCGCTGCGTGCCGGCGCCCCGGTGATCGGCGTCAACAACCGCGACCTCCAGACCCTCGTGACGACGCTCGAGGCGTCGCTGAGCCTGCTGCCGCTCATCCCGCCAGGGCCGGTGGCGGTGAGCGAGAGCGGCATCTTCACCGGCGCCGACGTGAAGCGTGTGGTCGCGGCCGGCGCCCACGCCGTGCTCGTGGGCGAGGCCCTGCTGAAGGCGCCCGACGTCGGGGCGAAGGTGCGGGAACTGCTTCTCGACGAGGGCGGCGCATGATCGTGGCTGTTCGAGCCGAGACGGGGCCCGCACTTCGAGCCGAGAGGCGCAGCCGCGAGGCGAGGGCAGAGTTGATCCCGCAGGCGTGGCGGTTCGACGTGAGCGGCGAAGCCGTGAGCCGAGGGCTGAGTAGATGCCCGGCGAGGCGAGCGCTGAGATGATCCGGGTCAAGATCTGCGGCATCACCAACGCCGAGGACGCTCGGCTGGCCGTCGAGGCCGGGGCCGACGCCCTGGGTTTCATCTTCGTGGAGGGCACCCCGCGCTACATCGCGCCCGAGACCGCGGCGGGGATCATCGCCCAGCTGCCGCCCTTCGTGACCCCGGTGGGCGTCTTCTGGGATCACGCGCCCGGGCACGTCAAAGCGGTGGCCGAGCAGTGCGGGCTGGGAGCGCTCCAGTTCCACGGCGACGAACCGCCCGAGGCCCTCGGCGGCCACCGGCTGCCCGTCATCAAGACGCTCAAGGTTGCCGCCCCCGGCGACCTGGCGGCCATGAGCCGTTATCGCGTCTCGGCGTTTCTGCTGGACTCGCCGGCCCGGTGGAGCGAGGGAGAAGCGCGCAGCCCGATCCCGTGGGAGCTGGCGCGGCAGGCCGCGGGCCGCCGGCCCATCATCCTGTCGGCGGGGCTCACGGCGGACAACGTCGCCGACGCGATCCGGGCGGTGCGCCCCTGGGCCGTGGACGTCACGTCGGGCGTGGAGGCGCGGCCCGGCAAGAAGGATCCCGACAAGGTCCGGCGCTTCGTGATTCGCGCCAAGGCCGCCCTGGCGGGTTCCGCATGACGCGGCTCCGGCTCGATCCCGCCGCGCTCCCCGACGCCTCCGGCCACTTCGGCCGCTTCGGGGGCCGCTTCGTGCCCGAGACCCTGATGGCGCCGCTGATCGAGCTGGAGCGGGCGTACCGCGTCGCGCGCCGCGACCCGCGCTTCCGCAGCCGGCTGAGGCAGCTCCTCACGACCTACGCGGGACGGCCGACGCCGCTCTACTTCGCCGAGCGGCTCACGCGGCATTCGGGCGGCGCCCGCATCTACCTCAAGCGGGAGGACCTCTGCCACACGGGTGCCCACAAGATCAACAACGTGTTGGGCCAAGCGCTGCTCGCGGTGCGCATGGGCAAGAAGCGGATCATCGCCGAGACGGGCGCCGGGCAGCACGGAGTGGCCTCGGCGACGGCCGCCGCCCTGATGGGGCTCCCGTGCGAGGTCTACATGGGCAGCGTGGACGTGGAGCGCCAGGCGCTCAATGTGTTCCGGATGAAGCTCCTGGGGGCCACGGTGATCCCGGTGGAGAGCGGCTCCAAGACCCTCAAGGACGCCGTCAACGAAGCGCTGCGCGACTGGGTCACGAACGTGCGCACGACCTACTACCTCCTCGGTTCGGCCATGGGCCCGCACCCGTACCCGATGATGGTGCGCGATTTCCATCGCGTCATCGGCGAGGAGGCGCGCGCGCAGTCCCGGAAGGCGACCGGCCGGCTCCCGGACCTGCTGGTCGCGTGCGTCGGCGGCGGGTCCAACGCCATCGGGCTCTTTTGGCCCTTCATCCGGGACACGCGCGTGCGCATCGTGGGCGTGGAGGCCGGCGGGCACGGGGTGTCGAGCGGCAAGCACGGCGCCTCGCTCGGCGCCGGGGCGGTGGGCGTGCTCCACGGCAGCATGAGCTATGTCCTCCAGAACGACGACGGCCAGGTGGCGGAGGCGCACTCAATCTCCGCCGGGCTCGACTATCCCGGCGTGGGGCCCGAGCACTCCTACTACAAGGATCTGGGCCGGTTCACGTACGCCTCGGTGACGGATGCCGAGGCCCTCGAAGGCTTCCAGTCGCTGGCGCGGCTCGAGGGCATCATGCCCGCGCTGGAGTCCGCCCACGCGGTGGCGTATGCCATGCGCGCGGCCGCCCGGATGAAGAAGACGCAGAGCGTCGTGGTCGGGCTCTCGGGACGCGGGGACAAGGACGTCCACACCGTGGGGCAGGCCCTGGGCGGCTTCAATGGCCATGGCCCGAGGGCATGAGTAAGCTCGCGGCGACCTTCGCTCAGCTCAGGCAGCGCGGAGAGCGGGCCCTGATCCCGTACTTCACGTCCGGCGACCCGTCGCTCAGCATGACACGGCAGCTCGTCGTCGAGGCCGCCAAGCGCGGGGCCGACATCATCGAGCTGGGGATCCCGTTCTCGGACCCGCTGGCCGACGGGCCGGTGATCCAGCGCGCCACCCAGCGCGCCTTGAGGAGTGGCGTGACCCTGCCGCGCGTGCTCGAGCTGGTGCGCGAGATGCGCGGCGAAGTGGCGGCGCCCCTCGTCTTCCTCTCCTACTACAATCCGATCCTCGCCTTCGGGCTAAAGGCCTTCTGCCGCGCCGCGGTCGAAGCGGGGGTGGACGGGGTGATCGTGGCGGATCTGCCGCCCGAGGAAGCGGGCCCGCTCAGCGCCGAGGCGGGGCCGGCGGGGCTCGAGCTGATCCACCTGGTGGCCCCGACCTCGACGCCGGACCGGATGCGGAAGATTGCCAAGGCGACCGGCAGCTTCATCTACATGGTGTCGCTCACCGGGGTGACGGGAGTGCGCGCCGAGCTGCCGCCCGACCTGGCCCAGCACCTGCGCGTGCTCCGCGGCATCACGACCAAGCCGGTCTGCGTGGGCTTCGGCATCAGCACGCCCGAGCAGGCGGCGCTGGTCGGCCGGTTCGCCGACGGCGTCATCGTGGGCTCGGCCATCGTCAGGCTCGCCGAGGAGCATGCGGGCGCGCCGGATTTGGTCTCGCGGGTCGGCGACTTCATCGCCGCCCTCAAAGGGCCGCTGAGGAGTTAGCCATGGCCTGGTTCTTCAAGAAGAAGGAGGGGGAGGAAGGCGACCAGCCCAAGAAGGTCGTCATCGCCGAGGGGCTCTGGGTCAAGTGCGGCTCCTGCAAGGAGATCGTCTACCGCGCCGAGGTGGACCGCGCGGGCCGCGTGTGCCCCAAGTGCCGTTACCCCTTCCGCATCTCGGCGCGCGAGCGTGTCGCCTCCCTCGTGGACGAGGGCTTCTTCGAGGAGCGCGAGGCCGGGCTCCGCTCCCGCGACCCGCTCGGGTTCAAGGACACCAAGAAGTACACGGACCGCCTCAAGGCCGCGCGCGGCAAGACCGGGATGGAGGAAGCGGTCATGACCGGGCTCGCCCGCATCGGCGGCTATCCCGTGGCGCTCGCGGTATTCGAGTTCGCGTTTCTCGGCGGCAGCATGGCCTCCGTCGTGGGGGAAAAGCTCACGCGCCTCATCGAGCTGGCCATCCAGAAGCGCGTCCCGGTGCTCATCGTGTCGGCCTCGGGGGGCGCGCGCATGCAGGAAGGCATCCTCTCCCTCATGCAAATGGCCAAGACCTCCGCCGCGCTGCGGCGCCTGGATGCTGAGCGGCTGCCCTATATCTCGCTGCTCACCGATCCCACCACGGGCGGGGTCACGGCGAGCTTCGCCATGCTGGGCGACATCGTCATGGCCGAGCCGCGCGCGCTGATCGGCTTCGCCGGGCCGCGCGTCATCGCCGAGACC
>JBGPZD010000032.1:0-23850 GCA_041493605.1 Methylomirabilia bacterium
GGATCGACCCGAACCTGCTGGGCGCGCTGGGGCGCGGAGGGACGAAATGAGGCACCGCAGGGCGGGCTTCAAGCTCGGACGCGTCACGGCCCACCGGTGGGCGCTGTTCCGCAACCTGCTGGTGGCGCTGTTCCGCCACGAGCGCATCATGACCACCGAGGCCAAGGCCAAGGCCATCCGCGGCCTGGCCGACCAGATGGTCACGCTGGCCAAGCGGGACAACCTCCACGCCCGGCGCCAGGTGCTGGCCATGGTGCCCGACACCGAGGTCGTCAAAAAGCTCTTCGACACGATCGCGGCGCGGTTCAGCGACCGCAACGGGGGATACACCCGGATCATCAGGGCGGGCACCCGCCCGGGCGATCGGGCCCCCATGGTCATCCTCGAGCTGGTGGACCGGCCCGAGACGCCCAAGGAGAAGACGAAGAAGGACACCAAGGCGGAGAAAACTCCCAAGGGCGAGAAGAAGGATAAGGGCGAGGCCGCCGCGCCCGCCCAGAAGGGCCGCAAGAAGAAAGCCGCCGCCGCGGCCGGCTAGCCCGAGACGCGCTTCGAGCGACACCGCGCCGAGGGGCCATCGGGCCCCCCGGCTTTTTTCTGCCCGCGTCTACGTCAGGTGCTCCCTGAAGAAGTCCATGGTCCGCTTCCAGGCGTCCTCGGCCGCGGCCTTGTTGTAGACGTCGGCCCGCTCGTCGTTGAAGAAGGCGTGATCCACGCCGGGGTAGATGTGGATCTCGGACTGTCTGCCCGCCCCCTTGATGGCCACGTCGAGGGCGCGCGCGGCCGTGGGGTTCACGAACTGGTCCTTTTCCGCGAAGAGCCCAAGCACCGGGCCCGACAGCCTGGAGTAGTCCGGCTTCACGTTCGGATGGATCCCGTAGAAGTTGACGCAGGCGCCCACGCTCGGATTGAGGGTGGCCGCGAATAGCGCCAGCTGCCCGCCCATGCAGAAGCCCACGGCGCCGAGCTTGGCCGTCGAGGAATGCTGGAGCAGATACGAGGCCGCTCCGCGGAGATCCTTTTCGGCCTGGGCGATGTTGAGCGCCATGAAGAGCTTGCCGGCCCCGTCGGGCTCGGACGCGGTCTTGCCGTGGAACATGTCGGGTGCCAGCGCCGAGAAGCCCGCGGCCGCGAAGCGATCGCACACGCGCTTGATGTGGCCCACGAGCCCCCACCACTCCTGGATCACCAGCACGCCCGGGCCCTTGCCGGCGGCGGGGACCGCCAGGTAGGACTCGGTGTTTTGGCCGTTGCTCGGGAAGTTCACCATGTTTCCTGCCATTTCGAGTTTGCCTCCTGTCAGGTTGACTGCTGTATTCCGGGCGTGATGCGGACCGTGAGGACGCGGCGCGTGTCGGCCTCGAGCACGGTGAAGCTGAACCGGCCGACGTGGAATACCTCGCCCACCAGCGGGATGCGGTGCACCGTGGCGAGCACCAGCCCGGCCACCGTCTCGAAGTCGCCCTTGGGCAGGTCCCATTCGAGCGCTTCGTTCAGCTCGTCGATGCTCGCCCGCCCGGCCACGCGGTAGCTGCCGTCGGGCAACCGTTCGACGGTGTCGGGCGTGCGGTCGTGTTCGTCCTGGATTTCGCCGACAACCTGCTCGACGATGTCCTCGAGGGTGACGATGCCAACAGCCGCCCCGTACTCGTCCACGACCACCGCCAGCTGGCCCCGGGCCTTCTGCATCTCGCGCAGTAAATCGTCGATGCGCTTGGTTTCGGGCACGTAGGTCGCCGGCCGCATGAGCGAGCGCACGTCGGGCGCCGCCGCCCCGCGCCGCAGCAGGTCCATGGCGGTGACCACGCCCACCACGTTGAAGATACGGTCGGCGAAGACCGGGAGACGGGAGAAGCCGCGCTGGCCGATGATCCGGATGGCGTCGTCGGGCGTGGCGGTCTCCGGCAGCGCTGCGACGTCCACCAACGGCACCATCACCTCCCGGGCGGCGGTCTCGCCGAGGTCGAAGATCTTGTCGATCATCTCCGCCTCGGAGGTGGTCACGTCGGCCTCCTCGGGCTCCATCTGGAGCAGGAGCTTCAGCTCTTCCCGCGAGACGAACTGCCGCGTGCTGGTCCGCCGGCGCCCGAAGAGGGCCAGCGCCCCGCCCACCAGGGTATTGGCGCCCCAGGTGAGAGGCGCCAGGAACCGGCTGGCCAGCTCGATCACCGGGTAGAGCCGCAGGATGAGCGCCGTCGCCCACTCGCGCGCGACGGCCTTGGGGATGACTTCGCCGAAGACCAGCATGATCGGGGTGAGACACACCGTCACGACAAGGGCCGCCGCGCCGCCCGCGAGCGGGATCAGCGCCCAGGTGGCGACCGTGGAGGCCGTGATGTGGGCGATGGTGACGCCCATCATGGCCGTGGAGAGCAGGTGCTCGGGCCGCTTGAAAGCCTCGAGGTAGCGGACCGCGACCCGGTTGCCGCCCTCGGCCAGGTGCCGCAGCCGCAGCCGGTTGGCCGCGATGAAGGCCATCTCGGCCGCCGAGAAGAGCGCGGTCACGGCGAGGGCTAGCCCGATGAACCAGAGGTAGATCACGCCGCCTCGCCCTTCCGGGCGCCGTCCCGGAGCGTGACCAGCACCTCGACCACCCGGGTGCGCTCCACTTTCTCCACCGCCACGGTCAGGGTGTCGGTCTCCTTGCGCTCACCCTTGCGTGGCACGCGGCCGAAGAGGTCGAGCACCCAGCCGCCGACGGTGTCGAAGGAGGCGCTGGGGATGTCCAGCCCCGCGGCGGCATTCAGCTCGTCGATGGGCAGCTTGCCGGAGACGCGGAAGCTCCGCCGGTCGAGTCTCTGGATGAGCCGCTCCTCTTCGTCGAACTCGTCGCGGATCTCGCCGACCAGCTCCTCCAGCACGTCCTCGAGCGTGACGAGGCCCGCGGTGCCGCCGTATTCGTCCACCACGATGGCCAGGTGGATCTTCTTGGCCTGGAACTCCCTCAGCAGCGCGTCCGCGCGCTTGGACTCCGGGACGAAGTACGGTGGGTGCAGGCGGGCGCGCAGGTCGAAGTCGTCCGGCAGTCCGCGCAGGTAGGGCAGGAGCTCTTTGGTGTAGAGCACGCCCACGATCTGGTCGATATTCTCGTCGAACACTGGCACGCGGGAGTGCAGGTTCTCACGGAGCAGGTTCAGCAGCTCGGCCGCCGGCGTGGTCGCGTCCAGGCAGAACATGTCCGGGCGCGGCACCATCACGGCGCGCACCAGCGTGTCCTCCAGCTCGAACACCTTGTGGATCATCTCTCGCTCGGTTCGGTCCACCACGCCTTCGCGCGCGCCCACATCGACGAGGGTGCGGAGCTCCTCCTCCGAGATCTCGGGCTCGCCGTGCCGGCGCTCCGTGCCCACGAGGCGGAGGGTGAGGGCCGTGAAGGCGCCCAGCCCGATCCGGACCGGGGTCAGCAGCACGGAGAGCCACGCCACCGGCCGGTTCACCCATGCCGAGAAGCGGCGGGGATGCTCCACGGCCAAGGTCATGGGCAGCACTTCGCCGAACACGGTGAGCAGGAGGATCATCCCGGCGATGGCGACGGCGAGCCCCGAGGAGCCGAAGAGTGTGCTCGCCACGGCCGTGGCCACCGCGGCGGCGGCGATGTTGACGACGGTGATGCCCACCAGCAGAGTGACCAGCAGCTCATGGGGCTGCTTGAGCAGCGGCGCCAGAGGCCCCGGCTCCTTGCCCTGCTCCTCCGCCAGCTCCTTGAGGCGCGCGCGGCCCAGCGAGAAGTACGCCGCCTCGGCGCCGGTGAGCAGCGCCGAGCAGAGCAGCAGCGCGCCCAGCACGATCAGCTCGAACAGGGTGCGGTCATCCATTTCTACGATGCTCGGCGCCGGCATGGAAGTGCTCGTAGCCGCCCGGCTGCGCCACCGGCTCGCCGGCGGCGTCCACGAAAGCGACGCCCGCCTTGAGCCCCACGATCTCTCCGATCACGGTGAGGGGCGTGCCAGTGGCGCCGTGGAGCCCCGCGGCCAGGGCGCCCACGGTCCCCGGCTCACAGGTCAGGAGCAGCTCGAAGTCCTCGCCGCCGCCCACAGCCCAGCCGAGCGCGTCGGCGCCCGCCGCGGCCGCCGCCGGGCGAAGCGCCGGCGCCACCGGCACGCGATCGAGCATCACCCGCGCGCCCACGCCGCTCTCCCGGCAGATGTGGCCCAGGTCCGTGCTGAGGCCGTCCGAGCAGTCGATCATGGCGTGGACGCCCGGCGCGGCGCCGAGCCAGCGGCCCTCGGCCACGCGCGCCGTCGGCCTGAGGTGCGCCGCGGCCAGCTCCGCGAGCGCGCGATCGCTGATGCCGGCGGCCCGAGCGCGATCGCGGCCCATGCCGAGCAGGGCAAGCCCGCCGGCCGCGCGGCCCAGGGTTCCGGTGACCGCCACGGCGTCACCGGGCTTGGCCGCCGACCGGAGCCGCGGCGTCCCGGTGTGCTCGCCCAGCAGCGTTACATTGATGACCCAGCCCGCGCTCGACGAGGAGGTGTCGCCGCCCACGATGGCGACGCCGTGGGGCTTCGCCGCCTCCTCCATGCCGGCGTAGAGGGCGTCCACCTCCTCGGGCTCGGTCGCCTCCGGCAGCGCCAGCGCCACCAGCGCCCAGCGCGGCACCCCGCCCATGGCGGCGATGTCCGAGAGGTTGACGGCCATGGCCTTCCAGCCGATGTCGCCGGGCGAGGACCAGGCTCGGCGGAAGTGGACGTCTTCGATGAGCAGGTCGGTGGTGGCCAGCAGCGCCGCTCCCGGCGACAGGGCCAGCACGGCCGCATCGTCGCCGATGCCCGTGAGCACGGAGGCGCCCCCGCCGCCCAGCCTGTCGCGGATCCGGCGGATGAGGCCGAGTTCGCCCAGCTGCCGCAGCGTCATTCGCCGATCTTCTCCGCGCGATCGAGCAGCGACTGGGGCAAGGCGAGGCCGATCGCCCGGGCCGCCCGGAGGTTCACCACGGGTTGGAAGCGGACGGGCGTCTGGATCGGAAGATCGCCCGGCTTGGCGCCCTTGAGGACCTGGTCCAGCCGCTCGGCCGACTGGCGCTGGGCATCGGCCATGCTCGGGCCGTAGGTCATGAGCCCGCCGGCATCGACGAAGGCTCGGTCGCCGTAGACGGCCGGGAGCCGGTTCCGCGTCATGTAGTCCACGATCCGCGGCAGCTGCGCGAGGACCGCGGGGCTCGGCAGGACCATGACCGCGCGGACCCGCTCCTTGCCGAACTTGTCGAAGGCCTCGTCGAGGTCGGCGCCCGACCGGATGTCGAACGCCCGGTAGTTCAGCTTGGCTTCTTCCTGAGCGTAGTAGGCCGCCAGCTGGGCCTGCGTGCTGGTTGCGGTGGAGTCCCACAATACCCCCTGGCGGAAGACGTGGGGCGCCACCTCCTTGAGGAGTACCGGCAGCTTGGCGAACTCCGACTGCGGCAGGTCGAAGGACGAACCCGTCGCGTTGCCGCCGGGCTTGGCGAAGCTCTGAATCGGGAGGACCTGGGCGGGGGACGGCACCGCGACGAAGACGATCGGGATGACCGCCGTGGCCTGGCGGGCGGCCCGTGTGGCGTCCGCGCCGATGGGGACGAGGACGTCCACCTTGCCGGCCACCAGCTCGAGCGCGAGGGATTGCAGTCGGTGATTCCTTCCTTCGGCGTAGCGTCGCTCGACGATGAGGTTCTGCCCCTCGATCCAGCCTCGGGCCGTCAGCTCCTTCACGATGCCGTCGGGGACCGCGGGCGCCGACGACCAGCCCAGGTCCAGGATGCCGATGCGCCGGGGTGCGGGGGGCTGCTGGGCATGGGCGGCGGGAGGCGCCGCGAGCACGGTGGCCAGAACGAGGGTGAGCCCGGCGAGGAAGCGCTTCACCGTGGCCTCGCGCCGGGCCCGCGCGGGTCAATGGCCCTACTGGGAGGGTCTCCGGCGCGGATCATCGCGCGACGGGCACGGGCAGCTCGAGGAAGTTCTTGAGCAGCGCCTTGCCCTGGCCGGTGAGGATGGACTCGGGGTGGAACTGCACGCCCTCCACGGGGTAGCGCCGGTGACGGAGCCCCATGATCTCGCCGTCCTCGGCCCGGGCCGAGATCTCCAGCTCCGCCGGGAAGCCCGACTCGAGCACCGCCAGGGAGTGGTAGCGCGTCGCCTGGAAGTCGGGCTCCAGCCCGTGGAATACCCCGCGCCCGTCGTGGCGGATCGCCGAGGTCTTGCCGTGCATCTGCTTGCGCGCGCGCGAGACCCGGCCGCCGAAGGCTTGGCCGATGGCCTGATGGCCGAGGCATACCCCCAGGATCGGAATGTGAGCGTGGAGCCGCCGGATCAGCTCCAGCGAGATGCCCGCGCTGTCCGGGTTGCCCGGGCCGGGGGAGATCACGATGCGCTCGGGGTCGAGCCGTTCGACGTCCTCGACCGAGAGGGCATCGTTGCGCGCCACCCGCAAGGTCGCGCCCAGCTCGCCCAGGTACTGGACCAAGTTGTACGTGAACGAGTCGTAGTTGTCGAGGACCAGGATCATCCGGCCGTCTCCTGCGCGGCGACCCGGAGCGCCAAGATCATCCCGCGCGCCTTGGAGCAGGTCTCCAGCCACTCGGTCTTGGGGTCGGAGTCGGCGACGATTCCCGCGCCCACCTGGATCGAGGCGCGCCGGCCGTGGCAGACCACGGTGCGAATCGTGATGCAGGAGTCGAGGTTGCCCGAGTAGGAGATGTAGCCCACGGCGCCGCCGTAGGGGCCGCGCCGGGTCGGCTCCAGCTCCTCGATGATCTCCATGGCGCGGATCTTGGGCGCGCCGGTCAGCGTGCCGGCAGGGAAGCAGGCCTCGAGCACGTCGAAGGCGTCCTTGCCCGGCTCGAGCTCGCCGCGCACGTGGCTGACCAGGTGCATGACGTGGGAGTAGCGCTCGACGACCATGAACTCGGAGACCTCGACCGAGCCGATGCGGCTCACGCGGCCGACGTCGTTGCGCCCCAAGTCCACCAGCATGACGTGCTCGGCCCGCTCCTTGGGATCGGCCTTCATCTCCTCCGCCAGCCGGGCGTCCTCCGCGTCGGACTTGCCCCGCGGGTGGGTGCCGGCGATGGGACGCTCCTCCACCCGGTCTTCCTCCAGACGGACGAGGACTTCGGGAGAGGAGCCGACGATGGTCGTCTTGCCGAGACGCAGGAAGAACAGGTAGGGCGAGGGATTGATGCTCCGCAGGGCCCGGTAGACGGTGAAGGGGTCGGCTCTGAGCTCGGTGTCGAGCCGCCGCGCGACCACGATCTGGTAGGCGTCGCCCGAGGCGATGTACTCTTTGGCCTGGCGCACCCGGTCCATGTAGGTCGCCTGGTCCATGGTGGAGGTGAAGCCCTCCTCGCCGAGGGCGACCAGCGGCTCCGCGGGCGCGAAGGTCAGCGGCGCCGGCGGGCGGGCGGGCTTGCGCAGGTTCGCCAGCAGCATGCCGATCTTGACCGCCGCGGCGTCGTAGGCGCGGTCGAGCGAGGCCGGGTCGGTCTTCTCGATGTGGGCGTTGGCGATCACCAGCAGCCGGTGGCGCAAATTGTCAAAGACCAGGAGGCTGTCAGTGAGCATGAAGACGGCGTCCGGCAGCCGCAGGTCGTCCTTGGCCCGCTGGGGCAGCCGCTCCACGTGGCGGACCATGTCGTAGGAGAGGTAGCCCACGGCGCCGCCCTGGAAGCGCGGCAGCCCCGGCACGGGCACCGGCTTGAAGCGGGCGAGGAGACCGCGGAGCGACTCGAACGGGTTGGCGCTCGGCAGGAGCTCCGTGTGCCCGTCGGCGTGGCGCACGCTGATCCGGTTGCCCTTGGCGATGAAGACCATGAGCGGATCCGACCCGAGGAAGGAATAGCGCGCCCACTTCTCGCCGCCCTCCACCGATTCCAGCAGGAAGGCGTAGGGGCCGGGCCGCAGCCTGAGGAAGGCCGAGAGCGGTGTGTCCAGGTCGGCCGCCAGCTCGGCGTAGACCGGCACCACGTTGCCGCGGCCCGCGAGGGCGCGGAACTCCTCACGCGAAGGGGACAGCGGGGGCAGGTCGGGCCCCACGGTCGGCATGCAGGCTCCGCTCAGGCGACGGCGTCCAGCTTCTTCTTCAGCTGGGCCTTGGGGACGGCGCCGATGACCTGGTCCACGACCTTGCCGCCCTTGACGAACAGGATGGTGGGGATGGAGCGGATGCCGTAGCGGGCGGCCAATCCCGGCTGCTCGTCCACGTTGACCTTGGCCAGGCTGACCCGGCCGGCGGACTCGCGCGCCAGCTCCTCGAGCGTCGGGGCGATGGCGCGGCACGGCGCGCACCACTCGGCCCAGAAGTCCACCATGAGGACGTCCTGGTGCTTGCCCAGCTCGGCGTCGAAGCTCGCCTCGGTCAGATGCAGCGCGGTGTCAGCCATGGATGCGGATCTCCTTGTCGTGAGAACGCCTGGCTAATGGGGCTTCTTCCGGGTCCGGGTGCTGTCCAGGTAGCGGACGATCCAGTCCCGCGCCAGATCCTTGCAGCCCAGCCCGAAGGCCAGGGCCGCCGCCAGCGCGACGGCCCCGAAGAGGATCACGAAGGCCGAGCGGACCAGCTCGGCGGCGATCCCCAGCTCCTCCAGCGTCACTGCCACGGTGAAGGCCACGATGGCGTAGCGGGCCACCGCGGCCAGCGCCTCGGTCTCGCCGAGCCCCGCGTTGGCCGCCGCCGTCTTGATGACGCCGGAGAGCAGGTTAGCGAAGAACAGGCCCAGGATCAGCGCGATGACGGCCGCGATGACCTTGGGGATATAGAGCAGGATATGGTTGAGCAGGTCCGACACCGAGGACAGGCCCAGGGTGTTGACCGCCGTCATGAGCACGACGAGCATCACCAGCCACTGGACCAGCCCGGACAGCAGCTCGGCTGGGCTCTGTCGGATATCGGCCCGGATCAGCGCGTCGTCCACCCCGGCCTTCTCGGAGGCGAGGTCGAAGCGCACGGCCAGCAGGAAGCGGAAGACCAGGAGCCGGATGAACTTGGCCACCACCCAGCCCACCAGCAGGATGAGCAGGGCTCCGAAGAGGCTCGGCAGGAAGGCGGCGACCCGGGCGACGACGGCTTTGCCTGGCTCGAGGACAGAGGGTGAGAGTTCCATAAAAACGCAGACCTACGCTAGCATAGGGCCCTGGGCATGGCAAGGCGGGCCGGGGAAGGCCCCAGACCCCGACCGAAGGGTCGGCCGGCTCCGCTCGCTTCCGGCGTTCGCCCCTCGACAGCCGCCGTCAGACGCCGTGACAGGGGAGGTCACCCCTGAACGGAACATTCCCGGTCCCGGCTTCCCACCGGCAGCGCGGGCGGCCGCAAAATCGAGTATTAAAGGCCAAAAGCCCCCTATCTAGTGTCCGTCGGGCGTTGAGGCCCCAGAGGGGCAAAAAACCTTGTGTTGGTAGGGAGTTTGCAGTAGAGTGACCCTTCCCCGCAGACCATTTTTCGGCCCCCTATGGCGGGGTGGGGAACCTTAAGGGGGGCGAACGGGAGCGTGCCGCCGATGGGCAAGGTGATGGTCGTCGATGACGCCCTTTCCGAGCTGAAGATGATCGAGGGCATTCTCAGGTCCGCCGGGCACCAAGTCGTCGGCTACGAAGACGGCGAGGCGCTCGAGGACCACATCGCGGACGAACACCCGGACCTGCTGCTGCTCGACATCGTGATGCCCAAGCGCAACGGCTACGACGTGCTCCGCGGCATCCGCAAGGACCCGCGCATCAAGGACACGCCCGTGGTCTTCGTCAGCTCCAAGAACCAGGAGAGCGACCGGGTCTGGGGCAAGAAGCAGGGGGCGGTCGACTACCTGCCCAAACCCTTCACCCCCGATCAGCTTCTGGGCGTCGTCCGGCAGTTCGTCCGGTAAGCCGCCGTGGTCGACGCGCCCGCCACCACGCCGTCCGTCCCGGTCGAAGAGCAGCCGGCGATTCGGGCCTGCCTCTTCATGCTGGCGGGCTCGCTCTTCGCGGTTGACGTGCAGAGCGCCCGTGAGGTGGCGGTCTTCGACGAGATCACCACGGTGCCGCGGGCGCCCGCGCCGCTCATCGGCGTGGCCAATCTCCGCGGCACCGTGATGCCCATCGTGGACGTCCGGCCGCTGCTCGGGCTGCCGGTGCAGCGGCTCGGGCGCAGCCTGCGGACTCTGGTCGTCCGTGACGGCGCGACCCAGGTGGCGGTGGCGGTCGAGAGCGTGCTGGGGCTCGAGCCCTTCGAGGAGATCCTGCCGCTCGACGAGGACGTGGACGGCGCCCACCGGGAGTTCGACCTGGGGCTACTCAAGTGGGGTGAGGGGACAGCGACGTTGCTCGACGCCGGCAAGATCGTCCAAGCCCTCGGCCGCGAGATGCGGGGCGAGGGCCCGGGCAAGGGGGATTCGGCATGAGACGGAGACGGTTCCTTCGCGTCCTGTCCGGAGGCATCGTGGGAGGCTCCCTCGCCGGCAGCGCGGCCTGGGCCCAGGGACCCCGCGGCGCCGCGCCCGCCCGACCGGCCCCCGGGCCCCCTGAGCTCGCCACCGCCAGCGCTCCCGGCGTCACCGCCCGCGAGATCAAGATCGGCAGCAGCGCCGCGTTCAAAGGCGTCCAGGCCGGGCTCGGCACGGAGCTGTACCGCGGGGCCCAGGCCTACTACAACGAGGTCAACGCCCGGGGTGGCATCTCCGGCCGCACCATCGGCGTCGTCACGCTGGACGACGACTACCAGCCCGATCCCTGCATCACCAACACCATCACCCTCCTCGAGAAGGAGAGGGTGTTCTTCCTCTCGAACTACGTGGGCACGCCGACGCTCACGCGGGCGCTGCCCGTGATCAAGCGCTACGCCGACCAGCACGTGATCCTGGTCGGCAATTTCACGGGCGCCCAGCCCCAGCGGGAGGCGCCGTACGTGGAGCAGGTCTTCAACATTCGCGCCTCCTACCGCCAGGAGATGATGTCGCTGGTGGAGCGCTTCTGGCAGGCCGGGGCGCGGAAGTTCGGCGTCTACTACCAGATCGACGCCTACGGCCGCAGCGGCACCGACGGCGTCGTCCGCGGCCTGGCCGTACGGAACTCCAAGATCGTGGCCGAGGCGACCTACACGCGCGGCGCCAAGTTCGAGGAGGACATGACGCCGGCCGTGAAGGCCCTGCGCGAGGCGGGCTGCGACGTGGTCCTCTGCACCGGGGCCTACCAGGGCTGCGGCGCCTTCGTGAAGTCCGCGCGGGACGCGGGCTGGACCGCCCCCATCTCCAACGTCTCCTTCGTCGGGTCGGACGCCATGCTGAGCCTGCTCGTCAAGCACGGCCGGACGGCGGGCCGCGACTACACGCGGGCCTTGATCAACTCCCAGGTCGTGCCGAGCCCGGACGACCTCTCGCTGCCGGGCGTGGTTGAGTACCGCGCCCTCATGGACAAGTACAATCCTCAGTTGCCGGAGGCCGTGCGCGACCCGAACTACCCTCTGCAGAAGTACAGCTTCATCAGCCTGGAAGGGTACGTGAACGCGCGGGTTGTCGTGGAGGCCCTGCGGCGGGCGGGGGCCAACCCGACGCGCCAGAGTTTCAAGCAGGCATTGGAGTCCTTGCGGAACCTGGACCTCGGCATCGGCGCCCCGCTGACCTTCACCCCGGAGCGGCACCAGGGGCTGGACAGCGTGTACTTCACCCGCGTGGAGGCCGAGCGCTGGGTTCCCATCTCGGACTGGAGCGTCGCCCTCAGGGTCTAGACGGCTCGAGGACGGAGGAGAGAGCGATGAAAAAGCGGACGGATGGCAGGCCGGTGCGGGGGGAGCGCGGGGCGGACGCCCCGGCCGGGGTCAAGGTTCGGTTCGGCCTTCTGGGGAAGATCGTGCTCTTCCTCCTGGCCGTGCTGATCCCGCTCGCCCTGGTTTCCTCGTTCTTCGCGTACCAATCGCTCCAGGCGAACCTGACGGAGGAGTTTACGTCCAAAGGCTCGGCCATCGCCAACAGCCTGGCCTCGTCGAGCGTGGACCTCATCGTCAACCGCGACGCTTCCACCGTCCAGGCCCTGGTCGACCAGTTCGCGGCCATCAGCGGCGTGGCGTACGTCATGGTGTACGACCCGCAGCAGACCTTGATCGCCCACAGCTTCGTCCCCCTGGTGCCCAAGGGCATCATCGAAAAGAATGTCGTGCCGGGCACGGCCAGCAAGGGGCAGGTGCGGGACATCGACTACACCGACCCGGTCAAGGGTTCGGACCGGCAAATTATCGACATCGGCGTGCCGATGCTGGCCGGTCAGCTCGGAACGGTCCGCGTCGGCATGAACAAGGCGATCATTCTCGACGCCGCCAAGAACGCCGGGCTGCGCCTGCTCGCGGTGTTCGGCGTCATCGCGGTGCTGGGCATCGCGTCCGCCGTCGTCTTCGCCCGCCGGATCACCAAGCCGGTTACCGCGCTCGTGGCCGCGGCCCAGCGGGTCGGCCACGGCGACCTGACCCAGCTCGCCCCCGTGACCTCCCGCGACGAGATCGGCCAGATGGCCGCCACGTTCAACGACAGCATCGTGCGGCTGCGCGGGCTGATGCAGACCGAAGCGGAGCGCGACGACGAGCGCCGCAAGCGCGAGGATCTGCAGCAGAACATCATCAAATTCCTCGACACCGTCGTCGAGATCGGCCAGGGCGACCTGACCAAGCGCGGTGAGGTCACGTGGGACGTGCTCGGCAACGTGGTGGACGCCATCAATCTCATGGTCGAGGAGATCTCGGTCGTCATCGGCGACGTGCGGCAGGCCGCCGTGAAGGTGGCCGCGGGCTCCAACGAGATGATGACGATCACCGGCCAGCTCGCCGGCGCGGCCCAGGCCCAGTCCCGCGAGGCCATGAGCGTCAACAGCTCGACGGAGGAGATGACGCTGTCCGTGCGCCAGGTCGCGCAGAGCGCCGACCAGAGCGCGCGCGCCGCGCGCCAGGCGCTGGAGGCCGCCCAGAAGGGCGAGCAGGCGGTGCGCAACAGCCTGGCCGGCATGCAGCAGATCCGTGCCGAGGTGCAGACCATCTCCAAGAAGATCAAGGCCCTCGGCGACCGGTCGCTGGAGATCTCCGAGATCGTCAACACCATTCAGGACATCGCGGCCCAGACCCACCTGTTGGCCTTGAACGCCTCCATCGAGGCGGCGGGCGCGGGCGACGCGGGCCTTCGGTTCTCCGTCGTCGCCGACGAGGTGAGAAAGCTCGCCGAGCGCGCCACCCAGGCCACGCGGGACATCTCGGCGCTCATCAAGAACGTCCAGGTCGAGACCCAGGAGGCCGTGGTCGCCATGGAGGAAGGCACGAAGGAAGTCGAGGGCGGCTACCAGGTCAGCCTCAAGGCCGAGGAGGCGCTCCAGGAGATCGCGCAGATCTCCCACACCTCCGCCGAGCTGGCGGCCGACATCTCGCTGGCGTCGCAGAAGCAGGTGCGCGGCGCGGAGGCTACGGCCACCGCCGTGCAATCCATCGCCGGGGTGGCCGTCCAGACGGAACAGGGCGTGCTGCAGAGCCGCAAGACCGCCGAGGAGCTGGCGCGGCTCGCCGAGGAGCTCACGAGCAAGCTGTCGCGGTTCAAGCTGGCGAGCTGACCGGCGGCGGCCGCGAGGCACCACGACCGGGCATGGAACCGCATGGCTGAATCGCGGGATCGAGAATTCCTGCTGGGTATCTTCCTCATGGAGGCCTGGGACACCGCCGGGGCTCTGGAGGACGGACTCGGTTTGCTGACGGCCGAGCCGGCGCCCACGGCTGAGGCGCTCGGGCGGCTGCTGGTCGTCTCCCACCGCCTCAAGGGCTCGGCCGCGCTTCACGGTTTCCCGGCCGTCTCCGAGCTGGCGGCCGTCACCGAGCAGCTCCTCGAGCGGGCGTCTTCGGCACCGGCCGCCGAGCGAGCCGAGACGGCCAAGTTCGTCGGCGAGATCGTCGGGTTGTTCAAGGACATCTTCGATCGCATCAGCGGCCGGGGCGCCGAGGACACCGAGCGCATCGCGGCCTTCAAGGCGCGGCACCCGACGGTGTTCGCGTCGGCGGGCAAGCCGGAGGCGCCTGAGAAGCCAGCCGGGCAGGGCGGCTTGGGAGATCGTGCGACCCCCTTGGTTACTGATCCGCTCGGCTCGCCTGCGGCTGCGCCTCGCCCTGCCGCCTCGCCTCCGGCTGCGCCTCGCCCTGTCGCCTCGCCTGCGGCGGCGGCTCGCAAGGCGAGTCCGCCTGGACAGACCGGTTTGGGAGGTCGTGCGACGCCCTCGGTTACTGATCCGCTCGGCTCGCCTCCGGCTGCGCCTCGCCCTGCCGACTCGCCTCCGGCTGCGCCTCGCCAAGCGAGTACCGCCGCGTACCAGCTTGTCCAGGAGGTGGACCGCTTCTTCGCCGACAGCGGTGAGATCCTGACCTACTTCGGTCCCGAAGCGACCGAGCACTTCGAGGCCATGACCCAATCGCTGCTGGCCCTCGAGGCCGGCGGGCGGAACGACGAGGAGTTGAACCGCCTCTTCCGCGCGGTCCACACCCTCAAGGGCGCGGCCTACACCGTGGGCTGCACGCCGATCGGCGACGTGGCCCACCAGATCGAGGACCTCCTCGGGGCGGTGCGCGAGAACCGCATCCCGTTTGCGGCGGCGGTGACCGAGACGGTCTTCGCGGGCGTGGACGCGCTCAAGATGGTCCTGCAGAGCGCGGGGGGTTCGCCGCCGGGTCTGGGCGAAGCCCTCGAGCGCGCCCTCGACGGCCTGCGCGCCCTGATGTCGACGGCCGAGATGGCGCCGGGCGAGATCGTGGCCGAGACGGCGGAGGCGGCGGCCGCCGCCGGGCCCGCTCAGCCCGCGACGATGTTCCCGGGTGGCCGGCTCCGGCCCGAGTTCCTGGCGCGGCTCGAAGCCTTGCCTCGGCCGGCGCCCGTGCTGGCCCAGGGTCCGACGGGACCGAGCATCCGGGTCAGCGTGGACCGGCTCGACGCCCTGATGAACCTGGTCGGCGAGCTCATGATCGCGCGCAGCCGCCTCGACCGGCGGCTCGTCCAGCTCGACCAGATCGGTGAGCTGCTGCTCTTCAGCCGCTCGCGCATGGCCCAGGCCGTCCGCGACTTCGAGAGCAAGCACCACTTCCCTCAGGTGCCGGGGACGCGGGGCCGCGCGGGCGACCGGGGGCCGGACGGCGGGATGCGGGACGTGGCGGACCTCTTTGCCGAGATGGAGTTCGACCGCTACGACGATTTCAACATCCTGGCCCGCAGCGTGGCCGAGATGTCGGCCGACATCGCCGAGGTCCAGGCGCAGCACGCGGGACTCATCCGCGCCGTCCGCGACGACGTGGCTCAGGTCCAGCGGCTGACGGCGGCGCTCCGCAAGGAAGTCACCCGCGCCCGCATGGTGCCCATTGGGCGGCTCTTCCCGCGCTTCACGCGCCAGGTGCGCGAGGCCGCCCGCGCCGCGGGCAAGGACGTGGCCCTCGAGGTGCGGGGCGAGTCCGCCGAGGTGGACAACAGCATCATGGAGCAGATCGCTGACCCGCTGCTCCACCTGGTGCAGAACGCCGTCTCCCACGGCATCGAGCCCGAAGCGGAGCGGCTGGCGCGTGGCAAGCCCGCCCAGGGCACGATCTCGCTGCGCGCCTACCACCAAGGGGCGTTCCTCTACGTCGAGGTCGAGGACGACGGCCGGGGCATCGACGCCGAGCTGCTCCGGCAGGAGGCCGTAGAGAGCGGGTTGCTGCGCGCCGAGGAGGCCCGGGCGCTTTCGATCCAGGAAGCGCTCAACCTGATCTTCGTTCCCGGCTTCAGCACGGCCTCGGAAGTGACGCGGGCCTCTGGCCGCGGCGTCGGCATGGATGTGGTCCGCACCAACGTCAGCCGGCTCAACGGCGAGATCGAGGTGGACACCGAGGTGGGCGCGCGCACCCGCTTCACGCTGAAGCTGCCGCTCACCGTGGCCATTGCCGACGCGCTGCTGGCCCGGGTGGGCAGCGAGGTGTTCGCCTTCCCGCTCATGGCCGTGAGCGCGATGCGCCACATGGCCCCAACCGAGATCCATGCCGCCGGCGACCGGGAGACGGTGCGGGTGGACGATCAGGTGACGGACCTCATCCGCCTGGACCGCGTCCTCAACCTGCCCCATGCCGAACCGGGGGCGCACATCCCGATGGTGGTGATGCGCGGCGGCGGCAAGCCGTTCGCCATCCTGGTCGACGAGCTGCTGGGTAAAGAGGAAATCGTCATCAAGAGCCTGGGCGAGTTCCTCGAGGGCGTGGGGCCCTTCGCCGGCGCCACGATCTCGGGCGAGGGCCGCGTCATCCTATTGGTGGACCCGACGCGCCTGCTCGAGGCCAGCCGGCGCCAACCGACCGCGGCGCCGGAGGCCGCCGAGGCTCGGCCCCTTGCCGCGCGCGCCCCCGAGGCGGCGCGCTCGGTCATGCTGGTGGACGACTCCATCAGCATCCGGAAGTACGTGGGCCAGATGCTCGAGAAGGCGGGCTTCCGCGTCTTCACCGCCGTGGACGGCCAGGACGCGCTCCAGCAGCTCACCGACCTGAGCGTCGGCGCCATCATCACGGATTTGGAGATGCCGCGCGTGAACGGCTACGCCCTCATCGAGGACCTGCGCCGGCGGCCGAACACGCGCGAGGTGCCCATCGTGGTGCTGACCACGCGCGCCGGCGAGAAGCACGTCAACGTGGCCCGCAGGCTGGGCGTGCGGCACTACATCACGAAACCGGTCGACGAGCAGACGTTCATCCGGCTCGTCGAGTCGCTCACCGCGGGCGCGCCCAGCGAGACCGCGCTGAGCGGCGCGCGGACGACCTGACCGGTGGCGGACTAGCCCATGGCCAAGGCCAAAGTGCTCGTCGTCGACACCAACCAGGACAGCCGGGCGGCGCTCGCCCGAGCGCTGACCGAGGCGGGCTACGAGGTCGCCGTGGCCACCAGCGGCTCGTTCGCCGTCACCATGCTCGAGTGGGAGCGACCGGACCTCATCGTGAGCTACGCCAAGGTTCAGGACATGGACGGCTACGAGCTCTTCACCATGGTCCGCCGCGATCCGACCACCAAGGACACGCCGTTCCTCCTGCTCGCGGGGCGGGACCGGCCCATCGCGCTGGCCGCCACCGAGGCGGGCGTGGACATGACCGTGACGGGTGACTTCACCGTGGCGACCGTGGTGGCCCGCGTGGGCGATCTGCTGGGCCACGCCGCGGGTGACGAGATCGCGCGGGCGCGGGCCGGTGCGGAGGCGGCCGGCCGGGAGGCCGCGGCGGCCGCGGGAGCCGGCGGTGGGGCCAAGGGATCCGCGGAGGGAGGGCGGGCCACCTTCCAGGGCTCGCTCGGCGTGATGGACCTCACCGAGGTCACCCAGGCCATCTCGCTCGGCGGTAAAACGGGCCGGCTCATCCTCTCCCTCGCGGCTGGCGAGGGCTCCATCGTCTTTGAGGCCGGCCGCGTGGTCCATGCCGAGTTCTCCGGGCGGACCGGCGAGAAAGCGTTCGCGGCCATGGTGTCGACCTCCCAGCGGGAAGAGGAGGCGCGCTTCTGCTTCAACCGGGCCGAGCGGGCGGACCTGGCCGCCGTCCCCAAGACGATCTCGCGCAGCGTGGAGCAGCTCCTGCTGAGCATCGCGGCCGACATCGACGAGGGTGTCCCCGAGGGCGGGCATCGCCAGCCGGCGGCAAGCCACCCGAAGGACAAGTAGACCGTGAGGGCGGGTAATCGTGCCTAAGGTCCTGGTCGTCGACGACAGCCTGAGCGTCAGGAAGGTCGTGGAGCGCGCGCTCGAGGCCAAGCGCTTCGAGGTGCTCTCCGCCGCCTCCGGCACCGAGGCCGTCGAGCTGATTGACGAGGAGGCGCCCGACGTCATCGTCTGCGACGTAATCATGCCGGACATGGACGGCTACCAGATCTGCGAGTTTGTCCGCGGCCACCCACGGCTGGGCGCCACGCCGATCCTTCTCATTTCCGGCATCGTCAACAGCACGGTGCTCGAGCGGGCGTCGAAGGTCCGCGCGAACGACGTGCTGCGCAAGCCCTTCGCCGCCGACGAGTTGCTGAGCAAGATCGACAGCCTCATCCCGGCTGCCTACCGCAGCACGGCCGCGCCCGAGCCCGCGCTGCCCACGCCCACGGCCGAGGTGTTCGCGGCGGCGGCGGCCGCGGAGCGCGCCGAAGCGGCGCCCCGCGAGGAGCCGGCGGCCCATGTCCCGGACCTCAAAACCACGCTCAGCACCCTGGCCGCGCTGCCCGGCGTCTCGCTGGCGGTGCTGGTGGACCGCGAGGGCTTCCTCATCGAATCGGCCGGCGAAATGCTGCTCGAGGCCGAGGTGGCCGGGGCGCTGGCCGCGTGCCTGGCCGAGTCGTCCGGCGGCATCGGCAGCGAGCTGGGGCAGGGAGCGCTGCTGAGCATGATTCTCGAGTACGACAACGGCGTGGTGCTGCTCAACGGCGTGGGCCGGGCGGCCCTGCTGGCCCTGGTTCTGCGCGATCCGGCCGTGCTGGGCAAGGTCCGCTACTACGTCAAGAAAGCGCTTCCCGAGCTGCTGGAGGTTGTGTGATGCCCGGCGCGCGGCAGGCTTCGTCTAGGTCGAGCTTCCGGCAGCCCGGATCCTGGCTCGTCGTAATCGGCGGCCTGGCCGGTTATGTCGGCCTGGTCTTCGCGCTCACGCGCTACCGCGTGCAGCTCGACGCGCCGCTGCCCTGGTGGGCCGCCCAGGCGGCGCCGCCGATTCTCTACGGCCTGCTCATCGTGCTCTTCCTGCGCCGGGTGACGCCCGGCGGCTTCATTGGCGGCACGCTCACGCTCTGGGCCGCTCACGTCTTGCTGGGCACGCTCACCCCGCTGCTGGCCGCCATCTTCGACCCGCTCAACCGCGGCCGCATGCTCATCGTGACCTTCCCGCCGCCTCCACTGCCGCAGGTCCTCTGGGTGGCGCTCCTGCTCGTGCCGCTGAGGGATATCCTGGCTCCGGGCTCGCCCCGGCGCGCGGACCGCCCCTCGGGAGTCGAGCTGAAGCGCGCGGTCCAGCCCGCACCGTCGTCCCAGCGCTTCGTACCAGTCACTCACGTGGTGTCCGCCCCCGCTCCGGTCGAGCCGGTCGCACCCGCGCCGACGGCGCGGGAGCCCGCTGCTCCGTCCGAGTCCGCCCACGAGCCGGCGCAATTGGCCGCCGAGGCGGCCGCGCTGGAATGGGAGGCGCGCATGTCCCAGCCGGAGGCTCCGACGCCGCCGGCTCTGGCGCCGTCAGCTCCGGCGCCGCGCGTGCCGGACGACGCGGTGGTGCGCGTCCCCTTCGCCCGGCTCGCGGCGCAGTTCTCGACGGACACCTTCCTGCTGCCGCTCGACCGGGTCGCGTCGAGCCTGACCGAGCCGGGCCAAGTGCTGGTGCCCCAGCGGCTCATCCTGCCCCAGCTCGGCGAGGGGCTCGTGAGCGTGCCTTGGGAGGCCGTGGCCGAGCAGTTCCCGCGTGAGATTCTCGCGGTGACGGACGAGGAGGTCATGCGCGGGCTGCGGGAGGGGGGGCTTGTCCTGCCGCTCGACGAAGTGGTCCACCAGCTGCCGCCGGAGTTGTTTGTCTCAGCCGGACCGGGCCCGGACGTGCGCGGGCTCGAGAGCTTCCCCGCGCCCTTCCAGCCCCTGATGTCCGAGCCCCCGGTGTCCCATCTGGTGACGTCCGAGCCTGAGCCGGTCGCCGGGGCGGCCGAGGCGCCCCCCGTCGACGAAGTTCCCGAATTGCGCCCCGCACTGACGGCCGCCGAGTTCGTGCTCGAGCCGCCGTCCGTTCAACCTGCGGCGGAGCCGGCCGATGGGTCGGGAGACGACGTGCGCGTGTCCTTCGACCGTGTCGCCGCCCAGCTTCCGGCCGACAGCTTCCTGTTGCCCTTGGAGCGCGTGGGCGCGAATCTGAGCGAGCCCGGTCGCCTGCGCGTCCCGCGCGCTCTGGTGCTGTCCCAGCTCGGCGAAGGGCAGGTGCGCGTGACCTGGCAGGCCGTGGCCGGACAGTTCCCGCGCCAGCTGCTGGCGGTGAGCGAGGAGGAGATCGCCGAGCAGCTCGGTGAGGGTCTCATCCTGCCGCTCGACGAAGTGATCCGCCAGATCCCGCCGGACGTCTTCGGCACGGCGATGGGGGTTGCCGAGCTGCGCGGGATCGAGCAATTCCCCGCGCCCTTCCAGCCCCTGCTGTCTCAGCCGGAAATGCCGGAGATGCCCGAGCCCGAGCCAGCCGCCGAACCGGCCGCCGAACCTCTCGCCGAAGCGGCACCCGAGCCGGTCGCCGCGTCCCCAGCGGTCGAGCCTATTGTCGCGGACAACGAGGAAGCGCCGGCCCTCATCCTGGGCCCCGAATCGCTTGAACCGCCGCAGTTCGACCTCGAGCCCGCCATCCCCCTCGACCGCGACGCCCAGTCGCCTTCGCCGTCGCCCGAGGAGGAGCTGGCACCGCGGCTGATCGAGATTCCCGATGTCGAGCCCGAGCCCGCCCTGATGGAGAGTCTCCAGGCGGAGCTGAGGATGGCCCCACCCGTTCCGGTCGAGGGGGAATGGGCCCCGCGGGCCGCCGAGGCGCCCCGGCCAGAAGAGTTGGGGGCCGCCCGCCGGATTGCGGCCCTGATGGGGCCACTCGCCTCGCTGGGCGTGGCCGCCCGTGTGGTGAACGGCGTCACGCTGTTCACCCTGTCTTCGTCTGGTGTGCCGGAGGGCCTGCCCGCGACGGTGGCGGGGCTCATGCTGCCCGTGCTCGCCAATGCCCGAGCGGCCTGGCCCGTGGATCAGCTCACGCTGCGCGGGCCGAGGGCGGCGCTGGTGCTCACGCCCCTCGGCGCGAACGCGCGCGGCCCGGTGCTGGTCGCGGCCGTGTCCCAGGCGGGCTCGCTGGCGCTGCTCGAGATCCTCTGCCGCCGCGCCGCCGCCCAAGAGGTGGCGGGTGGGGCGGCCGGCGAGGGCGCGGCCTGGGGCAACGGGCGTCCGGCCGAGCCCGAGCTGCTCGACGCCGAGCCGCCCGCGCGCGCTCACAAGGTCGCCGCCACTCTGGGCGCCCTGGGCCCGGTGACGGCCTCCGCGCTCCGCGACCCGGCGGGGGAGCGCAGCCTGTATCTCTTCCTGCCGCCGGGGAGCGACGCGCGCGCCGTGGGCGGGTTCGCCGACGAGCTGGCGCGCGCCATGCGCACGGCGGCCGCCTCAGGCGCCGCCTTCGACACCGCGGTGGTGCGCTCGGGACAGCGCTGCCTGGTCATCCGGCCCGACGAGGGCGCCGACGGCCGCGCGCGCCTCGTCGTGGCCGCTGGGGAGACGGCCCGGCCCGGCCTGGCCTACCGCCAGGTGGAGCGGGCCGTCACCGCCCTGGGGACCGCCTGAGGGGCGCCATGTCCATCATCAACTACGCCCAGAAGGAGATCGGCTTCAAGATCGTGTACTACGGGCCCGGCGTCGCGGGGAAGACGGCCAACCTCCAGTACATTTTCCGCTGCCTGCCGGACGGCAACCGGGGCAACATGGTGTCGCTGGCCACGGGCGACGATCGCACGCTGTTCTTCGACTTCCTGCCGGTCTCGGCGCTCACCGTGCGCAACTTCACCGCCAAATTCCAGCTCTACACGGTGCCGGGGCAGGTCTACTACAACATGACGCGCAAGCTGGTGCTGCGGGGGGTGGACGGCATCGTCTTCGTCGCCGATTCGCAGTGGGAGCGGTTGCGCGAGAACGTCGAGAGCTTCCGGAACATGGAAGAGAACCTGCGCGAGTACGACTACGATCTGGACGAGATCCCGTATGTAATCCAATACAACAAACGGGATCTCCCCAATATCGCACCGGTGGAGTACCTTGAGTATCTGTTCAACCGGCGCGCGCGACGGGTGCCGTTCTTCGAGTCGGTGGCCGTCGAGGGCAAAGGCGTATTCGACACGCTGAACACCGTGTCCCGCATGGTGCTGGTCAGCGGGTTCGGACAAGAACAGGGGGGAGCCCAATGAGTCCACAGGAAAACTTGGCTATTCACGAAGAGGATTCGCAGCGGATCAACCAGGTCCTGCTGCACTTCCTGGGCGAGTCCGGCGCCATGGAGGCGCTGCTGATCGACCGCAGCGGTCAGCTCCTCGCCCGGGCCGGCGCCTCGCGCTCGTTGGACACCGTGTCCCTGTCCGCCCTCGCCGCCGGCGCGTTCAGTTCCACGGCGGCGATGGCGCGCCTGCTGGGCGAGACCGAGTTCACCATGCTCTTCCACCAGGGCATCAAGGAGAGCATCCACGTGGCGGCGGTCGACGAGCACGCGATCCTACTGGCGATCTTCGACAGCCGGACCACCGTGGGTATGGTGCGCCTGTTCGCCAAAGAGGCGAGCACGGCCGTCGGCGCCATCCTGGCGGAGTCGCGCACGCGCCCCCAGCGCACCGGCGACCTGGCCGCGCCGCTGGGGAAAGAGGAAGGGCACCCGAGCTTCCGGGAGCGGCCGGCCTAGCCAGCAAGGCCGGCCCGGTCCGAGACCATGGCGCAGAAGGACAGCAAGGGCTCGATGTCGACCGAGGAGAAGCACTCCCTCGAGGAGTCGGCGCGCCTCTGCGAGATGATCGTGGAGGCCAACCCCTCCGACACGGGCGCCCTCGAGACCCTCAAGGAGATCTATACCAAGCTGGGCGAGCGCGAAAAGCTCGCGAAGATCGTGGTGCGTCTGGCGGGCAGCACGGGGGGCCGGCCCTCGGCCAACGTGACGTCCTCCGTCGGAAAGCGCTCGCAGGAGGAGGCCGCGCGCGCCGCGGCCGCCGCGGTCAAGGCGGCTGCCGCTCCCACCGCGCCGGCCCCGGTCCCGACGGCGGCCGCCCCCGCCCCCACCGCGGCCGGCATGGTCTCCGACCGGCGTCAGGGCTCTATGTCGAGACTCGGGGACCGGCTGGTGAGCGAAGGCCTCATCAGCCAGGAGCAGCTCCAGAAGGCGCTGACCGAGCAACGGGGCAGCACCGACAAGCTCGGCACCATCCTGGTGCGGCTCAACTTGGTCACCGAGGACAACCTGGTCGCGTTCCTCTCCAGGCAATATAACGTCCCGTCCGTCAGCCTTTCCAAGCTCGACGTCGAACCCGATCTGCTCAAGCTGGTGCCGGAGCAGATCGCGCGCAAGCACGAGGTGCTGCCCATCAAGCGTCAGGGCAACGTGCTCACGCTGGCCATGGCCGACCCGACCAACGTCTTCGCGCTCGACGACGTCGGCTTCATGACCAACCTCCAGATCCAGCCCATGGTCGCGTCCCAGGGCGCCATCCGGAAGGCCATCGAGCACTTCTACGAGGGCGGCGGCGGCGTGACCGAGATCATGGCGGAGATGGAGGGCATCGAGAGCGACGTCGAAGTCGTCGATGGCAGCGAGGAGGCCGCCAGCAAGACCGATGTCTTCGAGCTCAAGGAATCGGCCGACGAGGCCCCGGTCATCCGCTTGATCAACATGATCCTCACCGACGCCATCCGCCGGGGAGCCTCGGACATCCACCTCGAGCCCTACGAGAAGGTCTTCCGCGTTCGGTTCCGCGTGGACGGCGTGCTGCACGAGATCATGACGCCGCCCAAGCGGATGGAGGCCGCCCTGACCTCCCGCGTGAAGATCATGGCGAGCCTCGACATCGCCGAGCGCCGGCTGCCCCAGGACGGACGCATCAAGCTCCGCTACCACCAGCGCGAGATCGACTTCCGCGTCTCGACGCTGCCGACGATCTTCGGCGAGAAGACCGTCATGCGCATCCTGGACAAGGAAGCGCTCCAGCTCGACCTGGGCGCCCTCGGCTTCGACCCGTGGAGCCTGGAGCAGTTCAGCAAGGCGATCCACAGCCCCTACGGCATGATCCTGATCACCGGGCCCACCGGCTCCGGCAAGACCACCACGCTCTACTCGGCCATCCACACCATCAACTCGCCGGACATCAACATCATGACCGCCGAGGACCCGGTCGAGTACAAC
>JBGPZD010000181.1:0-2216 GCA_041493605.1 Methylomirabilia bacterium
GCCGCGCTTCCTCTCGCCGCCGCTGATCCGCGCCGTTCTGCGCGGCCGGAGGGGACGGAGGCGGCGGGGGCGTCGGGCGTGAAGGCGTGGCTTCCTGCGCCGGGCGCGCGGGCGGTGACACAGGCGCCTGCCGCTGGCTGCGCTCGGCGTCTCGGACGGCCCGATTGTCCTGCTTCGGCTCAGGGCGCGAGGTGACATCAGGGCGCGTCGCGTCCTGAGTCCGCGCGGCCGGAGGGAGCGGAGGCGGCGGGGGCGTCGGGCGCGAAGGCGTGGCTTCCTGCGCCGGGCGCGCGGGCGGTGACGCGGGCACCTGCCGCTGGCTGCGCTCGGCGTCTCGGACGGCCCGATTGTCCCGCTTCGGCTCAGGGCGCGAGGTGACATCAGGGCGCGTCGCGTCCTGAGGTCGAGGTGAGACCACGTTGGGCGAGCCGGGCGGGGCGGGCGAAGACGGCCGCTCCCCGGCATTGTCATTTCTCCGCCTTGGCCCTGGGACGGCGGGACCCGCCGTGCCGGGGGGCGCGCTCGGAGCCTTGCCCGGGGCGGCCTCAGGCGCAACGACCGCGTTTTGGGGGGCCGCCGTGGCCCTGGGCGAAGGGACGAGTCGCGGCGCGACGGCCGGCGCGGCCGCCGAGGTCGCGGCGAGCCCATGCGCGCGCAGCGTCGGCGTCAAGTCCTGCGGCGGACGCGTGGCCACCACCGGGCGTGACTGAACCGCCGCTGACGGCTTCACGGTCGGGCCGGTGGCCGGCATCACGCTCGCGGCGGTTGGCCTGACCTCGAGCGCGCCGCGCACCGGCGTGAGCCGCTGCGCCTCCGCTTGACTGACCCGCACGGGTCGGATCGAGCCCCGGCCGAACCGCTCCGCGGGCACCCCGACCACCGCGTTGGTCACGTGCACGTTCCTGTACACCGTGATGTTCGTAACGTTGATGTTGGTCGTGCGATTCACAACCACGTTGTTGACGACGCGCGGCCCGCCCCACCCGCCCCACGAGGCCACCCCGACGAAGCCGTGGCGCCCCCACCACGGGATCACTGGCTCGCCCCACCCGAGCGGCGCCCAGTAGAGTGGACGGCCCACACCGATGGTGATGCCTCCGAGAAAGACAACGAGAGCCGGCGCGTACGCCGGCCGGACGATGACGGGACCGGGCGCCCACGCCCAGTAGCCGCCAAGAGAGACCCAGCGGCCGTAGTGATAGGGTGCCCACCCCCACGGGGCGTCGTCGAGCCAGGTCCAGCCGAAGCGCGGATCCCAGATCCACCGGCCCGTGCTGTAGGGCACCCAGCCCCCAGGCACGTCCCGCGGCACCCATACGGGCCCGTAGGTCTCCACCGTGCGCCAGCTGCCGTACTGCTCGAGTGCCTCCCCCCCGTACACGGTGGGCGAGACGTATTGCGTCCGCGCGGGCTGGAGCAGGTAGTCGGTGCGCTGGTAGTTCCAACGGTCCCATGCGGTCAGCTCAAGCGCCGGGCCTATGTCGACGCGCGGCGAGTCAGTACCCGCCACCACGACCTGCTGGTTGGCGGCGATGGGGCTGGCGGTCCCGCCGGCCGGCGTCATCGCGGCGCTGCCGCCGCGGTGGGCCCTGAACGTGGTGGACTCCTGGACCACGTCCACGTGGTAGTAGCCCGGGCGCTCGATGGTGAAGGCCGCGTTCGGCGTATCGAGCTCGACCGTGTACCCCGGCGCGAGCTCACGCAGGTCAAGCGCGGCGTGGCCAGCCGTCACGCGGAGCTGGACGTAGTCCGCCTCCTGGTTGTCGAGGCCGATGTGGGTGCCCTCGCTTGCGCGGGCGAAGGCCCGTGGTCCGAGCTGGATCTCGACGTTGCCGCCCTGGCCGGTGTAAAGGACGTCGCCCGGCGCTAACGGCGTGTTGAGCGTGGCAGGCCCCCAGTCCTGAGCCCCGGGGCGCCAGAACGACACCTGGTTATCGATGTAACTCACACGGGCCGGCGTCGCCTCACTGGAGGGCGCCAGGGCCGGCGCCCCGCCCGGAACGGGGGGCGGCGGCGGGGCCGGCGGCGCCTCGGCCGCCCATACGAAGCCCGGGCCGCTCACCAAAATGCTCAGTGCCAGAATCACCGCAACGATCCGCTTTGCCCTCATGGCTGGCTCCTGTCTGCCCGCCGGGTCCGCTCTCGCTGATGTACCGTGCCGCGGGCGGAGCCCTCCCCGGAGGCGCTCGTCTCAGTAGACGGAGCTCCGCCCCAGA
>JBGPZD010000047.1:0-17045 GCA_041493605.1 Methylomirabilia bacterium
CCGCCCCGCTCGTAGAAGAGGTTCTTGCCGTTCTTCCAGAGCGACTGGTGGGTATGCATGCCCGAGCCATTGTCCTGGAAGAGCGGCTTGGGCATGAACGTCGCGGTCTTGCCCCACTTCTTGGCGGTGTTCTTGGCGCAGTACTTGTACCAGCAGACCTTGTCCGCCATCTTGGTCAGCGTGTCGAAGCGCATGTCGATCTCGGTCTGCCCGCCCGTCGCCACCTCGTGATGGTGCACCTCGACGCGCACGCCGACCGACTGCAGCGCCAGCACCATGTCCGAGCGGATGTCCTGGAACTTGTCCATGGGCGGCACCGGGAAGTAGCCCTGCTTGTAGCGGGGCTTGTAGCCCAGGTTGGGCCGGTCCGCCGTGCCTTCCTGGCCGGTGTTCCAGGCGCCCGCCTCGGAGTCGATGAAGTAATAGCCGGCGTTGTACGTCTGGTCGAAGCGGATCGAGTCGAAGAAGAAGAACTCCAGCTCGGGGCCGATGTAGATGGTGTCGGCCACGCCGGACTTCTTGACGTAGGCCTCCGCCTTCTGGGCCACGTAGCGCGGATCGCGGCTGTAGGCCTTGCCGGTCACGGGATCCTTCACGTTGCAGATCAGGACGAGCGTCGGGACGGCCGTGAAGGGGTCCATCTGCGCCGACGTCGCGTCGGGCATGAGCAGCATGTCCGACTCGTCGATGGTCTGGAACCCGCGGATGGAGGAGCCGTCGAACCCGAGCCCCTCCTCGAAGATCGCCTCGCTGAGCTCGGTGGCCGGGATCGAGAAGTGCTGCCACAGGCCGGGGAGATCGATGAAGCGCAGATCGACGAACTTTGCGCCCTTCTCCTTGGCCATCTTGAGGACATCCTTCGGGGTCATGCGTCTGCCTCCTTGTCGAGTGGCGTGGGATGAAAAACCGGGCGCCGGCGGGGCCCGAGGGCCCCGCCGGCCACCCAACATTACGAGTTTGCTACCAGTGCGTCAAGCCGGGTCAGTGCCCGCCGCGGGCCTTGGCCTCCGCCGCCTTCATGGCCTCGGCGAATGCGCCCCCGCCGCCCCCCATGGAGTACTCCCCGTACGACGAGCCGCCGCCCAGCATATAGGCCGTCTCGGAGTGCTGCGAGAGATCCAGCCCGGCCATCTCGTCCTCTTCGCTCACGCGCAGCCCCATGACGGCGTCCAGCACCTTGAGGATGATGACGGTCATCACGAACGCCAGCACCCAGGTCACCACCACGGCGAGGAGCTGGATGCCCAGCTGCTTGGGGTTGCCGTAGAAGAGCCCGTCCCCGCCGCCCTCGTTGACCAGCTTGGTAGCGAACAGGCCGGTTGCGAGGGCGCCCCACGTGCCGCCGACTGCATGAACGCCCACCACGTCCAGCGAGTCGTCATAGCCGAGCCGGGTCTTGAGGTTGCAGGCGGTGTAGCAGAACACTCCCGCCAGGGCACCGATCACGATCGCGGCCATCGGTGTGACGAACCCGGCCGCCGGAGTGATGGCCACCAGGCCCGCCACCGCGCCCGACGCGGCGCCGAGCACGGTGGGTTTGCCCCGCGAGCTCCACTCGGTGAACATCCAGCCGAGCGCCGCCGCGGCCGTGGCCGTGTTGGTGGTCGTGAAGGCGTGGGCCGCCAGGCCGTTGGCGGCCAGCGCGCTGCCGGCGTTGAAGCCGAACCAGCCGAACCACAGCAGGCTCGCCCCCATCACAGTCATGGGCAGGTTGTGGGGCGGCATGGGCTGATGGCCGTAGCCCTTGCGCTTGCCGATGACGAGCGCGGCGGCCAGGGCCGAGATGCCGGAGGAGATGTGGACGACGGTACCGCCCGCAAAGTCGAGCGCGCCCAGCTTGCGGAGCCAGCCTCCGTCGCCCCAGACCCAGTGGGCCAGCGGATCGTAGACCAAAGTCGCCCAGACCAGGATGAAGACGAGGAAGGTCGAGAACTTCTTGCGCTCGGCGAACGCGCCGGTGATGAGCGCCGGCGTGATCACGGCGAACATCATCTGGAACAGCATGAAGGCCTGGTGGGGAATCGTCGCGGCATAGTCCGGGTTGGGCGCGGCCCCGACGCCGTTGAGCCCGAACCACTCGAGGCCGCCGATAATGCCCCCCTTGTCGGGGCCGAACGCGAGGCTGTAGCCCCAGAGCACCCACTGCACCGAGATGAGCGCCAAGACGATGAAGCTCTGCATCAGCGTCCCGAGCGCGTTCTTCTGCCTGACCATGCCGCCGTAGAACAGCGCGAGGCCGGGCGCGGTCATGAGCAGAACGAGCGCGGCCGAGGTCAGCACCCAGGCGGTGTCCCCCGAGTCGATTTTGGGTGCCGGCCGTGCTTGAGGCGCGGCCGCGGCCTGTGGCGCCGGGGCCGCAGGGGCGGCCGGAGCCTGCGCCCATACCGGCGCGGCGAAAGCCAAGACCAGCAGGGAGAGGAACAAGGCTGCCAGGGCCGACCGAGTCGCTCTTGTCACCGGGTATTCTCCTTTACAGCGCCCCTTCGTCACGCTCGCCGGTGCGGATCCGCACGGCCGTGTCCACGGGGTAGATGAAGATCTTGCCATCGCCAATGTTCCCGGTCTTGGCCGCGCCCGCCAGCACGCCGGCCACTTTGTCCACCAGGTTGTCCGGCACGACCACCTCCACCTTGATCTTGGGCAGGAAGTCCACCGTGTACTCACCGCCCCGGTAAAGCTCGGTATGCCCCTTCTGCCGACCGAAGCCTCGGACCTCGGACACCGTCATGCCGATGACTCCGATCCCGGTCAGCGCCTCTTTCACGTCGTCGAGCTTGAATGGCTTGATGATGGCCTCGATCTTTTTCATAGAACCTCCCGGCGGGAGCAAATGCACCCCGCGTGCCTTGGCGTGGAAACAGAGCGATGCCTTTGCAATTATGTGCTTAGAAAGACCGCCCCCTCCTGGGTGGAGGGGGCGGCGTGACTACTTTATGGGCAGCGGAAGGGGAACTGCCTCAGCGCTAGGCAGCCCGGCGGCGACTAGTCCCTCCAGAACCCGGAATCGGCGACGGGCACCCGCTTGGACACCGTGGCAACCACGTCGGCCGAGTCGGGCACCGCCACGCGCAGGGCCGCCCAGACCTCGCGGAGATCGGGGGTCTTGGCGGCCATGTGCACTCCGGGAATCGTCGGCCGGTCGCCGAAGCTGAAGGTCCCCGAACAAACAACGACGGGCACCTTGATCCCGCGTTTCTGGAGGCGCTGGATGAAATCGAAACCGTCCATCTTCGGCATTCGCAGGTCGAGGATCACCACATCGGGACGCACGGCTTCGAGCACCGAGAGGGCCTGATAGCCGTCCATGGCTTCGAAGACCTCAAACTGGTTTTCGAAGGTCATGCGATACAAGTTGCGCCAAGCCGGGTCGTCGTCAACGATCAGCATTCTTGCCATTGGATGCACCTCCCCGGCCGAACCCCCTCGCAAGCCGCCTGCCAAATCAAGAACTCATGTCCCACGGATACTTACAGGCGATCCCCTAAGGAGAAACGGCAGGGGGGTGACGGCGGGGCCTGACACCGTGTCGCTCGGGGAACAGCCGCAACGAGTCAGTTGGGCGGGTCTGGAGAGGTCGGGGCCGTCAGTTGCCCCGGCGCTGCGGAATGCTGTGGCGGCGCATCTTGGAGTACAGGGTCGGCCGGCGCAGGCCCAGCAGCGCCGCGGCCGCTTGTTTGTTCCACCCCGTGGATTCCAGCGCCCGGATTATGGACACCCGCTCGATCTCTTCGAGCGAGCCGGCCGGGGGCGCCGCCACGTTCCCGGCGGGCACCTCGGCCTGGAGCGGTTCCGGAAGGTCGCCGAGGGTGATCTCCCGGCCGCGGGCCACCAGTACGGCGCGCTCGAGCGCATGCTCGAGCTCTCGGACATTGCCGGGCCAAGAATAGGCCAGCAGCCGGCGATAGGCTTCGGGCTCGATTCCCTCGATCTCCCGGCCGTGCTTGATCCGGAAGCGCTCGAGGAAGGCCTTGGCCAGAACCGCGATGTCCGCCGCCCGCTCGCGCAGCGGCGGGACCGCCACGGTCACGGTATTGATCCGGAAGTACAGGTCCTGCCGGAGCCGGCCCTCCCTGAGCGCGGAGTCCGGATCCAGGTTGGTCGAGCAAATCAGCCGGAAGTCGACCGGCAAGGTCTTGGACCCGCCCAGCCGGCGCACCGTATGGTCCTCCAGCACGCGGAGCAGCTTGGCCTGCAGGTCGAGCGGCATCTCGGTAATCTCGTCGAGGAGGAGCGAGCCCCGGTGGGCCTCCTCGAGCAGCCCGGGCTTGTCGGTGGAGGCCCCAGTGAAGGCGCCCTTCACGTGGCCGAACAGCTCGGACTCGATCAGGTCCTTGGGAAGCGCGGCGCAATTGATTTTTACCAGCGGGCCCTCGGCCCGCGGGCTCTTGGCGTGCACCGCGTTGGCCACCAGCTCCTTGCCCGTCCCGCTCTCGCCGATGATGAGCACGTTGGCGTCGGAGGCGGCCACCGAGTCGAGCAGGTCGAAGACGCGCTTCATCGTGGGGGAGGAGCCGAGCATTTCGCCGTAGGCCGACTGCTCCGCCAGCTTGCGCCGGAGGTCCAAAGCCTCGGCCAGCAGCCGCTGGCGCTCGAGGGCCTTGGCCACGAGCATGAGCATCTCCTCGGAATCGAACGGCTTGGCGACGAAGTAGAAGGCCCCCTGCTTGGTCGCCTCCACGGCTTTGGAGATGGAGGAATGGCCGGTCATGATGATGACTTCAAGGGAGGGCGCCTTGCTCTTGAGCAGCCGCAGCAGGTGAAGCCCATCGCCGTCCGGCAGTACCAGGTCCACCAGGGCCAGGGCGAAGTCGTGCTTCTCGAGCCGCAGCATCGCCTCAACGGAATTGGCGGCCGTCTCGACCTCGTACCCCTCACCGTGGAGCGTCAGGCGGAGGTTGTCGGCGATGATCGGCTCATCATCGACCACGAGTACTCTTGGCTTCATTCCCGGCCTCCGGAAGGCATGCTAATTATCAGCCTAGCATAGCTTTCCTGAAAGCGTCACCCTGCTGACACAGGGGCTGGCGCCTCGGGTCAGGGCAGGCGGCGCCCGCTGAAGAAGCCCCAGATGGTGTCGCTGTCGATGTCGCCGGTGGCACGGCCGGTGAGGAGGCTCTGCCGGTGAGGAGGCTCTGAAGGATGAGCTCACTTCGAGCTCGGCGGCCGGTGCGGGACTCGCCAGCCCACGGTGACGATCAGGATCCCACCCGCGGCGGCGAGAGACCGGGAACGATGGCATCCAGTCCGATCGGCACGCTCACGGCCGGCGAACCCAGCACCCGCGGCCTTGACAGGCAATCGCGCGAGGGAGAATATGCGATCCATGCACTTCGGGTTCTCGCTGCCCGGCCGCGGGCCGCTCGCCACCCCGGACGCGCTCGTCAAGCTCGCCGAGAAGGCCGACGCGCTCCGCTACGCCTCCCTCTTCGTCACCGACCACGTGGTGATCCCGGTGAGCTACAACTCGCCCTATCCCTACTCGCCCACGGGGAAGTTCGCCGGCGACTGGACCAACGGCTACCTCGAGCCCATGGCGCTGATGAGCTTCCTCGCCGGGATGACATCGCGGGTCAGGCTCGGCACGAGCGTGCTGGTGGTTCCCTACCGGAATCCCGTCGTGACGGCGAAGATGTTGGCCACGCTCGACGTGATGTCGGGCGGCCGCGTGATCCTGGGCGCCGGCGTCGGCTGGCTCCGCGAGGAGTTCGAGGTGCTCGGCTCCCCGCCCTACGCGGAACGGGGAAAGGTCACCGACGAGTACATCCGGCTGATGCGCGCGTGTTGGACCCAGGAGCCCGCGGAGTTCAACGGGGCGTACTACCGGCTGCCCGCCGTCAGCGCCCTGCCCAAGCCCAGGCAGAAGGGCGGCATCCCCGTCTGGACGGGCGGCCATACCGACGCGGCGCTGCGGCGCGCGGGAGAGCTGGCCGACGGCTGGCATCCCATCGGCATGCGTGCGCCCGCCATGCTCTTCCCTGCCGAGTACGCCGAGAAGGCCGCCATCGTCCACGGCTGGGCGCGCAAGGCGGGCCGGGATCCCAAGGCGATCACCCTGAGCTTCCGTGTCCCGCTGGAGTTGGCGCCCAAGCGCGCCAAGCCGGCCGGCGGCGACCGCCTCCTCTTCCGCGGCACGGCGGCCGAGGTGATCCAGGATATCCGCGCCTACCAGGCCCTGGGCGTAACCCACTTCATTTTCGACCTGACCCCGCAGGATGTGCGCGGCCAGCTGGCTATGATGGAGCGATTCGCCGCCGACGTTCGACCCAAAACCCTTCGAGCCCCGAAGTAAGTCCCGCATGCCGTCCATTCCGGATTCGGTCGCCGGTTTCATCTCCGCCGGACGGGTTGGACATCTCGGCACCGCGGACGCCTCGGGCCGCCCGCTGGTGGTTCCCATTTGCTACGCCTTCGACGGCACCGCGCTGTTCTCGGCCGTGGACGCCAAGCCCAAGTCGGTGGCGCCGGCGCGGCTCGGACGCATCCGCAACATCCGCGAAAATCCCAAGGTCTCCGTGGTGATCGATCAGTACGAAGAAGACTGGACCCGCCTCCGCTACGTCGTCGTCCAGGGGCAGGCCGAGATCCTGAGCGGCGGCCCCGACTTCTCCCACGGCGTCGATCTTCTCGTCGCCAAGTACCCGCAGTATCGGGCCATGGGTCTCAGCCGCGACACCGGCGTCATGATCAAGGTCACGCCCGCACGGATACGAGAATGGCGATACTCGAGATAGCGCCGTTTGAGCGCGCGCTCGACCGGGCCCGCGAGGGGCGGACGCCCACGGCGGCCGAAGCGGCGGCCCTGCTGGACGTTCCCGCCGAGCGCCTGCCGGATCTCTTCACGGCGGCCGCGGCCCTGCGCGACCGGGGACGAGGCCGGCACATCACGTTCTCGGCCAAGGTGTTCGTACCGCTCACCACGCTCTGCCGCGACTACTGCGGATACTGCACGTTCAGGAAGGATCCGGGCGAGCCGGGGGCGCTGACCATGACGCCCGAGCAGGTGCTGGCGCTGGCGAGGGCAGGGCAGCGGCTGGGGGCCAAGGAGGCGCTCTTCTCGCTCGGCGACAAGCCCGAGGCGCGTTTCGCCGAACACCGCGCGTTCCTGAGCCGGATGGGCCACCGGACGACCATCGAGTATCTGCGGGCCGTGAGTGAGATGGTGCTGAGCGAGACGTCGCTGCTGCCGCACGCGAACCCGGGCCTCATGACCGAGCGTGACCTGGCGGCCCTGCGCGAGGTCAGCGTGAGCATGGGCATCATGCTCGAGAGCTTGTCGCCGCGCCTGCTCGGCCCCGGCGCCGCCCATGATCGCGCGCCCGACAAGATCCCGGCCCGCCGGCTCAAGACCATCGCGCTCGCCGGAACACTCAGCATCCCCTTCACCACCGGCATCCTGATCGGCATCGGTGAGACGCACCGCGAGCGCGTGGACGCGCTGCTCGCCATCCGCGATCTCCACGAGCGCTACGGCCACATCCAGGAGGTCATCATCCAGAATTTCCGCGCCAAGCCGTCCATCCCCATGCGCGGCTGGCCGGAGCCCGGCCCCGAGGACCTTTTGCGGACGGTAGCGGTGGCCCGGCTCCTCCTGGGGCCGTCCATGAACATCCAGGCGCCGCCCAATCTCTCGGCCGACGGCTACGAGCGGCTGGCGGCGGCCGGACTCAACGACTGGGGCGGTGTCTCGCCGCTCACGCCCGACCACATCAATCCGGAGCGTCCCTGGCCCCAGCTCGGCGAGCTCAGACGGCGAACCGAAGCGGCCGGGCACGAGCTGCGCGAGCGGTTGGCGATCTACCCCGAATACGCCGGGCGCGCCGAGTTCGTGGACGAGCGGCTGCGTCCGCGCGTGTCCGCATTCATCGCCGGCGACGGGCTGGTGAGGCCCGAGCTGGAACAATGGAGAGCGTGGTGACGCAGAACGGCCCGAACCTGGAGATCAGCCTGGACTGGGTGGAAAAGGATGTCCGCCGCATCCTGGGCGGCCTTCTGGACGGTGGCGAGCTGTCGGTGGATGACGGCATCCGCCTCACCGGCGCCACCGGCCGCGAGCTGCTCGCGCTGACGCTGGCAGCCGACGAGATGCGCAGGCGGCAGGCGGGCGACCTCGTCACGTACGTCGTGAACCGCAACATCAACTTCACCAACGTCTGCATCAAGCACTGCACCTTCTGCGCCTTCAGCCGCGACCACCGCGAAGAGGAAGGGTACTTCCTGCCCACGGACGAGGTCGTCCGCCGGGCCATCGAGGCGTGGGAGATGGGCGCCACCGAGGTCTGCATCCAGGCGGGGCTGCCCCCGAAGCTCGACGGCGGCTACTACATCGACCTGTGCCGGGCCATCAAAGCCGCCGTGCCCGAGATGCACCTGCACGCGTTCTCGCCCGAGGAGATCCTCTACGGCTCGACGCGCTCCGGCCTGCCGATTCCGGAGTACCTGGCCGAGCTGAAGCAGGCGGGCTTGGGCACCCTGCCCGGCACCTCCGCCGAGATCCTCGACCAGGAAATCCGCGATGTGATCGCCCGGGGACGCATCACCGTGGACCAATGGGTGGGGGTCATCACCTCGGCCCACGCCCAGGGCATCCGCACCACGGCCACCATCATGTACGGCCACATCGAGCGCCCCGAGCACTGGCTCCGTCACATGAGCCTGTTGCGCGACATCCAGAAGGACACGGGCGGCTTCACGGAGTTCGTGCCGCTGTCGCTCATCCATCAGGAGGCGCCCATGTACCGGCGTGGGCTCGTGCCCGGCGTGCGCCAGGGCGCCACGGGCCTCGAGGTGGTGAAAATGCACGCCCTGGCCCGTCTCTTCCTCGGCCCCACGTTCCGGAACATCCAGTGCTCGTGGGTCAAGGAAGGACCCAAGCTGGCGCAGTGCCTGCTCGCGGCCGGGGCCAATGACATGGGCGGCACCCTCATCAACGAATCCATCTCGACGTCCGCGGGCGCCGCGCACGGCCAGCTCGTCCCGCCGGGGGAGCTGCGCCGGCTGATCCGCGACGCCGGGCGCGTGCCGGCCCAGCGCAACACGCTGTACCAGCCGCTCAAGGTGTACGATACCGGGGCGGACGATGAGGAATCGCCGCTGGACCGCGTGGAGGACGCCGAGGCGCGCTTCGGCTCCTACCGGCTGCTCGCCGCGTCGGGCAAGTTCCGCTTCCCGCACGCGCTCCGCGCCTCGCCGGCTGAGACCACCGCCCGCCCGTCGGAAGGTTGCTGTTGAGGAGACCGCGCCGCTTGAGTAGAATACGGCCCTGGTTTCGCGAGACCCGCGACCATCCGTAACGGCTCTGCCGTTCACTCTCAACCTCACAACGGAGGGCATCACATGGCCAAAACGATGACCAAGTCCGCCATCATTGCGCACCTGGCGCAGAAGACCAGCCTGTCGAAGAAGCAGGTGATCGACGTGATGGACCAGCTCCTCGTGCTCGCGACGAAGGAGGCGAAGAACATCTTCGTCCTTCCCAACTTCGGCCGCCTGGTGCTCGCCAACCGCAAGGCGCGCATGGGCCGCAACCCGCAGACCGGGGAGCCCATCAAGATTCCGGCCAAGCGCGTCGTGAAGTTTCGCCTGGCCAAGTCGCTCAAGGACACGGTGCTTGGCAAGAAGTAACCCCTGGAGCGACCTCGCCTACCGGTCCCTGGAGGCCCCGTGGAGCGAGGCGCTCGAGTTGTTCAGCTTCGCCGGCGCGTGGGCGCCCCCGCCGGGGAGCGTCGAGTCTGGGTGGGGCGCCTGGGACGGCTCCCGGCTTTCGGGCGCGCTCCTGGTCGAACGGGCCGGCCCCGCGGCCATACTGCACGGACCCGTGGTGGTGGCGCCCTCCGACGCGCCGCCTGAGCAGGCGCTCGACACCGCGGCCCGTCTTGTGGCCGAGGCCCTCGGCCAGGCCCAGGCGGCGGGGATCGCGACGGTGTTCGCCCGCCCACAGGGGCTCGACCGGATCTGGGTCCGTTCAGGCTTCATTCCGGTTCCCGAGGCGGAGCTGCCCGCCGGGTTCCGCGGGCGGCCTGGGCTGGGGCTGTTCGGCTGGCGGGGAGGCACCGCGCTCTGGAGCACGGCGGGGCGCGGAGCCCCGCGCTCGGCTTCCGCCGACCGCTGACCGCGAGCTGTCATGCTACTCGTCGCCCTCGCCGGGGGCACCGGGGCCGCCAAGTTCCTGCGCGGCCTCTGCCGTCTCGTCGATCCGCGGGATCTGACCGTCGTCGTCAATACCGGCGACGACACCGAGCTCTGGGGGTTGCACATCTCCCCCGATCTCGACACCGTCTGCTACACGCTGGCGGGCGTCATCGACGCGGCCCGAGGATGGGGGCTGGCGGAGGAGACCTTCCACGCCCTCGGCCAGATGGCGCGCTTCGGCGAGCCCACCTGGTTCAACCTGGGCGACCGCGACCTCGCCACCCACCTGCACCGGACGCGCCTGCTGAGAGGGGGGCGTAGCCTTTCGGAAGCCACCTCCGCCATCGCCGGCGCGCTCGGCATTGGCCCGCGGGTGCTGCCCATGTCCGATCAGCCCGTGCGGACCCGGGTGCTCGGCCCCGACGGCTGGCTCGGCTTCCAGGAGTACTTCGTCCGCGAGAAGGCCCAGGTCGAGGTGCGCGCGGTGGAGTACGCAGGAGCGGAGACCGCTGCGCCCGCTCCCGGAATCCTGGACGCCCTCGCCGCGGCGCACGCCGTCATCGTGTGCCCGTCCAACCCCGTTACCTCCATCGGCCCCATCCTGGCCGTGCCCGGCATCGCCGACGCCCTCGCCCGCAGTCCCGCCACCGCCCTCGCGATCAGCCCCATCATCGGCGGCGAGTCGGTCTCGGGCCCCGCCGGCCGGCTCATGGCGGCGCTCGGACTTCCCGCGTCGCCCGCGGGCGTGGCGCGCGCCTATGCGCCGTGGCTCGACACGCTGGTCTTCGACGAGCAGGATCGGCGCGAAGCGCCCGAGATCCTCGCGCTCGGCGTTTCGCCGGTCACCGCGAAGACCATCATGGCCGGCCGGGAGGACGAGGTCGCCCTCGCCCGCCGCGTGCTCGAATTGCTGGCGTGACCCCGCTGGCGGCGGTGCCGGTGAAGGACCTGGCCAACGCCAAGCAGCGCCTGATCCCGCTGCTGTCCGCGGGAGAGCGCCGGGAGCTGGCGCGGGCCATGCTCGAGGACGTGCTCGGCGCGCTCCTCGACGCCCTGCCCGGCTCCGTCGCCGTAGTCACCACGGACGCGGCGGTGATGGAGCTGGCGCGCCGCCTCGGCGCCGACTGCCTCGTCGAGGGCGCCAACCGCGGCCATACCGAAGCCGTGGCCTTCGCCCAGCACGCCGCGCGGGATCGAGGCGTCGAGGCCTTCCTGACGATTCCGGGCGACGTCCCGTGCGTGACGCCAGGTGAGGTGCGCGCCCTCTGCGACACGCTGGTGGGCGGGCGCGGCCTCGCCTTCGTCCCGTCGCTGTCCGGCTTCGGCACCAACGCGGCGCTGCTCGCCCCGCCCGATCTCATGCCGCTCAAGTTCGGCGAGCCGTCTTTCGCCAACCATCTCGAGGCGGCCCGCGAGCGCGGGCTGGCCCCCGTGGTGCTTCGGCTGCCGGGCCTCGGCTTGGACATCGACTCGCCCGAGGACGTCCGGCTGCTCCTCGAGCGCGGGGCATCGACCCGGAGCGCCGCGCTCCTGCGGGATTGCGGCATCGCGGCCCGCCTCTCGAGCCGCTGACCCCGTGCCCTCCCGATACGAAGTCATCGGCGTCGAGGGGCTGCTGGAGATCGCCCAAGGGGACGACCTGGCGCGGCTGATCTCGGAGGCCGCCACCCGCCAGGGCACGGCGCTCTCCCGGGGCGACCTGCTGGTCGTCAGCCAGAAGATCGTCTCCAAGTCCGAGGGGCGTGTGGTGCAGCTCTCGGCGGTCACGCCCTCGCCCCGCGCGCGCGCGGTCGCGGACGAGCTGGGCCGGGACCCGCGGCTCGTCGAGTTGATCCTGTCGGAAAGCCGGCGCATCGTCCGCCAGGACAAGGGTGTGCTCATCGTCGAGACCCGTCACGGCTGGATCTGCGCCAACGCGGGCGTGGACCAAAGCAACGTGGACGCCGACACGGCCTGCCTGCTGCCGGAGGACGCCGACCGCTCGGCGCGGGCGCTCCGCGACCGGATCAAGGCGCTGACCGGCCACCAGCTCGCCGTCCTCGTGGCCGATACCTTCGGACGGCCCTGGCGCGAAGGCCTCACCAACGTCGCCGTCGGGGTGGCGGGCCTCCAGCCGCTCAAGAGCTACTTGGGCGAGCGCGACCCGGCGGGCCACGTGCTGCAGGCGACCATCCTGGCCCTGGCCGACGAGCTGGCCGGCGCCGCCGAGCCGGTGATGGGCAAGCTCAACCGCATTCCGGTGGTGATCATCCGCGGGTTCGAATGGGAGCCGGGAGAGGGATCGAGCCGCGCCTTGCTCCGCGACCCGGACCGCGATCTCTTCCGGTGACCCCGCAGAGAAAGGACTCCATGCGCATCGGTATCGTCGGCGGCACGGGGAAGGAGGGCTCGGGGCTCGGCCTGCGCTGGGCGCGGGCCGGCCACGAGGTGATCATCGGCTCGCGCGATCCCGAGCGCGCGCGCGCCAAGGCGACGGAACTCGCGGCCGCCGCTGCGGGCGCGCAGGTCAGCGGTCTGGGCAATCGGGACGCCGCGGCCGCGGCCGAGGTCGTGGTGCTGGCCGTGCCGGCGACCGGGCTCGGGGCCACCCTGGGTGAGCTCCGGGACGGCTGCCGGGGCAAGGTGGTGATCAGCACGGTGGTGCCGCTCACCTTCGGCGGGGGCCGGCTCTTCACCCCGCCGGCCCAGGGCTCCTCGGCCGAGGAGGCGCAGGCCATTCTCGGCCCCGAGTGCCGCGTGGTGGCCGCCTTCCATCACATCGCCGCGCACGAACTCTCCGCCGGCGATCACCCGATCGAGTGCGACCTCCTTCTCTGCGGGGGTGACGCCGAGGCGAAGAAGGCCGTCGCCTCGCTCGGCGCCGACCTCGGGCTGCGGGCGGTGGACGTGGGCGCCCTCAGCAACGCCGGCCCCCTGGAGGGCATCACGGCTGTGCTGGCCACGATCAACCGTCGCTACAAGCTCAAGAACTCGGGTATCAAGATCACCGGGCTCCCCTGAGAAAGAGAGGACCGCTCGCATGGCTGACGCGCCCGTCGTCGTCACCGCCCAGCATTTGACCGGGTTCATCGTCGCGGTGCTGGAAGGGCTCAAGATGTCGCCCCGGAACGCCGCGCTCACCGCCGATCTCATGGTGCGCACCGACCTGCGCGGCGTGGACTCCCACGGCGTCGGCATGCTGCCCAAGTACATGGAGTGGACGCGCGCCGGCTTCATCCATCCGTGGGCCGATCCCGTCGTGGTCCGCGACGATCTGGCCACGGCGCTGGTGGACGGCCAGAAAGGGCTCGGGCACCCGGCGGCCGTGCTGGCCATGGAGCTGGCCATCTCGAAGGCCGCGATCTACGGAATCGGGATCTCGGCCGTGCGGAACTCCAACCACTTCGGCGCCTGCGCCAACTACTCCATGATGGCTCTCGACCGGGGGATGATCGGGCTCGCCTTCACCAACTCGCCCTTCGTCGCCATGGTGCCCACCTTCGCCAGGAAACCGATGACGGGCACCAACCCGATCAGCCTGGCCGCCCCGGCGGGCAGCCACACGCCGTTCGTGCTCGACATGGCCACCACGACGGTCGCGGTGGGCAAGCTGCACATCGCCTCGCGCTGGAACAAGCCGATCCCGGCGGGCTGGGGGCTCGACGCGGACGGCGCTCCCACAACCGACGCCCGCGCCGTCCTCGCCTCGCGGCTCCTCTCCCCTCTCGGGGGCAGCCGGGAGCTGGGCGGCCACAAGGGCTATGGGTTGGGCGTGCTCGTCGACATCCTCTCCGGGGTGCTCTCGGGCGGCGTCTACGGCAACCTCCTCGACCGCGCGGGCATGCGCGACCGGCAGCAGCTCAACACCGGCCACTGCTTCGCGGCGATCGACATCAAGCGCTTCCGGCCGGTCGAGGAGTTCCACGCGGCGATGGACGACATGCTGGGCACACTCAACGCCACGCCCCGGACCGACGGCCAGGAGCGCGTCTACACGGCGGGCGAGCCCGAGGCGGAGACGGAAGCCTACCGGCGCCGCCACGGCATCCCCATGGCGCCGGCGCTGGCCAAGCAGGTCAACGAGATCGCCGCCGAGTTGGGCGTCGAGCCCCTGGCGACCGGCGCCTAGGGCGGGAGCAGCGCCTCGGCGACCCGGTCGACGTCGGCGAGATCGTCAAAGAAGAGGTCGGGCCGCTCCGCGAGGAGCTGCTCGCGCGCGTACTGCCCCGTCGCGACGGCGACGGCCAGGGCGCCGAATGCCCGCGCGCAGTCGATGTCGTGCGGGGTGTCGCCGATCACCGCCACGTCCTCGGGGCGGAAGCCGTGCCCGGTCAGCGCCTGGGCCCGGCGTGCGGCCAGCGAGGGCAGCCGGCGCCGGTCGGCATCGTCGGAGCCGAAGGCGCCCACGGGGAAATAGGGCCAGAGGCCAGCCGGCTCGAGCTTGATCCGGGCGCCCTCCTCGATGTTGCCGGTGAGCAGGCCGAGCAGGACACCCTCGGTGGCGGTGAGCCGCCGGAGCAGGTCCGTCACGCCGGGCATCGTGACCACCCCTTGCGCGCTTTCGATCTCGCCGACCAGCGCCTGCGCGTAGGCCTCGAACAGATCGTCGAGCCGCGCCTTGACCGCATCGCGACCGAGCCCCGCGGCCTCCATCACGTCGAAGACGATGCGTGGGTCGGTCTTCCCGCGCAGATCGTAGGCCTCGAGCGCGCCCGCCGTACCGAACACGCGCTCGAGCGCCGCCTTGAGCGCGCGGCGGCCGGCACCCCGGGCGCTCACCAGCGTGCCATCGATGTCGAACAGGAGCAGGCGCACGGCTCAGCGGGGCGCGACGGGAGCGAGGGCGCGGAGGCGTGACACGATGGGCGGCAGGCGGTCCAGCACCGACTCCACATCGGCGGCCGTGCTCCAGCGCCCGAAGGTGAAGCAGAGCGAGCCTTCGGCCTCCTCGGGCGTGCAGCCGATGGCCCGCAGCACGTGGGAGGCGGTCTGGGTGAGCGAGGCGCAGGCCGAGCCGGTGGAGGCGGCCACGCCGGCCAGGTCGAGGTCGAGCAGCACGCTGTCCGCCTTCACGCCGCGCAGCACCAGACTGACGTGGTGGGGCAGCCGCGCGCCGCGCGAGCCGGTGAGCCGACAGTCCGGGACGCGCTCGAGCAGCCCCGCCAGCAGGCGGTCACGGAGCGCCCGCACGCGCGGCACTTCCTCGTGGGCGCCCTCGGTGCGCATCAACTCGGCCGCCACTCCCAGCCCCACCAGAGCCGGCAGGTTCTCGGTGCCCGAGCGGTAGCCACCTTCCTGTCCGCCACCCAGCATCTGCGGGTGGATCTTCACCCCGGGTCTCACCCAGAGCGCGCCGGTTCCCGGCGGGCCGTAGATGTCGTTGCCCGAGACGGTGAGGAGGTCGATGGCGGCGGCCTCAGCGCCGAGCGGCGCCCGGCCGAGCGCGCCGACGGCGTCGACGTGGAAGGGCACCCCGGCGGCCCGCACGATGCGGCCGATCTCGGCGAGTGGCTGCAGCGTGCCGATCTCGCTGCTGGCCGCGCCGACTGAGACCAGCACCGTGTCCGCCGTCAGCGCCGCACGCACCGCCGCGGGATCCACGCGCCCCTCACCGTCCACGGGGAGCACTGTCAGGACCGCCCCGGCCTTCTCCAGCTCCCGGCAGGCGTTGATGACCGAGATGTGCTCCACCGCCGACACGATGACGCGCGCGCCGCGCGGATCGCGGCCGCGCAGCCCCACGCCCTTGACCGCCAGATTGTTGGCTTCGGTGGCCCCGGAGGTGAAGATGAGCCCGGCCGGCGAGCCGCCGCAGAGCCGCGCCACCTTGGCGCGCGCGGCCTCCAGCGATTCCCGGGCTTCGCCGCCGAGCGAGTGCCGCGCCGACGGGTTGCCGATGCCGGCCTCGAGGAAGGGGCGCATCACCGCCAGCACCCGCGGGTCCACGGGCGCGAAGCCCGCATAGTCGAGATAGACCCGCTCGGGCAGGGCGGCCCCGGCCTCCACGCCGCTACCTCGACTTGCGGACGACGAAGCGCCAGATGCCGTCGTCGCGCGCCATGTCGAGCAGTTCGTGACCCGTGATCTGCACCCAGCTCTTCATATCGGCCTCCGAGCCCGGGTCGTCGGAGAGCATCTCGAGCAACTGGCCCACGGCCATATGCTGGATGGCCTCCCGGGTCTTCACGATGGGCATGGGGCAGAAAAGCCCCGTGCAGTCGATCCGCTTGTCAGGATTGAAGACTTTGGACTCCTGTGCCATAAGACGATACCGTACCCCACCCCTTGAGGCCCCGTCAAGGAAGGGGGCAGCCGAGCAGCCCGGAGCCCCCGAAATATTCCTTCCGGGTGCCGGAGACCCCGCTATTCTGGAAGACATGGTCGACGGGAACGCGGCAAACACGCTCGCCCGGGCCTCGAGAGGATCCCCGGCGCCTCAGCGCGTCAGGCCCCCGGGGAGCTCCGCCGGGCAGCGCGTCAAGCGCAAGGTCATCGTGGCCCTGGCCCTGACGACCTTCATGCCGCTGCTCGTCGTCGCCTACTGCCTGTACGCCTACACCTGGCCGCTCCTGAGCCCCGAGCGCCAGGCCCGGGACCTGCCCTGGATGCTCGTCCTGCTGGGTTTCACGGGGATGCTCATGGCGGCCGGGAGCCTCATGCTCTGGGAGCTGGCCCGCTCCGTGGCGCGAACCGCCGAGGCCGTGAGCGGGGCCAAGAGGCCCTCGATCGCGCCGGGCAAGGCGGCGGCCGCGGCCCCCAGCGCCGAGACGGAAGCCGTGCGACAGTACGTGCAGCAGAGCGACGAAGTGGACGCGCTCATGCACTCCTTCTCCCGCATGCTGAGCACCATCGAGCAGCAGGCGGCGGATCTCAACCAGTACTCGCTCCGGCTGGACGCGGCCTACAAGGAGCTCGAGTCCACCAACGCCCGGCTCAAG
>JBGPZD010000135.1:0-4576 GCA_041493605.1 Methylomirabilia bacterium
ATCCTGGTCGGCTCGCTCGACAGCCTCGCCCCCGCGGTCGCGCGTTACCGCGCCGCGTGGGAAGAGCATCAGGGAGTGGGGGCGCGCACGGTGCAGGGGGACGCGCCGATGATCGGTCTCGTCGTGCACCTGGTCGTGGCGGACACGGACGACGAAGCGATCCGGATCGCCACGCCGGCCTGGGAGAAGTACCGCTGGAACCTGGCGGCCCCGCGGCGCCTCGAAGCCGAGAAGCGCGGGCTCACCCAGTTCATGCAGACGAAGGACGGCTCGTTCGGCTTCGTGGGCGACCGTCCCGCCGGCCTGCCCACGCGGGAACTGCGCCGGGACATCGATGCCGAGATCGAGCGCTTCGACCAGCAGACGCACCGGCCCCATCCGAGCCGCCTGGGCGGCGTGGCCCTGGCCGGCTCCCCGGCCGCGGTGCGCGAGTACATGGAGGAGTACGTGGCCACCGGGGCCAACTACTTCGTCTGCTCCTTCCAGTGGGGCGATCTCCCCCACGAGCAGGCGATGCGCTCCATCGAGCTGTTCACCACCGAGGTGATGCCCCGGTACGCGACGACGCCCTCGGGGGCGCCGGTGGTGTCCCGCGCGGCCGGCGCATAGCGAGTCGGGCGCTCCTTGAGGATCACCGTAAAGGCCAGAACCGGGGCGAGCGAGTTCGAGTGCGCGCCCGGAGAGAAGATCCTCCACGCCGGCCTCCGGGGCGGGCTCGAGCTGCCCTACGAATGCGGCACCGGCACGTGTGGCACGTGCAAGGCCACGCTCGTGAGCGGCCAGGTCGAAAGCGCGTGGCCCGACGCCCCGGGAGGCCGGTACCTCAAGAGCGAGGCCGAGCTGCTCATGTGCCAGTGCGTGGCGCGCGAGGACTGCGCGCTCGAGGTCGGCGTGCTCAAGACGCGCGAGGCAAGTGCGCGGTTGCCGGACGCCCTCGGGGGCCGCGTACGGGACTGGCGCAGGCTGACCCACGACGTGGCCGCGTTCGACGTCGATCTCGACCGGCCGCTCGACTTCGACGCGGGCCAGTTCGCGCTCATCAGCGGGCCGGGCATCGCCGGGGCCCGTGCCTACTCCATGGTGAACTTCGAGCGGGCGGCGCGGCGTCTGTCGTTCGTCGTGAAGAAGAAGCCGGGAGGGGCGGTGAGCGAGTGGCTCTTCGGTGATGAGGTCGACGGCACCCGCCTCGGGCTCTTCGCGCCCCTGGGGCACGCCACCTTCGTCCCCGGTCTCCAGAAGCACGTCCTCTGCATCGCGGGGGGGAGCGGGATTGCCGGCATGATGTCGATCCTCCAGTGCGCCGGCGAGGCGGGCCACTTTGCCGGGTGGGACGGCCACGTCTTCTTCGGCGTCCGCTCCGCGCGCGACGCCTTCTTTCTCGACGAGCTGCGCGCGCTGCAGGCGCGCTACCCGGCGCGGCTGGCCGTCACGGTGGCCCTTTCTGATGAGGACGTGCCGGCGGCTCTGCCGGCGGCCTATCCCGGGCTCACGTTCGGGCGGGGTCTCGTCCACACCGTGGCGGGCGAGCGCATGAAGGGCCGCTTCGCCGACGTCCGCGCCTACGTGGCGGGCCCACCCCCGATGGTGGACGCGAGCTTGCGTTTGCTGCTCCGCGAGGCGAGACTGTCGCCCGCCGACATCCGCTACGACAAGTTCAGCTAAGCCCGAAAGGAGCGACGATGGGCCAGTACGAGCAGCACGTCTTCGTGTGCACGAGCGGCGAGACCTGCCCGGAGCAGGGCGACACCGAGAAGTTCGTGAAGATCCTCCGGGAGCGGGCGAAGCAGGCCGGTCGGCCGGGCGACGTGCGCATCAACAAGGCCGGCTGCTTCTCGCAGTGCGGGCGGGGCCCGATGATCGTCTTCTACCCGGACGACGTCTGGTACGCGGGCGTCCAGGAGTCGGACCTCGACGAGATCTTCACCTCCCACATCGTGGGCGGCCGGCCGGTGGAACGGCTGCGCTACGAGCCCGGGAAGCCGGGCGCGAACAAGGTGAGCGAGGCCGAGCTGGCCGAGATCAAGAAGGCCGCCGCCGCCCGCGCCCAGCCGCCGCCCGCCGGGCCCGCGTGGAAGCGCGTGGGGCCCGCCGCCGAGGTGCCCGCCAACGGGATGAAGGAGTTCTCGGTCGGGGGCGTCAACGTCCTCATCGTCCACACCGGCGATGCGTACGTGGCCTTTCAGGCGCTGTGCCCGCACGAGACCATCCCGCTGGAGCAGGGCCTCCACGATGGCTCGGTCCTGACCTGCCTCGAGCACATGTGGCAGTTCGACATCCGGACCGGCGCGCCGCTGGGCGAGGCCCTGGAGGGGCTCCGCAGCTACCCGCTCAAGGAGGACGGCGGCCTGCTGTACGTCGTGGTCTAGTCGGCCCGCTCCGGCTTCGCGCGGACCGTGACGCCGGTCCAGTGCTCGTAGAGCTTGGTGACCGCGGCCATGTCGAGCTGGCCGAAGCCCTGGGCGTGGGCGGCCTCGTAGACCTGCCGCACCGTGGAGGTCACGAGCATCGGCATCTCGAGCTTGGCGGCCATCGCCAGCGCGAGGGACACGTCCTTGCGCGCGAGCCCGATGCCGAAGTAGGGCGTGAAGTCGCCCGCGAGCACGTTGGGGAAGCGCTTGAGGAAGTGATGTGAGCGCCCGCCGCTCGTCGAGAGGATGTCGAAGAGGCGCTGCGGGTCCATCCCCGCCTTCACCCCGAGCACCATGGCCTCCGCGGCCACCGCCACGTTGCCCATGGACATCACGTTGTTGACGATCTTGACGATCTGGCCCGAGCCCAGCGGGCCGACGTGGTGGATCTCCGTCCCCAGGGTCAGCAGCAGCGCGCGGCATCGCTCCAGCACCGCGGCGTCGCCGCCGACCAGGAAGACCAGCTTCCCGGTGCCCGCCTCGGCCGGGCCGCCGCTCACCGGCGCGTCGAGGCAGTCCGCGCCCTTGGCCCGAGCGGCGCCCGCGACCTCGCGCCAGGTATCGGGATCCACCGTGCTCAGGTCGATGAGGGTGGCGCCCGACCGCACGGTGCTGAGCACGCCATCGGCGCCCAGGTAGGCGCGGCGAAGCGCGGCGGGATCCGGCAAGCTCGACAGCACGGCGTCGGCGGCCGCCGCGGTGCCGGCCGCGGACGTGGCCAGCGTGACCCCGCTCTCGCGCGCGCGGGCCCCGCGCCCCGCGTCCACGTCGTAGCCGGTCACCCGATAGCCCTGCTCGGCCAACCGTCTCGCCATCGGCCCACCCATCGTGCCCAGGCCCACGAACCCGATCTGCATGGTCGGCTCCTTCCGGGTAGTATGGTTTCAGGAAACGGAGATCAATGCGCAGCCTGCTGACAACCGCACTAGGCGTCCTGCTCGGCACGTTGGCCCTGACGGCCTGCACCGGCGTCCCGGTCCCGCCAGCCTACACGCAGGACGAGCTGGCGGCCAAGTGCGCCCGCACGAGCGGCTGGTGGCGGAACTCAGGGCCGTATTCGCTGGTCAGCGGCCACTGCGAGTACCGCGACTGACCGTCTACCGGACTCAGCCTTTGGCCGCCGCCGCGCGGGAGAGAACCTCCGCGTAGCTCGCCGCCCGCTCCATTCGCCCGCCGAGCTCCTTCGCGAGCAGCAGCGCGTGGACCTCGGGGAGCTTCCAGCACGGCACGAACACGAGCAGGTGATGCTCCAGATGGTAGTTCACTCCGTACGGGGCGACGAAGGCCCGCGCCAGGAGGCCGGCGCCGATGGTGCGGGTGTTCCGGAGCTGGTCGTCGGCGCCACCCACCAGCCCGTGCTCGGCGATATCGCGGACCCGCGTGACGAGCTGGAACCACGTCGCCGAGGGCAGCACCCACGTGAGCAGGTAGAGCGGCCAGCCGCCGAGGGCGGTAAGGACGGCGCAGAGCGCCGCGTTGGCGGCGAGGGGAGCCCGGACCCGGCGCCAGGTCTGAGCAAGGCCGTCGCGCCACGGCCGCCAGCCCGCGATCCGCGTGAGCGCCGTCCACCCGCCGAGGTCGCTCACGAGCACCAAGGCCAGGCGCCCGCGCGAGACCGGCAGCGGTGCCGAGAGCGCCAGGTCGGGATCCTCCGGCGTCTGCGTGTGCCGGTGGTGCAGATGATGCCGTCTCCGATAGGCCTTCAAGTCGGCGCCCAGCGGCGCCGCGCAGAGCCACGTCCCGACCCAGGTGTTGAGGCGCCCCTGAGGGAAGAGCAGCCAGTGGGCGGTCTCGTGCATGAGCACCATGAGGCCGAGCTGGCGCGTGCCGATGATGACGACGGCCACCCCCAGCATGAGTGCCGACGGCCAGAGCAGGTAGAGCGCGATCGCGCCCGCGATGACGCCCCACACGTGCAGGACCAGGCGGACGCCGCGCGGAGTAGACCTGCGGCGGAAGTGCCCCAGCTCCTCCAGCGTCAGCAGGTCACCGGCCGTGACCGGGCCGTCGGAGGGGAGGGGCATGCGCGGATGATACCTTGACCGGCGGGCCCGGCGCGGGCAGAGTCGGGCCCATGACGACCACCGAGACCGCCACCGGCCCCCGCATCGAGCTGCTCATGGAGATCAACGCCGCCTTCAACAGCCGCGACGTGGACCGGATCCTGA
>JBGPZD010000029.1:0-24866 GCA_041493605.1 Methylomirabilia bacterium
CGAGGGCGGCGCGCTCTTCGTCGTCGAGCTGCCGGTCCGGGCGAACAGCCCCGAGCCCGTCCTCGCCGGTTCCTAGCCCCGCCGGGCCCCGGGGACGTCCCCCAGCCGCTTCCGCTGTCGTGCTACCCTGTCTGCGCCGTCCATGAACCCCGCCCATGAATCCCGGAGGAGCCGCCATGACCCGGCGTCAGACGCTGCGCAGACTCGTCGGCCAGAAGCAGGGTCTCGTCGTTCCCGGCGCCTATGACGGCGTCTCCGCCAAGCTCGTCGAGCAGGCGGGTTTCCCCGTTGTGTACATGACCGGCTACGGCGTCTCCGCCTCCCGGCTCGGGCTGCCCGACATGGGCTTCGCGGGGCTCGGCGAGATGGCCGACCAGGCGCGCAACATGGCGGCGGCCGTCGGCATCCCGCTCATCGCCGACGCCGACACGGGTTACGGCAACGCCCTCACCGTGCGGCGCACCGTGGCGCTCTACGAGGCGGCGGGAGTGGCGGGGCTGCACCTGGAGGACCAGCAGCTGCCCAAGCGCTGCGGCCATCTGGCGGGCAAGGTCGTCGTCCCCGCCGAGGAGTTCGCCGCCAAGATCCGCGCCGCCGTCGAAGCGCGCACCGACCCGGACCTGCTGATCATCGCCCGCACCGACGCCATCGCGGTCAACGGCTTCGACGACGCGCTCCGGCGGGCGGAGCTGGCCGCCAAGGCGGGCGCCGACATGCTGTTCGTCGAGGCGCCGACCACTGAGGAGCAGGTCGAGCGGGTGGCCCGCGCCTTCGACACGCCGCTGCTCTTCAACTACGCGCCGGGCGGCCGCTCCCCGTTGCTCCCCTTCTCGCGGCTCCGCGAGTTGGGCTACGCGGTCATCCTCCTGCCGGTCGACACGCTGTTCGTGGCCGTGCGCGCGATCCAGCGCTTCCTGAGCGACGTCAGGAAGGAGGACACGGTGCTGGCCTTCGCCGACCGCTACGTCCCCTTCAAGGAGTTCAACGAGCTGATCGGGGTCGCCGAGCAGCTCACCCTGGGGGAGAAGTACTCCTCGTGAGCCGGCGCGGCGCCCTCGTGGCCCTCGCCGCGCTGCTGCTCGCCGGCTGCGCCGGTCCCGCCGGCTCGAGCTCGGTCCAGCGCGACGTCCCACGCGCGCGCTGCCTCGGCCAGTCGGGCCGGGACGCCAGCGCGGACCCGACCCGCCCCCTCTTCTTCCTGTTCTGTGCCGAGGCGCCGTAGCGCCCGGGCGGCAGCGGCCCCAGTTGAGGGGGCCGGCGCCTCCGTGGTACCCTGCCCCGGTGTTCGCAGGTCTGAGGTTCAATCCGCTCCCGGAGGCTTCCCATGAGCGTCTTGAAGGATGCGATTACGCAGGCGGTTGACCGCCTGGCGGACGAGCTGGACGCGCTGTCGCGCAAGATCCACGACACCCCCGAGCTGGGCTTCGCGGAGGTCAAGGCCTGCGGCTGGCTCTCCGACTTCCTGGGCCGGCAGGGCTTCAAGGTCGAGACAGGCGTGGGCGGCGTGGAGACAGCCTTCCGCGCGACGATCGAGAGCGGCGCGGGCCCGACCATCGCCATCCTCTGCGAGTACGACGCCCTGCCCGGCATCGGCCACGCCTGCGGCCACAATATCATCGCCACCTCGGGGGTGGGCGCCGGCGCCGCGTTGGCCGCCCTCAAGGACCGGCTGCCCAAGGGCCGCATCCAGGTGATCGGGACTCCGGCCGAGGAAGGCGGCGGCGGCAAGGTCAAGCTGATCAAGGCCGGCGTGTTCAGGGACGTGGACTGCGCCATGATGATCCACGGTTTCGACCGCACCGTGCTCCACCAGGACCTGCTGGGGATCGTGCGCGTCACGTTCGAGTACACGGGCAAGGCGTCCCACGCCTCGGCCGATCCGTGGGAGGGCGTCAACGCGCTGGACGCCTGTATCAACACCTTCAACGCCATCAGCATGCTGCGCCAGCAGGTGCGCCCCGACTGCCGCATCCACGGCATCATCACCAACGGGGGCGCGGCCGCCAACATCATCCCCGAGTACGCGGCGGCCACCTTCTACGTGCGCGCGCCCAGCATGGACGGCATGTGGGACCTCTACAAGCGCGTGGTCGCGTGCGCCGAGGGCGCCGCGAAGGCGGCGGGCGCGGCGCTCAAGGTCACCCAGCACGACAACATCTACGAGCCGATGAAGTCGAGCCGCGTGCTGCTCGACCTCTTCGCCGCCAACATGAAGACGGTCGGGCTCTCGGAGGGCGAGGCCATCCCGGACCGGAAGGGCTCCTCGGACATCGGCAATGTCAGCCAGGTGATCCCCGCCATCCAGCCCATGGTCGCCATCGCGCCCCTGGGGATGGCCATCCACACCCGCGAGTTCGCCGACGCCGCCGTCAAGCCCATGGCGCGCGCCGGCATGGTGGCCGCGGCCAAGACCATGGCCATGACGGCCCTGGACCTGCTGGCCGAGCCCGCCAAGGTTCAGGCCGCCAAGGCCGAGTTCGCGCAGGGCGCGGCCCGATGACCCCGGCCCCCGACGGCCTCAGCGACGCCAAGCAGAAGGTCGCCCAGGCCGTCGACCGGCTGGCGGACGACCTCGAGCGCATCAGCCATCAGATCCACGCCAACCCCGAGCTGGGCTTCAAGGAGGAGAAGGCCGCGGCGTGGCTGACCGAGTTCCTCGAGAAGCACGGCGCGGCGGTGGAGCGCGGTGTCGGCGGCCTGCCCACGGCCTTCCGCGCGACGATCGAGAGCGGCGCGGGCCCGACCGCGGGCCCCACGATCGCGATCATGGCCGAGTACGACGCGCTGCCGAACATCGGCCACGCCTGCGGCCACAACGTCATCGCGACGTCGGGCGTGGGCGCGGGCGCCGCGATCGCCTTGGCGCTCAAGACCCTGCCCTTCGCCGGCCGGATCCAGGTCATCGGCACGCCGGCCGAGGAGGGCGGCGCCGGCAAGGTCAAGCTGATGGAGGCGGGCGTCTTCAAGGACGTGGACGCGGCCATGATGATCCACGGGCGCTGCGGCACCCAGATCTGGCGGCCCAGCCTGGGGATCATCAAGGCCACGTGCGAGTTCTTCGGCAAGGCCTCCCACGCCTCGTCGTGGCCGTGGCGCGGCATCAACGCGCTCAACGCGATGATCCAGCTCTTCGTCTCGCTCGACGCCATGCGCCAGCAGCTGCAACCGGACGCCCGGGTCCACGGGATCATCACCAAGGGCGGCGACCAGGCCAACATCATCCCGGAGCACACCGCCGCGGAATTCTACCTGCGCGCGCCCACCAAGGATTACTGCAAGGAGCTGCTGCGCCGCTTCGAGGCCTGCGCCCAGGGCGCGGCCACCGCCACGGGCTGCACGGTCAAGGTGACGCCGGACCCGATCATCCACGACCCGCTCAAGCCCAACGTCACGATGGCCGATCTCTTCGGGAAGAATCTCGAGCGGATCGACTTCCCCGTGGACCCGGACGACAGCCAGGCGGGCTACGGCTCCACCGACTGCGGCAATGTGAGCCAGGCCCTCCCGACCATCCACCCGTACATCCGGATCTCCCCCGACGGCGTCCCGGGACACTCGCGCGAGTTCGCCGAGTGGGCCAAATCGCCCCTGGCGCGGAAGGGCATCGTGGCCGCGGCCAAGGCGCTGGCCATGACGGCGCTCGATCTGGTGGCCGATCCGGCCGCGCTGAAGAAAGCGAAGGACGAGTTCGGCGGAACGACGGGCTAGCTCGAGGCGGCCGCCTTGAGGGTCTTCTTGGCCTGGTTCAGGTGATCCAGCTCGTGCAGCCGGAAGATGATGGCGTAGGCCTTCCAGTCCAGCTCCTCGACCCAGTGCAGCGGCGCTTCCCGGCCGTCCCCCTCTTTGACGTTGATCACCATCACCAGGGGCGCGCGCGCGTCGCTCAGGCGGTCGGGCGCAGCGGCCAGCACCGCGAGGATGCCGGCGTGCAAATTCTTGAGCTCGCCCACCAGGTCGCGCCACGAGGACCCCGTCGGGTCGGCTGACTGCAGCGAGGCCGGAATCGGCCCTCCCGCCGGCCGCCGGCCGGCCAGCAGCTCGCTGAGCTCGTGAAGGCTCGGCCGGTGCGTCTCGACCAGGTGATCCACGACCTCCTGCACCGTCCACTCGCCGCGGATGGTCCGCGCCCGCGCCTGCGCCTCCGTCACGGCGTCGAAGAGCGCCTCCGTGGCGGCGAAGGCCGCCCCCACGCGCTCGTGGATCTGGGCGGCCGTCAGCAGGGTGCCCTTCGCGTGCAGGTACTCCCGGGCCTTGATCTGCTCCGGCCGCACTAAAACGCACCCCACGGCTGCTTGCCGGGAATGTAGTAGGAGGGGCAGATGAAGCGGAACATGTGGGCGACCCGCCGCGCCCGCTCGAGCCCGGCCTGGTCCTTCTGGGCCTGGGCGCGGAACTCGGGGCCGAAGACGTCCTCGAAGTACTCCTCGGCCGCCCGGATGCGGTCCTTCTCGGTGGGGAACTCGCTGCGGATGGTCAGCAGCTCGCCCGCGTCCAACCAGTAGCCGCCGCACTGCGGGCACTCCTCGATCGCGACCTGCCGCTTGATGCTGAAGAAGTGGCGCGTGAGCCGGATCGAGACGCACTTGGGGCACACGCGCACCTTGTTGGGATCGATGGTGACGCCGGCGGCACGCTTCAGGGTCAGGACGTCGCCGGCCGGCTCGTAGGGCTCGTCGAACTTCCGCAGCTCGAACTGGTCGAACCAGATTCCGCCGCAGCGGGTCTTGCAGGCGTTCAGCGTCACCCCGTTGGCGACCACCTCGCTCAGCTCGGCATCGCAGGCCGGACACTTCATCGGCGTCCCCCTTTTTCGCTAGGGTGCAGGCGTTCGGCGGCGCTCGGCAGCGCGCTCGGCCGTGAGGCGGCCGGCCTCGCCGCCGGAGAGGTCGGCGTACTGCATGGCCGCGGCCAGCGCGCGATGGCCCGCCTGCTCGGCGATGAGACGGTGCATCTGCTGGCAGATTCGGCGGTAGGCCGGATGCCCCTGGGGCGTCGTGCGCAGCTCGATCATGTGCATCGCCTCGCGCGCGTTGAGCTCCATGTAGTAGCGCACGCGGTAGGCCATGGCCACCGCGTACGGGGCGACGGCGGGCAGGCCCGCGCCGACCAGCGCGTCGTGGAGCGCGGCCGACTCCTCCATCACCCGCGTCCAGTCGGCGAGGGCGCCGGCCTCCGCGAGCTCGTCGGGCGTGACGTAGCCGTGGCGGGGCGAGAGCGGCTGCCACTCGAGGGTCAGCAGCCGGTGGCGCTGCAGGTCGCGGAAGGCGCCGTAGTCACCCAGGACGTCGAAGCGGTAGAACGTCCGCTCGAAGGCCCGGCCGGGCTTGTGGCGGCGGTTCTCCCGCGTCCCGACGTAGGCGGCGAGCACCTGCGCGCGCTCTTCGGTCGACATCTTGCGCGCGAGGGCCAGCAGCTGGTCGTCCGGCAGGTCGGAGGCCGCATAGAGCGCGGCGGCCACGACCTTGGCCTCGCCGTCGGGATCGAAGTCGGTGAGCGTAACCTCTTCGCGCGGCTCGGGCTCGATCCCGTCGAGCAGCCGCCCCGCGACCCGCTCGGTCGCCTCGCGCGTCGCCGCCAGGTACCGGCTCCAGACCCCGCCGCGCTCGGGCCGCTCGAGCCGCTTGAGAAAGGCCGGGATGACCTTGTTCAGCTCGGCGTGCATCAGGTCGGCGTAGGCGCGTACCTCGAGCAGCGGGTGCGCGCGCATCCGGAGCAGGAGAGCCTCGTAACCCTGCCCGGTGCCGAAGATGCCCACGTTCGAGCGGGTGGCCGCCGGCAGGAAGCCGCGCAGGCCGTCGAGCGCCTTGGCGCGGATGGTCATGCGCCAGGCGCCGTCGCCTTCGCCCTCGGGCTTGGGGAAGCGCGCGCTCCAGTACTCGCGCATGGGGTCGATCCAGCGGGCGTAGGCCTCGAAGCCGCGGTCCAGCGTCTCGACGTAGCGGGAGCGGAGCGGGTGGGCGCCGAGCTCGGCCGGCACGTGGTACTTCCACCGGCCGTCTGGCCGGTCCGTGTAGGGCACGTAGCGCGTGGACTGCTCGAGATAGGCCATGAGCCGGCCCCACTCGAGCACCTTGGTCAGGATGTTGGAGGCGCCCTCGCAGGCCAAATGCACGCCGCCCAGCTGGGCCACCGAGTCGTCACCGTACTCGCTGAAGACGCGCTCGTAGAGCTGGTCGGCGCGCGTGGTGCCGATGGAGGCCGTCCGGGCGGCCTCTCCGACCTGCTCGAGGAACTCGTCGAGGAAAAGGCGGCGCAGCGACTTGGCCGAGCGGGAATAGCGGGCGAACAGCGCGCCCTTGACCACCTCGGGCAGGTTGACAAGGGCGAAGACCGGGCCGTCGAGGCTGGTGAAGTACGGCGCGAGGGCGGCCCGCTCCTCGGGCGTGAAAGTCTCCACGCCCGTCATGTTAGCACGGAGGGAGAGGGGCGGCTCACCGCCCGAGGTAGGTGTCCCCGCCGGTGAACATGTCCTCGCGCGGCGGCGCGAAGATGTCGATGACCTCGGTGTCCTCCGGGAAATACGCTTCGTGCGGCGTGTTGCCGGGAATCACGGCCAGGTCCCCGGCCACGCACGTGCGCTTTTCGCCGTTCAGGTTGAACTCCATCTTCCCCGACAGCATCCAGAAGATCTGCTCGTGCGGGTGCTGGTGCACGCTGGCGCGGGCGCCGGCCTTCATCTTCCAGAAGACGACCATCTCCTTCTCGCCGACCAGGATCCGGCGGGTGATCTTCTCCCCCACCTTCTCCTCGGGCAGATCCTTGAGCTTCGCGTAGCCCTTCAGCACCGGAATCGCCATCGCACCATACCTCCTCGAAAGAGTCCCCACACCCTAGCGGCGGTCCGCGGCCAAGTCAAGCCTCGTTGACCGGATCGCACGGCGCGTGGGATAATCCCGGCGATGCGCCCCACCCGCTGGCTATCCCTCGCGCTGGCTCTCGCCCTGCTGGGCGGCTGCCTCTCGTTCAAGGCCGGGCGCGAGTTCCCCTCGCCTGAGCCGCAGATGATCGTGGCCGGCAAGACGGACAAAGTCTACCTCCAGCGCGTCTTCGGCGAGCCCTACGAGGTGGGGCTCGACAGCGGCGACTCCACGTGGACCTGGTTCTTCGGCCAGTCGGGCACCGGAGAGGACCGCTCCAAGAGCATGACGGTCCGCTTCAACGCCGACGGGACCGTGAAATCCTATTCGTTCAGCTCCAACTTCCCCGATGACATGAGGCGCTTCAAGTAGCCAGGAGGCTCCATGCCCAATATCACGGTCCAGTGGTACGCCGGCCGCACCGATCAGCAGAAGCGGGAGATCGTCGCCGCCATCACCGACGCCATGGTCAAGATCGGCAAGACCACGGCCGACCAGGTGCACATCGTCTTCCAAGACGTCGAACGCTCCAACTGGGGGATCAACGGCAGGCTGGCCAGCGACAAGTAGGCGCCCGGATCGCGCGTGGCCAGGCTGAAGATCGGCTTCATTCCCATCGAGGGCGGGCACTACTACCGGGACGCCCTCGAGGAGGTCGTGCGGGGCGAGGAGCTCGGGTTCGACTCCGTGTGGATGGAGGAGCACCACTCGGTGGCCAACCACTACTGGCCCTCCCCGCTCCCCGTCCTGGCGGGCTTCGCCACGCGCACGTCCAAGGTCCTCCTCGGCACGGATATCCTCGTCGCCCCGTTCTACCATCCGGTGAGGCTGGCCGAGGACGTGGCGCTGCTCGACGTCATGTCCAACGGCCGGTTCGTCCTGGGCGTGGCCATCGGCTACAAGCCCGACGAGTTCGCGCTCTACGGCACGGAGCTCGAGAAGCGCGGCGCGCGCTTCGAGGAGCAGCTGGCCATCCTGAAGGGCCTCTGGACCCAAGACTCCTTCTCCTTCAAGGGCACGTACTACGCCGTCGAGGGCCGGCTCGAGCCCAAGCCCATCACCAAGCCGCACCCGCCGGTCTGGATCGGCGGCTGGGGCGAAATCACGCTGCGGAGGGCCGCGAGCCTGGGCGACAACTGGGTGCCGGGCCCTACCGCCGACCTCGGGCGGCTCCTCGACGGCAAGAAGCAATTCCGCGCGAACCGCGCCGCCGCCGGCCGGAGCGCGCCGGTCGCCGAATGGCCGCTCACGCGCGACGTGATCATCGCCGACACGGACAAGCAGGCCCGCGAGCTGGCCGAGCGGCACATCATGGTCTCCTACCGCAAGGAGTACGCGGGCGGCTGGAAGCACCCCTTCATCGACGCCTCGATCGCCACCGATCTCGGCGCGCTGATGAAGGACCGCTTCCTCATCGGCGGGCCGGACCAGGTGATCGCCGCGCTCACGCCGTTCGTGAAGGAGTACGGCATGACCCACCTGATCTGCCGGCTCTTCTTCCCCGGCATGCCGCACGCGCATATCATGCGCGAGCTGGAGCTACTCGCCCGAGAGGTCATGCCGGCGTTCCGGTGAGACCGGCGCTCGGGAGGGCGGAGGCGTCGCCGTGATCGCCTGGCGGCTCGACCGGTCGTTCGCGTGGAACGCGGCGCACGTCCCCACGCTGCCGGGGCGCCCGCGGAAGGTTCCCGCGGGGCCGGGGGCCTGGATCTTCGGCCGCCGCGTCGAGTTCCCCATCGGGGTGGCGGCGGGCCCCCTGCCCAACTCCAGGTGGATCGAGGCCTACGCGCGGCTCGGGTACGGGCTGCTCACCTACAAGACGGTGCGCACCACGGCGCGCCCCGCCTTCGGCCAGCCCAACCTGGCCTTCTGCCGGCTGGGCGAGCCGAGCGTCGCCGAGGCGGCGCCGCGCCGCCTGGACCCGGCGGCGGTGACCTGGGCGGTGTCTTTCGGCCTGCCCTCGCCCGACCCCGACGAATGGCGCGCCGACGTGATGCGCGCCAAGTCGAAGATCCGGCCGAGCCAGGCGCTGATCGTGAGCGTGGCGGGCACGCCCGCCCCCGGCGGCGGACCCGAGCTGCTGGCGGACGACTACGCGCTCTGCGCCCGGTGGGCGGCCGACGCGGGAGCCGACGTGATCGAGGTGCACCTCTCATGCCCCAATACGACGTCCGAGCACCCGCAGATGCTCTTCGAGAACCCCGCGGTCTCCGCCCTCATCGTCGAGCGCGTCCGGCGCGCCGTGGGCCAGCGGCCGGTCATCGCCAAGCTGGGCGCCTCGCGCAGCCCCCGCCCGCTCCACGAGCTGGCCACGCGGCTGGCGCCGTGGCTGGACGGTTTCATCCTGGTCAACGGGCTCCAGCGGAAGGTGGTCAAGGCGGACGGCACGGCGGTCTTCCCGGGCGAGGGGCGCGAGCTGGCGGGCGTCTCGGGCGCCGGCGTATACGACTTCTGCCGGGTGCAGATGGAGGAGCTGCTCTCGTGGCGCAAGGCCGGCGCCTGGAGCCGCGCCATCCTGGCCGTCGGCGGGCTGACCACCGTGGAGCGCGTGCGAGCGGCGCTCGAGGCCGGCGCCGACGCGGCCATGGTCGCCACCGCCGCGCTGGTGGATCCGCTGATCGCCGCGCGCGCCCGCCTGCGCCGCTGATCCCCAGCCCCGGCCGGGGCGCTCAGGGCTGTCAGCGTCAATTGTGCTAGGCTTCCCCCCATGCGCTGGCTGATCGTGCTGCCCTTCGAGCGCCCCGAGCACATGGGGATGGATTTCCGTGACGAGCTCCGCGCCATGGGGCACGAGGTGCGCACCTTCGCCTACCGCCGCGACAACCCGCTCTACAAGAACCGCGGCACCAAGGCCGCCTACCAGCTCTGGCTGCTGCGCCGGCTCGAGCGCGCCTGCGGCGAGTGGCGCCCCGATCTGGTGCTGGTCATCAAGGGCGGGCCCGTGACACCCGGCCTCATCCGGCGGGTCAAGGCGAAGACGGACGCCCTCTTCCTCAACTTCTTCCCCGACAACCCGCTCTGGATGATCCCCTTCGAGCACATCGAGGCCTACGACGTCTTCTTCACCAAGGAGCGCTACGCGCTGCGGGCGCTGGAGCAGGCGGGCCTGAGAAATCTCCACTACCTGCCCATGTACTGCGTCCCCGAGATGCACCACCCGGTCGAGCTCACGGCCGACGAGACCCAGCGCCTCGCATCGCCCGTCAGCTTCGTCGGCTCCTGCTATCCATACCGCGAGCGCTTCATGAGCGAGCTGGCGGGCTACCCCGTCCGGCTCTGGGGCTCAGGCTGGGCCCGATCGGAAATGCCGGCGGTGCGCGCCATGGTGGCCGGCGGGCCGGTGTGGGGGCGGGCCAAGCTGGCCGTCTACTCGGGCTCGACGCTTTCGCTCAACCAGCACCACCCGATGAACGACATCGTGGGAGTGAACACCCGCGCCTTCGAGCTGGCCGCCAGCGGCGCCTGCCAGGTGGTGGACCTCAAGGAGGAGCTGCCGCCGCTCTTCACGCCGCGCGAGGAGGTCGTCGCGTACCGGGACCTGGCCGAGCTGCGCCGCCAGCTCGACTACTATCTCGCCCACCCGGACGAGGCGCGCGACATCGGCCAGCGCGCCCTCAAGCGCGCCCTGCGCGAGCATACGCTGCGGCACCGCATCGAGGAGATGCTGGACGTGGTCGGGAAGCGCTTCGGCGCGCGCTAGCATGCCGGGGACTCCGAGCTTCGCGACCGGCCTGCGCTGCATCGACTGCGGGGCCGAGCGCCCGCTCGGCTACCACCTCCAGTGCGCCAAGTGCGCCGGACTGCTCGAGCTGCAGTACGACTGGGCGGCGCTGGCCAAGGCGGGGCCCGCCGTCTTCCGGGGCCCGGGGCTCTGGCGCTACGCGCCCGTGCTGCCCGTCGCCGATCCGCGCCACCGGGTGACGCTGGGCGAGGGGCAGAGCCCGCTCCTCGACTGCCCCGCGCTCGCGAAGACGCTCGGCGTGAAGCGGCTGCTGGCCAAGTTCGAGGGCTCGCTGCCTACGGGCACGGTGAAGGACCGCTCCTCGACGACGGCGGTGGCGGCGGCGCTCCAGTTCGGCTTCACGGCCACGTCCGTCGTCAGCTCCGGCAACGCCGGCTCCTCGATCGCCGCCTACTCGGCGCGCGCGGGGCTGCGCTCGCTCATCTTCGCCTACGAGCGTGCCTCGGCCCCCAAGCTCCTCCACATGGCGGCGACGGCCAGCGATCTCGTGATCTACGCGGGGGTCTACGACGACCTGATCACGATCTGGGACCGCCTGGTCGAGGACGGACGCTTCTTCGACTGCGGCGCCTCGCGCAACGCCTACAAGCACGAGGGCAAAAAGACCATCGCCTACGAGATCGCCGAGCAGCTCGACTGGAACGTGCCGGACGTCGTCGTGGCCCCCGTTGCGGTCGGCGAAACCTTCATCGCCGCCCACCGCGGCTTCGCCGAGATGGAGCGGTTGGGCTGGATCCCGCGGCGGCCGCTCATGGTGGCGGCCCAGGCCGCGCGCGCCAATGCCGTCACGCGCGCCTGGCGCGAGAAGCGCGCGCTCGAGCCCATCAAGATCGGCTACACGGTGGCCGAGGGGCTCGCCGCGGGCAACCCGGGCAAGAAGGGCGAATGGGTCCTGCGCATCCTGCGCGAAACGGGCGGGGTGGCGGGGCAGGCCGAGGACGAGGAGATCCTCAACGCGCAGAAGACGCTGGCGCAGGCCGAGGGCATCTGGGCGGGCCCCACCGGCGTGGCGACGCTGGCCGTGCTGGGGCGGCTCCTGGCCCACAAAGAAGTGGACCCCGACTGCACCATCTGCGTGATCCTGAGCGAGACCGGCCTCAAAACTGAAGCGGCGCCGCCGAGCCGCCAGGGCATCGCCTTCGACGAGGCCTCCCTGCGCCGGCTCGTGGAGGAGCGCCTGGGAGGGCCCAAGCGATGAAGCGAGCCATCGTGGCGCTGCTGGCGGCGGCCGCGCTGTGGGCGCCGTCGAGCGCGGCCCGGGCCCAGACCGTGGGCCACGTATTCCAGCGCGTGAACGCCTCCGTCGTGGTCATCCGCACCAAGGAGCGGGCGGTCACCGCGCAGGGGCAGGCGGCCAGCGAGTCCGGCGTCGGCTCGGGCGTCCTGATCGCCGCCGACGGCAAGGTGATCACGGCGGCCCACGTGGTCCAGACGGCCGACGAGATCACCGTGGAGTTCCTCAGCGGCGAGACCATTGGGGCGCGGGTGGTCGCCTCCGAGCCCGAGGCCGACGTGGCGCTGCTCCAGCTCGAGCGCCCGCCGGCCCGGCCCGTGGTGGCCCGGATGGGCGACTCGGAAAAGGTCCAGATCGGCGACCAGGCCTTCATCGTGGGAGCCCCCTACGGCATCAGCCACACGTTGACCGTGGGGCACATCAGCGCCCGCCACAAGCCCAACACGGTCTACAGCGCCATGTCGCGCGCCGAGTTCCTCCAGACCGACGCCGCCATCAACCAGGGCAACTCAGGCGGACCCATGTTCAGCATGCAGGGTGAGGTGATCGGCATCGTGAGCCACATCATCTCCAAGTCGGGCGGCTTCGAGGGCCTGGGCTTCGTCGTGACGTCCAACCTGGCCCGCCGGCTCCTGCTCGAGCAGCGCTCGTTCTGGACCGGGCTGAGCGGCTACGTCCTCGCGGGCGAGCTGGCGCGCGTGTTCAACATCCCGCAGCGGGTGGGCCTGCTGATCCAGCGGGTGGCGAAAAATTCCCCGGCCGAGCACGCCGGGCTCCGCGCCAGCACGATCCCGGCCACCATCGACGGCAAGACCTTGATGGTCGGCGGAGACATCATCCTCAAGGTGGCGGGGATCCAGATCGAGGACCAGTCGAGCTACGATAAGATCCAGGCGGTGATGAGCCGCGGGCGGGCGGGCGACGTCGTGAAGGTCACGGTGCTGCGCGACGGCCGCCAGGTGGAGCTGGCCGCGCGCGTCCCCTGAAGGACCGCGGTCCAACGCGGCGGGCGCGGCGGATCCCGCCGCGGGCGCGCTTGAGCGCGTTGACGGTCTGCTCGGCCAGCCGGATGGGCTCGGGCACCCGAAAGCGCGTCACGGCGAGGACGGAGCGGATGGCCTGCTGGAGCCCGATGCGGTGCCCCTGCGACACGTAAACCGGCTTGACCCCCTCGCGCGTGCGAAGCACCGCGCCAACGATGCGCCCGGCGTGGCGGAGCGGCGTCCAGTCACCCCGCCTCGGGCCGGGTTCGGCGTGCTCGCCCACCAGGCGCGACTTGGCGCAGCCCACGCTCGGCACCCCCAGCAGGACGCCCATGTGCGAGGCCAGCCCGAAGCCGCGCGGGTGCGCGATCCCCTGCCCGTCGAAGATCACCAGGTCCGGCCGGCGCCTGAGCCGCCCGAAGGCCGCGAGCAGCAGCGGGCCCTCGCGGAACGAGAGATAGCCGGGGACGTACGGGAAGCGCGGGCGGCCCGCCGCCGTGACCGTCTCGAGCACCCGGCCACCGGGAACGGAGACCAGGACCACGGCCGCCCAGGCGCGCGAGCCGTCACGGCGGTAGGCAAGGTCGGCGCCGGCGACCACGCGCACCACCCGCCCGGGGCCCCCGCTGAGCCTCAGGCGCCCGCGCAGGCGCTCCTGGAGCGCGCGGGCCCGGGCGACGGAGCGGGCGGCGAGGAGCGCTCGAGCCGGCCTCACAGCGGGTATGGCACGAACTCGCGGAAGATTTCCACGGTCCCCGTGAAGCGGTGGGGCGAAGTACACGCCCCGATGCTATCGGCTCGGGGGCGGCCGTTCAAGCCGGGCCGCGAGGCGCGCGGGCGGGGAGCCCGCTCGAATCTCCCCTAGAATCCCCGCTAGAATCCGATAAAGCGCCGCAGGAACTCGAAGCCGCCGAACACGCCGCCCGCCACGATCAGCAGCGAGATGGCGATGGTCAGCGTGCGGTGACCGCCGCGCTTGGCCCCGGCGTCGCGCGCGGCGTACTGGCCGGGATCAAGAGCCCCCGCGCGGCGCGGCCGCAGCTCCCGCACCTCGCCCCGCGCCGCCGGCGCCTCCGCCTGGTTCGGCCGCTCGATGCGCGCGTCGAAGATGCGCTCCACCCGGAGCTCGCGGATCTCCCACGTGGGGTAGACCATCCCTTCCACGTAGACGTCGTTCCCGCGCGCGAACAGCTCGGTGGGCACCAGGACGAAGGCCTCGGCCGTCTGGGCCGCCGCCGGACGATAGCGGACGCTCACCGGGGCCTTGGCCGCCACGGACCGCATGAGGACGCGGCAGACCCACGCCGACAGCTCGGAATCCTTGAGCGGCCGTTTGGGCTGCTCACGCCGCCAGAACGAGAAGAACCCTTTCTCTTCCCGGGCCACATCTCTAAGCGCTGACATCGCTGACCTCCGCCCTGCCGGCCTCGACGGCGCCGGGAGGATCCGACTCTCGGACGACTCCAGATACACTGCTTCCCGCCCTGTACTGAGCAAGGCAGATGCCAGCAGGTGGCGTTTTAGAGACGCTCAGGAAGTCAGCCACTTAGGCGGGGCCGGATGAGGTCAAAGGCCGCCGGGCATGGACCAGGGCCAGCACAGGAGTTGACGAAAAACGGCCCGGCGGCGGCCGGCTAGGGCTGGGCGGGACGAGCGCGCTTGAGCAGGAGCGGGACGACGACCACCGCGACCGCCACGCCCAGCACGCTCACCAACTGGGCGATCCGGATGGGCCCGAGCATGAGCGCGTCGGTGCGCAGGCCCTCGGTGAAGAAGCGGCCGACGGAGTAAAGGCCCACATAGGTCAGGAACAGCCCTCCGGGCGCCCGCGCCAGCCGGTCCCGGAACAGCCAGATCAGCAGGGCGAAGACGACGGCGTCCCAGAGCGACTCGTAGAGAAAAGTCGGGTGAAAGAATTCGAACTGCGCGTACTCGAGCGGCCGGTGCGGCGGCGAGATGAAGAGCTTCCAGGGCAGGTCCGTGGGCCGGCCGAAGGCTTCCTCGTTGAAGAAATTTCCCCAGCGCCCGATGGCCTGACCCAGCGCCAGGCTCGGCGCCGCGATGTCCAGGTACCGGCTCACGGGCAGCCGCCGCCACCACGCGTAGCCGCCTCCGACCAGGATGCCACCCAGCACGCCGCCGTGGATGGCGAGGCCCCCTTCCCAGACCGCCCAGATCTTGCTCGGGAACTGCGTGTAGTAGTCGAGGTTGAAAAGGACGTAGTAGAGCCGCGCGCCCACGAGCCCGCCCAGGAGCGCCAGCTCCGCAGCCTTGAGCAGGGGCTCGGGATCCATGCCGCGCCGGTGCGCGTCCCGGTGTGCGAGCCACAGGCCCAGCGCCATGGCGGTGGCCATGAGAATGCCGTACCAGCGCAGCGTGAGCGGTCCGATCTGGACGGCGATCGCACCCGGGGAGTGGAACATCAACGGAGGACTCGGAATGCGGGGCCGACGGGATGGGTCATAGGCACGGCCCCCGTTATACGGCGGCGTGGGCGCTCTGTCAAATAAAAGCGCGATTTTCCGAGTGGAATCGAGCCTAATTTGTTGACCGACCCGCGAGTGTCCGGTATCATCCAGGGAGGCGTTTCCCCCGAGTTCTCGCAGTCAGGAAAGGAGCCCCCGGTGCCAGGAACCGGAAGCATGAACAGCGGGGCCGCCGAGCTGGTCCTCACCGCCGGCCCCGTCGCCAAATTCGTCCTCGGACTGCTCGCCGTCTTTTCCATCATCTGCTGGGCCCTCATCGTCGAGAAGTGGTGGGAGTTCCGCAAGGTCCGCCGCGAGTCCATCCGCTTCCGCCAGATTTTCCGCGAGGCGCGCCGCTTCTCGGTCGTGTTCGGCGCCGCGCGGAAGCACCGGGAGAGCCCGCTGGCCCAGATCTACGTGGCGGCGGGCCAAGAGCTGGTCAGCGCCTACGGCGGCGCCGAGGCGGTGGACCATGTGCTGGAGGACGCCGACGAGGGGCTGCCGGAGGAGCGCCTGGACGCGCTCGGCCGCGCCATGCGCCGGGGCGCGGCGGTGGAGATCGCGCGGATGGAGCGCTACCTGCCCTTCCTGGCCACGACGGCCAGCTCGGCGCCGTTCATCGGGCTGTTCGGCACCGTGTGGGGCGTCATGGTCGCCTTCCAGGCGATCGGCGCCCAGGGCTCGGCCAACCTCGCGGTGGTCGCGCCGGGCATCTCGGAAGCGCTGATCTCCACCGCGGCCGGGCTCGGCGCCGCCATCCCGGCCGTGATGGGCTACAACTTCTTCGTCAACCGGGTCAAGCACTGGGCGATGGAGATAGACGGCTTCACCCTCGATCTCACCAACGCCTTCGCGCGCCCGGCGGTGAAGGCGGCGCGGGTGGGAAAAGATGGCCATTAAAGTCGACCCCGCCGGCAGCGGCGCCAGCGGCTACCGCATCGGCGGCACGATGGCGGAGATCAACATCATCCCGCTGGTCGACGTCATCCTGGTCCTGCTCCTGATCTTCATGCTTACCGCCCCCTTGATGTACCGGGGCATCGACGTCAATCTGCCCAAGACCCAGGGCAAGCCCACCGCGGTGGAGGAGCGTCTGGTCCTGACGCTGACCAAGGAGCAGGGGATCTATCTCAACGACAAGGCCATCCCCATGGCTTCGCTCGAACAGTTCCTGCGCGACCAGTTCAAGAACCGCCAGGACAAGGTGCTCTACCTCCGGGCGGACCAGGCGCTGCAGTACGGCTTCGTGGTGGAGACGATGGACCGCATCCGCCGCTCGGGGATCGAAAAGCTCGGAATGGTGACGGAGCCGACGAGAGGACGATGACGTCGGTGAGCGTCGCCGGGGGGTGGTCCATGGGCTCCCGGCTCGACCCGGTGCTGCGGCGCCTGGGCCCCGCGCTCCGCCAGCGCGATCTGCCGCTGGCCGCCCTCGGCGTGTCGGCGATGGGCCACGCGGTGTTGCTGCTGGCCTTCCTGGGCGCGGTCCTCTGGGGCGGCTGGAACACCTCGAAGACCTACGTGGTCAATCTGGTGCCGGCCGTGGCCGCGATTGGCAACCCGAACGCGCCCGCCGGCCTCTCGCTGCCCATCCGGTCCACCGTGCCGCTGGCCCAGCGCGCCCCCGAGCCCGTGCCCGAGCCCAAGGAGACCACGGCCCGCGAAGCACCCAAGCTTCCCGAGCCGGCGCTGCCCAACCAGCGGCTGCCGTCGCGCGCGACGACGGTGCGTCCCGGCGAGAAGGAGCTGCCGCCGCTCGGCGCTCCGGCCCCGAGCCGGCCGGCGCCGTCCGCCTCGCTCGGCCAGGCCACGGGCTCCGCCTCGGGCGTGGGCGCCCTGACCCTCGACGTCTCCGACTTCCCGTACGCGTGGTACCTGAGGCAGGTGCAGCAGAAGATTGAAACCCAGTGGCAGCGTCAGAGCGCGATCAACGAGCCAGCACAGAAGCCGGTCGTGTTCGTGGAGATCCGGCGGAACGGGTCGATCCAGATACCAAAAATCACCGAGAGCTCGGGCAATTCGCTCTATGACCAAGCCGTGGTGCGCGCCATCGTCGAGGCCAGCCCCTTTCCGCCCCTGCCCCAGGACTGGTCGAAACCCACGCTTGGTGTGCTGATGCGCTTCAATCTGCGACGCGGATGACCATGCGTCCGGGCCGCCCGCTCGCCGCCGTCCTCGCGCTCGTAGTGGCAATCACCATCGCCGGCGCGCTGTCCTCGCCCCGCCCCGCCGGCTCGCAGGCTGGGGTCGACGTCTTCCTGGATCTGTTCAAGACCGGGGCCAAGAAGCTCAACATCGCGATCCCCGATTTCACGGTGGTCACGGGTGCGGATCCCCAAGGGCTGGGCAAGCGTGTGCCCGAGGTGACGGGCAAGGACCTGACGTTCTCGGGCCTGTTCAGCGTGGTCTCGGACATCCCGGCCCCGGCAGTCGACAATCCCCAGGGTCTCAAAGAACTTTGGGCCAACTTCGCGGCCGCGGGCGCGCATGCCGGGCTGCACGGGCTGCTGCGCCTCCGGGGCGACCGGGTCGACGCGGAGATGCGCCTCTACGATCTCACCGATCCGGCGCAGCGACTGATCGCGGTGAAGAAGTTCGAGATGCCGCTGGTCCAGGCGCGCCGCCTGTCGCACAAGGTCGCCGACGAGGTGGTCTTCCAGTTCACCGGCGAGCCGGGCGTCGCCGACACCAGGGTCGCCTATGTGGGCTCGGGCTCCGGCTCCAAGGAGCTCTACGCGATGGATTACGACGGGGCCAATGTGCAGCGCCTGACCTCCAACGGCTCCATCAACCTCTCGCCGGTCTGGAGCCCGGACGCGCGCTCCCTGGCCTTCACCTCCTACATGAACGGCTACCCCTTCCTCTACCGGCTCTTCGCGTTCGAGCGGCGGCCGGTGCAGCTCCTGGCCGGGCATCCCGGCATCAACACCTCGCCGGCCTGGAGCCCCGACGGCCGGCAGGTGGCGCTCACGCTCTCCAAGGACGGCAATCCCCAGATCTACGTCCTCACCGTGGCCACGGGCGGGCTCATCAGGCTGACCAACTACACCGGCATCGACACCGAACCCAACTGGTCCCCCGACGGCACCCGCATCGCCTTCGTCTCCGAGCGCGGGGGGGGCGCGCAGATCTACCTGATGGACGCCGCCGGGTCCAATGTCCGCCGCCTCACCGACACGGGCTTCAACACCCAAGCGCGCTGGTCGCCCAAGGGCGATACGATCGCCTTCACGTCGCGCCAGGGCAACCACGACATCTGGGCGGTGAGCCCCGACGGCTCCAATCTTCGCCGCTTGACGGCCGGCCCCGGGAGCAACGAGAGCGCCTCGTGGGCGCCCAATGGACGCCATCTGCTCTTCCAGTCGAATCGCCTGGGCGCCTTCCAGCTCTTCACCATGCTGGCCGACGGCTCCGAGCAGCAGCCGGCCACGCGGGGCCCCGGGGAGGCCACAAGTGGCTCGTGGTCGCCCCGGCTTCCGTGATAGGATTGGGCGGGTTTCGTGAACCAGTTCACCGGCAGCACGACAAGGAGGATTCGAATCATGGCGTATCGACGGGGAAGCGCGTTGCTCGTGGTTCCGGTGCTCATTCTGACCCTGTTCCTCGTGGGGTGCCCGAAGCGTCCTGCCACGAGCGGAGCGGCCCCCGCTCCGGGAGCCCCCGCGGCGGCCGGCCCGACGACGCCGCCGACCCCCAGCGCGGCCACGCCCCCGACTGCGACGCCGACGCCCCCGCCGCCGCGGCCGAGCGAGTTCATGGCCAATGACAACCTGAAGGACATCTATTTCGACTTCGACAAGTACAACGTCCGGCCCGACGACGCGAAGATCCTCGACGCCAACGCCGGGTGGCTCAAGGCCAACCCGAACAACCTGGTCCTGATCGAGGGGCACTGCGACGAGCGGGGCACCAACGAGTACAACCTGGCCCTGGGCGAGCGCCGCGCCAAGTCCACGATGAACTACCTCGTGTCCCAGGGCGTGCAGGCCAACCGGATCACCATCATCTCCTACGGTGAGGAGCGACCGGTCTGCACGGAGAAGACCGAGCCGTGCTGGACGAAGAACCGCCGCTCGCACTTCCTGGTGAAGGCACGGTAATCGAGCGCGCCGCGCGCGTGATGCGGTCTCACACGAAGGGGAGCCCCGGGCTCCCCTTCGTGGTTTTTCCCCTCGTACTGGCGGTCCTCGTCCTGGGCGCCGGCTGCGCCGACGTGTCCGGGCAAGCCATGCAGCAGGACATCGCCCAGCTCAGGCAGGACCTCAACGCGCTGACGCTGGCCGTGCACCGGGGCCGTGGCGACACCGAGACGGTGCTGGGCCAGCTGGAGCGGCGCACCCGCGAGCAGGCGGGCGAGAGCGCCAAGCAGCTCGCCGACCTCACCGCGCGCGTCGACGCCCTCTCGGCCGAGGTGGCCCGCGTCTCGGCCCGGCTCGACGAGGTCTCCCAGCGGCTCGAGAGCCAGGGCCGCCAGGCTCCGGCCGGCGGGGGCGCGCCGCGCGGCGGCGGCTCCCAGGCACAGCCCGCCCAGCCCTCGGCGGGCGGCCCGAGCGCTCAGGAGAGCTACCAGGCGGCGTATCAGGATCTGAGCAAGGGGTTGTACCCGCTCGCCGTCTCGGGTTTCCGCGAATTCCTCCGCCGCTTCCCCGACTCGCCCCTGGCGGACAGCGCCCAGTATTCGATCGGCGAGGCCTACTTCGGCATGGCCCACGTTCCCGGCGCCAACCAGGGCGACAAGGCGAAAGAAGCCCTGGAGCAAGCGGTGAAGGAGTTCCGGAAGGTCGTCGTCAACTACCCCCGGGGCGGCAAGATCTCGACGGCGCTTTACAAAGAGGCGCTGGCTCTGGTGGAGCTCAAGCAGACGGCGCTGGCGAAGGAGCGGCTGCAGTACCTCCTCGACCACTTCCCGCAATCCGAGGAAGCCCCGCTGGCGAAGGAAAGACTGGCAGCGCTGAAGCAGTAAGACCGGCTGAGCGAGAGGCTAGGACTCGTCAGCGGACCCGTCGGGGTTGAACACCCAGATCACGGTGACATCCTGATCCGGGTTGGAATACACCATGACGCCGCGGTTGGGATCGGACGTTCCCACGTCCTGAACGACCACCGGCGCGGCCCACGCCGCCGGCGGCGCGGTCACCTCGCCGCCCGGCAAGAGCGACAAGGTCACGGCGAACGCAGCGGCCATCACGCCGCCGAGGGCAAGCCGGGGATGGCCCCAGACGGGCTTCCAGAACGGCAGCCACCACGCCTCGCTGAAGGGTCTCGGCTGCTCCTGGTGGAGGCGCGCGCGCAAGGCCGGCCAGAAGCCCGACCAGTCGGGCCCGGCGGTCGCCGGCAGGGCCTCCTGGACCAGAGTGCGCAGCCGCCCCAGGCGCTCGCTCTCAGTGCGGCAGTCGGCGCAGCGGCCGAGATGGGCCGCCATCCGTTGGGCTGCCCCGGCTCTGAGCGCGCCATCCACATGGCGCTCGAGGCGCGGACGATTCCACAGACAAGCCAGGCTCGACATGGTCGGAAGTATACCTTGCTCGTCAGACGGCGGGCGCCGCTTGAATATTCCCGGCTAACCCCCTAAGGTCATTGGGCTATGGAAGAGTCCGTGGCGATCGAGGTCCCCGGCGGGCCCCGGCTCGAGGGAAGGCTGGCCGTGGTCGAGCCGGCGCGCGGTGGCCTCGTCATCTGTCACCCGCACCCGCTTTACGGCGGCGACATGGACAACCCGGTGGTCGTCCGGACGGTGGAAGTGGCGCGAGAGGCGGGACTCGCCACGCTCCGCCTCAATTTCCGGGGGGTCGGCGCCTCCCAGGGCGCCCACGATGAGGGCCGGGGCGAGCAAGAGGACGTGAAGGCGGCGCTCGCCCTCCTGGCGAGCCGGCTGCCGGGCGGCCGTCCCGTCGCGCTGGCCGGCTACTCCTTCGGCGCCTGGGTGGTCGCCTGCGTGGCGGCGGGGGCGGCGGCGAAGCCCGGACTGGTCCTGATCGCGCCGCCCATCGGGATGTTCGGCTTCGACGCGCTCGAAGGCTACGGAGAGGCCGTGCTGCTGGCGGCGGGGACCCGCGACCCCTACTGCTCCGTCGACGACCTCGAGCGCCTGGCCAAGCGGCTCACGCGGCCGGCCGTCGAGGTGATCGAGGGGGCCGACCACTTCTTCTTCGGCAAGCTCTACCCGCTGGGTGAAGCCATCCGGGGCTGGATCACCCGATGGCTCGCGGGCCCGTGATCAGCGGCGCTCGCGCGGCAGGCGGGGCGGCGTGGCGGTCCCGGCCGAGAGGATGATACGGATGCCTTCCTCCACCGTGAGGCCGCTCGCGATGGTATCCTCGCGCGGCACCATGATCACGTCGCCCAGGTAGAGGTTGTTGGTGGGCACGAACACCGTGACCATCTCGCGCTTGCCCTCTGGCCCCTCGACCACGACCTCCGAGGTGACGAAGCCGAAGACGTACTCGCCCTTGCGCGGGTGCTCGGCCAGCACGACCGACTTGAACGAGTTGCGCTTCTCGGGCGAGAACGCTTCGAGCAGCTGCTTGATCGAGGGATAGATGCTGCGGAAGATCGGCAGGCGCTGGAGCAGCTTCTCGATCCGGGCGAGGATCCGGCGCCCCACGACGTTGGTGGCGATCGTGCCCATGAACAGGATGACGACCACCGCGGTGAGGAAGCCCAGACCCTGGATGCGGCGGCCGAAGAGGCGCTCGTATCCCGGCGAGAAGAAGTTGTCGACGGCGTCCCAGAAGACGTACAGCAGCCACACGGTGGCGATGGCGGGGACGGTGACGAAGAATCCGGTGACGAAGCGGACCTTGAACCAGTTGCGGAACGTCCCGGACATGACGACGTGATGAGACCACAGGGCCCCAGGCAAGTCAAGGAATTGGCCGGCAAAACGGCGCTCGTGACCGGCGGCGCCGTGCGCGTGGGCCGCGCCATCGCGCTCGAGCTGGCGCGCGCGGGCGCCGACGTCGCGGTCGGCTACCACCGTTCGGCCGCGGCCGCCCGGGCCACGGCGCGCGACATCGAAGCCCTGGGCGTGAGAGCGGTCGCCCTGCGCGCCGACGTGGGCAGGCCCGCCGAGGCCCGGCGGCTCGTGGCCGAGGCGGCTCGCCGGCTCGGCCGGCTCGACGTCCTCGTCAACAACGCCGCGCTCTTCTTCCGGACCCCGCTCGCCACCACCACGCCTGCCCAGTTCGACCGGCTGATGGCGGTCAACCTGCGGGGCGCGTTCTTCTGCTCCCAGGCCGCGGCCCGCGTCATGCGGCGTCAGGGTCGCGGCCGCATCATCAACATCGCCGACGTGGGCGCCGCGCGCGCTTGGCCCGGCTACATCCCCTACGGCATCTCCAAGGCGGGTGTGGTCATGCTGACCAAGGGGCTGGCCGCCGCCCTGGCCCCGCGGATCCAGGTCAATGCCGTGGGCCCGGGCATGGTCCTGCTGCCGGAGGGGTTCCCGCGCGAATCGGGGAAGCGCCTGGCCACGCGCATCCCCATGGGGCGCTCCGGCGCTCCGGAGGACGTGGCCGCCGCCGTGCGCTTCTTCGCCACCTGCCCCGCGTACATCACGGGCCAGGTCCTCTTCGTCGACGGGGGCGCTTCGACCGTCTGAGGGCGGGGCTATGTGAGGCCGACGCCCCCGCCGCCCATGACCTGGAGGAAGTCGGTCATGGAGGGGAAGCGCATCATCGGATTCTGCCGCTTCTCGTCCCCGATGGTGGTGACGTTGCCGCCGTAGTTGTGGCCGGGAAACACCACGGTTTCCTCAGGCAGTGCCGCCAGCCGCTGGGTGAGCGAGTAGTACATCTCCTTGGGGTCGCTGCCCGGCAGGTCGGTGCGCCCGCAGGAGCGGATGAACAAGGTGTCGCCGGAGATGAGCCGGCCGTCCACGAGGAAGCACTGCGAGCCCGGGGTGTGGCCGGGGGTGTGGAGAAACGTGATCGTGTGCCGCCCGACGGCGAGAGTATCGCCGGCGTCCACCTTGACCAGATCGGAGCCGAGGCCGTGCAGGAACTCACGCTCGGCCTTGTGGACGTAGACCTTGGCGGGCGCCTTCGCGAGCAGCTCCTCCACGCCCGGGATGTCGAAGCCGAAGAGGTGGCCGCCCACGTGGTCCTGGTGCGTGTGGGTGACCAGGGCGCCCACGAGCTTCATCCCGTCCTCGGCGACCGTGTCGAGGATGGTGTCGATCTCCCACGCCGGGTCCACGACCACGCACTGGCGCGTCCCGGGGTCCCCGATGAGATAGACGAAGTTCTGCATCGGGCCCAGCTCCATCTGCTTGAGGTACAGGCCTTCAGGCATGCCGAAAGTCTACCGGCGAGTCGGGAGCGGGTCAACCAGACCCGGGGATATCGGTCTGGGCCTTGCGCAGGTCTTCCAGGGACTTGGTCTCGACGGCATAGATGACCGGCGCCGCCTTGACCCGGATATAGGTGAGTGCCCCCTCCTCCTTGCCGACCAGCAGGGTGGCGAGCTCGGCACCGTCGCCCTTGAGGAGGGTGACTTCGAGACCGGGCTGGTCCAGTCCGAACCGCACGGCCTCATCGCCCTTGGGCGAGGCGATCTCCTTCCAGCGCAGAGCCTTGAGGGTGAGAAAGAGGTTGGTCACCCTCCCTTCCTTGGCCGGGCCCCGGGAGGGCTCCAGCACCTTCCACTCGTTCTCCCCGCTCCGCTCGACGACCAGCCGCTTGCCGCCCGCGCTGACGCGGGCGCGTTTGACGTCTTTGAGGTCGAACGCCGGGAAAACGGACTTGTCGCGGAGATCGGTGACGGTCTTGGACAGGTCCCTGAGCGTCTGGGCCCGGATCAGGACCACGGGACCCTGGCCGGCCACGGCGGCCACGGCCTGCTGGCCGCGGGTCTCGCCAAAGGACTTGACGAGGAGCGTCTTCGGCTCCTTGGCGCCCTCATCCCACAGACGCACGGTGACGTCGGGCTTGGCCAGATACCTGGGGATGTCGGCGGCGGTCTCGCCGAGAAAGCCGGCGGCGCGCAGGTCGCGCAGGCTCCAGAGCAGGGCGGTGACCGCGCCCGGGTCGGCCTTGAGGGCCTCGGGCGCCGTGATCTTCCAACCGGCAGTGTCGCGCTCGAGCACGATCGTGCCGGCCCCATGCTCCAGCTCGACGCGGTTGGTCTTCTCCCAGGCGGACACCAGCACGACCTTGTCGCGCAGGATGGCCGCGGTCTTGGGGAAGGCCGACCAGAGTTCCTCCCCCACCAGCATCACGGCCGGCTCGCCGGCCCGCATGACATAGACGCCCTTCTTGGCCGCGTCCACGCGGCCGAAGAGCAGGGCCTTCGCCGAGCGCTCCTTGTCGCGCCCGATCCAGAGCGTGACCTTGGCCGGGCGATCCAGGCCCCAGGGCGCCAGCGACTTGGGACCGTCGGCGGCAAACTCCATCGTCCGGGCCGACTCAAGCTTCTCGAGGAAATCACCGACGAGATCGGCGTCGGCGCGGTAGGGCCGCGGCTTGACGACCCGCCACGTGCCCGGCGCCTCCGCGGCGACCGACATCCGGTCACCCTCGAACTCCAGGTCCACCTGGATCACGCTCTTGCGGTCGAAGGCCATGACCGCGCGATCCCTGAAGTCGC
>JBGPZD010000108.1:0-7159 GCA_041493605.1 Methylomirabilia bacterium
CGATTGATCGACCAGCGCCGCGCTGAGCAGCACCCGCGGGGTGACGTACGTCGGGAAGTAGTGTCCCACCCTGACGCTGCTGACGGTCAGCGTGGCACGCACGGCTTGGCCGACCCGGTACCGGGCCCGGTCGGTGTCGAGCGCGATCCGCACGCCGCTCTTCACCATGTCCGGATCATGGATGCCCCGCCAGTGGTGGCGGCGGTCGGGCATATGGCAGCCTTGGCACTGGAGCCCGCGGCGCGCCGCGGGGCTCGCGCGCCACTCGGCGTAGGTGTTCTCGAGCGGCTTGCCGTTGAGCGTCAGGCCGCCGGGCGCGAACTGGTGGCAGCTCGAGCAAAACTCAGACCGCAGGTAGGCGGCCCTGAAGGTCGCGCCGTCGTGCGGCAGGCTGGCTCGGGCGGCCGTGGCGGACACCGAGCCCGGGCGCGGCGGCGGGCCGAAGCGCTGGTGGCCGCGCACGTGGCAGCCGGCGCAGACGACGCCCTGGGCGCGGAGCTCGGGATCGAAGGCGGGGTTCGGCGCGGCGCCGCCGGGGCCGGCGACCTCGGGCGACTGCTCGGCCAGGGGGGCGTGGCAGGCCGGGCATGAGCGGGCGGCGGCCGGCTCACGGCGGATCATCTCGACGAGCTGGCCGACCACGCCCGGCCCCATGCTCATCGCGTGGATGCTGCTCCGCCAATCCGCGTACTGGGTCGGATGACAGGCGCCGCAGTCCGCGGGAGCCAGCGACTTCTCGAGCGCCGTGAAACGCTCGGGCGCCTCGCCCTGGGGCGGGATCGGGCGCCTCCAGTGGCGCTCGAGGAATTCCGCCTCCGCGCGGGGGAGCGGGGTGGGCTGAGGCGCCTGGCCCAGCGCCACGTGTCCCCAGGGCGCCAGCGCCGCAAGCAGGCCTGCCGCCAGGAGCGCCGCCCGGGACCGATTCACGGGGGGAGGGTAGCACGACGGCCGGCGGGGCATGGCTCGCCGGCCGGCCGGGCGCCGTCAGGCCGATGCGGCGCGGGCGAGGTAGGTCGTGAACCAGTAGAGCGACGCGTAGACGGCGGTCATCACCACCGCCACGGTCAGGAGCAGCCGCCACTGCTGGCGGGCGCCGCGCAGGCTGCACGACCTCCGCCCGCGCAGGACGCCGACCACGCCCGCCGTCGCCAGCAGCAGCGCGGCGCCGCGGAAGTACCAGCCGTAGCCGTAGTAGAGCGTGTTGCCCAGGCTGATGGCGACGGACACCGAGCTCAGCCCGAGCAGCACCATGACGACGGGGCTCACGCAGCAGGAGATCCCCACCAGCCCCGCGAGGAGCCCCAGCTTGACTCCCGCCCGATCCATCAGCGCCCCTTCGCGCTGGCCGCTGGGGCGGGCAGCCGCCAGTCATAGTCCCGCCACGTCATGCTCGAACCGCCGCCGTCCAGCACGGCGCACTTCACCGAGCCGTCGTCGAGATGCGCGGCCAGGAATCCCGTCAGCCCGCCCGGCCACTGGGCGAAGTCCTCCGCGAACCACCGGAAAATGGGTGTGGCGACGAGCGTCCCGCCCTCGAGGGTCACCGCCTCGCCGAGGAAGGTCCGCGTCGAGGCGTCGAGCTGGGCGCCGAGGCGCGCGCCATCATAGCGCCGGGCGGCCGGGCAGGAGCGCGCCCCGCAGTGGATCGCGAAATGGATGCGCGGGTCGAGCGGCGCCGCGTGGGCCAGCCGCGGGTCGTCGGGGCCGAAGGGCACGGCGCCGGTCAGCGGGTTGGCGCGGTTGCCCCGCAGCACGCCGTGCTCGATGTCGTTGGCCGAAAAGGTCTCCGACCCGGCGCCGCACTGGATCCGGTCGAAGAAGTCGGGTGCCTCCCAGACCGTCTCCCGGATTCCGAGGACGCGCAGCCCCTCGGCCACCAGCTCGTTGTAGGCGTTGATCCAGAATGCGAGCCGCGTGTCGGGGCTGACGGGGCCGCCGGGCGGCGGGGCGGGGAAGTCCCTGATGATCACGCCCGTCATTGTACCCGCGGCACGGGACTCACGGTCCGGGGCCTCCGATCCCGCGGGCTTGACATATCAAGAAAACTTGATACGATACCGTCATGGCGTCCATGGCGGCGAGCGACCTGAAGCGGGCGGCGCGCGGGTTCCATGCCCTGGCCGACCTGACGCGGCTGCGCATCGTGGAGCGGCTCCGGGCCGGCGAGGAGTGCGTTTGCAATCTGACCGACACGCTCGCGACCGGGCAGTCGCGCCTGTCGTTCCATCTCAAGACGCTCAAGGACGCTGGTCTCGTGCGGGACCGGCGCCAGGGGCGCTGGATCTACTACTCGCTGGACCCCGGGACGATCGAGGAACTGGAGCGCGTGGTCGCGGCCCTCAGGGAGCGGCGCGCCGGGCTTCAAATCGTTTCAAGGAGGACGTGATGGCTGACCACGACATCAAGGCGATCGTGAAGGACAAGTACGGCAAGGCGGCGCTGCGCGTGACGAGCGGGGGCAGCGCCTGCTGCGGATCCACGCCCTCGCGGGGCGAGTGCGACCCCATCACCTCGAATCTCTACACCGAGGGCGAGACCCAGGGCCTGCCGGCCGAAGCGGCCGCCGCGTCCCTCGGCTGCGGCAACCCGACGGCGCTGGCCGAGCTCAAGCCGGGTGAGGTGGTGCTGGATCTGGGCTCGGGGGGCGGCATCGACGTCCTGCTCTCGGCCCGGCGCGTTGGGCCGGCGGGCAAGGCCTACGGTCTCGACATGACCGACGAGATGCTGGCGCTGGCCCGCGAGAACCAGCGCAAGGCCGGCCTGGCCAACGTGGAGTTCCTGAAAGGGGAGATCGAGAACATCCCGCTGCCCGACAACACCGTGGACGTGATCATCTCCAACTGCGTCATCAACCTCTCCGCCGACAAGGACCAGGTCCTGGCCGAAGCCTTCCGGGTTCTCAAGCCGGGCGGGCGGCTCGCGGTCTCTGACGTCGTGGTTCGGGGCGAAGTGCCCGCGGCCATCCGCCGCAGCGTCGAGCTCTGGATCGGCTGCGTGGCGGGAGCGCTGGAGGACGAGGAGTACCGGCGCAAGCTCGGCAAGGCGGGATTCGAGGCCATCGAGGTGGAGCCGACGCGGGTCTACCGCGTCGAGGACGCGCGCGAGTTCCTGGCCGGCGCCGGCATCGACGCGGAGGCGATCGCGCCCCAGGTGGACGGCAAGTTCATGAGCGCCTTCGTGCGCGCCCGCAAGCCCGCCGCCTGATCGCGGCGGGTCCGGCGCGGCGGCTCGAGGAGGCTCAGCGCCCGGCGCGCCCGCCGAACGCCGGCCGCGCGGCCATCGGGACGCGGGCCATGGCGTGCAGGGGCAGCGTGACGTGCTCCACGCACTCCAGGCAGTAGAAATCCAGCTCGAGGCCGCCCCGCGTGCGCATGTAGGCGAGGGGCTGTCCGCAGCGCGCGTGGAAGATGGTGCCGTCCGAGCCCATGTGCACCGTGCTGACGGCGGGTTCGGCCGGGGCCGCCACGCCGGCTGGCAGGGCCTCTCGCCGCCGGCTCTCGCTCCGCATGCGGGAACCGGATGTCCGGATCGGGATCGTCAGCATCGCTCGCCCTCCCCCTGATGCAGCCCCGAGGCTGCTCCGGCGGTGCACCGCAGGCCGTTTCCTACCCTTGCAACCGCTACTTAGCAAGATGCGTTCCATGGCCGGCTGGATTTGTCCGCCGCTCTCGGATTTCAGCACGGCGTCCTGTCCGGGCTGACGGGAATCGGGGCGGGGTGGTACACTCACAACGCTGTCGTGAAGCGGAGTTAGCGTCTCGGAAGCGTCTAGGATCCCGGTGGGCCTCCCGGACTTCAAATCCGGTGTCCGGCTCTAGACAAGTCGGAGGTGGGTTCGACTCCCACACGCTTCCGCCACCTGGGGGTTACGGAGAGCGCGCATGGTGAAGGACAAGATAGGTAGGCCTGACAAGCCCAGGCCCCTCGGCCGCTCGGCCCGGCGCCGGCGGCAGTGGCTGGTCGGCGGCGGAGTCGCCGTCGCCGCGGGCCTCGTGGTGGGCTATTTCGCCTACCGGGCGGTCGCGGATCTACCGGGCGTTTCCTTCCCCGATCAGGGCAATGCGCATATCCAGGCCGTGAGCGAGCCGCATCCGCCCTACAACTCGGATCCGCCGACCTCAGGGGCCCACCTGCCGTACCTCGCGCCCTGGGGCATCCACACCGAGCCCATCCCGCAGGAGCTGCAGATCCACAACCTCGAGGACGGCGGCGTCGTCGTCCAGTACAACTGCCCCACGCCGTGTCCCGACCTGGCGGACAAGCTCAAGGCCATCGTCAACCGGTACGATCGCCATGTCGTCCTGGCGCCCTATCCCGGGATGAAGACGCGCATCGCGCTCACCGCCTGGACGCGGCTCGAGGCGTTCGACGACTTCGACGAGGCCCGCATCGTGAAGTTCATCCGGGCCTACAAGGGTATCGACCACCACAAGGGGTAGAATGACGCCATGACGCGACGGCTCCGCGCGCCCCTGATCCTCCTGGCCGTGGCCGGCCCGGCGACGCTCGGCGGCTGCTCGGGCCCCTTCGTCTCGGCCATCGCCCCGCCGCCCTACCGCGACGAGGCGCCGGCGCCCTACGACGCGACCTGGAAGGCCCTGATCCGGTCCCTCGCCATGGAGAACGTTCCGCTCCGGACCGTGGCCAAGGACTCCGGCGTGATCTCCTCCGACGACTTCGTCTCGCCCATCGGCGTCTACGCCGACTGCGGCCGCCTGGGCGATGTCCCCATCGAGGGCGAAGCGCTGGTGGCCTTCACGCTCTTCGTCCAGCCCAACCGCGGCGCGACCGAGATCCAGATCAACGCCAAGATGCAGACCCACGCCTACCGGCGCGGCGGATCGGGCGGTCTCAAGTCGAATCCTGTGTTCCAGTGCGTTTCCACCGGCCGCTGGGAAGCCAACCTGGTGGACTCGGTCCGGCGGCTGGTGAAGCCCTAGGGAGCCCGACCGTGCCACCCCGCCTGCCCGAGCTGATCAAGCGCGCCCGCCGCCTGGCCCTCGAGCGCGACCGGCTCGTCCAGGAGCTGGCGCGCGAGTGGATCGCGGCCCTGCGCGGGCAGGGCTTCTCGCCGCGGGACCTGGACGAGCTCTGGGCGGGCCTGACCGAAGAGGCCGTGCGCCGCCTGCTGCGCACGGGCGAGCCGGGCATAGGCTCCGAGGCGCTCCGGCGGGAAGCCAATGAAGTCATCGCGCGCGTCAAGGAGCGCGTGGAGACCGAGCTTGCCGCGGGGGGCTAAGGGTCGGCCCGCTAACGCCGCGGTGCTCGGGGCCGCGCTGCGCGCTCTGCCGTCGGTGGACGCGCTGCTGGGCGCGCTCGGCAGCCACGGCGCCCTGCGGGGGATCCCGCGGCGGCGGCTGACCGAGGCGGTGCGCGAGGCGCTGGCGGTCGAGCGCCGGCGGCTGCTCGAGACTGGCGGGGCGGCGCCGGCGAACGCCGACGCCCTTGCCGGCCGGCTCGTGGCCCAGCTCTCCCAGCGCGGCGTCTTCTCGCTGGCCCCCGTCGTCAACGCCACCGGCGTCGTCCTGCACACCAATCTCGGGCGCGCCCTGCTCTCGCCGCTGGCGCAGGAACGCCTCGGTCTCGCCGCGGCCGCCTATACCAACCTCGAGATGGATCTCGCGCGCAAGGAACGCGGCTCGCGCTACGCCCACGTGGACGGGCTCCTGCGCCGGCTGACGGGCGCCGCGGCCTCGCTCGTGGTCAACAACAACGCCGCCGCCGTCCTGCTGGCGCTCGAGAGCCTGGCCCGGGGCAAGGAGGTCATCGTCTCGCGGGGCGAGCTGATCGAGATCGGCGGTGAGTTCAGGATTCCCGACATCATGCGTCGGTCGGGCGCCGTGCTCCGCGAGGTGGGGACCACCAACCGCACGCATCTCAAGGACTACGCCAACGCCATCGGGCCGGAGACGGCGCTCATCCTCAAGGTCCACACGTCGAACTACCGCGTCGTCGGGTTCACCGCCGCCGTGTCGTCGCGCGAGCTGGCCGAGCTGGGACGTGCCCGGGGCGTCCCGGTGATGGAGGACTTGGGCTCGGGCTGCCTCGTGGACCTGACGCGCTACGGCTTCCCCCACGAGCCCACCGTCCCGGAGGTCGTGGCCGCGGGCGTGGACTTGGTCTCCTTCTCGGGCGACAAGCTGCTCGGCGGCCCGCAGTCGGGCATCGTCGTCGGCCGGGCCGAGCTGGTGGACACGCTCGCCCACAACCCGCTCAACCGCGCCCTGCGCATCGACAAGTTCACCGTGGCGGCGCTCGAGGCCACGTTGTACGCCTACGAGGCGGGCAACGCCATCGAAACGATCCCCACGCTCCGCATGCTGACCGAGCCGCTCGGGAGCATCCGGCGCCGCGCCCGGCGGCTGCTGCGCTTGCTGCCGGCTGGCGCCCAGAGCGCCTTGGGCGCGGAGGTCGTCGAGGCGCGCTCCCAGGTGGGCGGCGGCGCCCTGCCGACGGTGGAGCTGCCGACGGCGGCGCTGGCGCTTGGCACCGCCGCGCTCCCGGCCGAGGCGCTGGACACGCGGCTGCGCGCCGGCCGGCCCGCGGTGCTGGGCCGGCTGCTGGACGACCGCCTGCTGCTGGATTTCCGGACGGTCCTGCCCGCCGACGTCGCGACGCTGGCGCAAGTCCTGACCGCGCTCGCATGAAGCATGTCGTCGTCGGGACGGCGGGGCACATCGACCACGGCAAGACCTCGCTCGTCAAGGCGCTGACCGGGACCGATACCGACCGGCTGCCCGAGGAGAAGGCCCGCGGCATCACCATCGATCTGGGCTTCGCTTTCCTCGAAGAGCCCGGCGGGCTCGTCATCGAGATCGTGGACGTCCCGGGCCACGAGCGCTTCGTCAAGAACATGCTGGCCGGGGTGGGCGGCATCGACCTGGCGCTGCTCGTCATCGCGGCGGATGAGGGCGTGATGCCGCAGACCCGGGAGCACTTGGCCATCTGCCAGCTGCTGCGGATCAAGGCGGGGCTCGTGGCGCTGACCAAGGCCGACCTGGCCGAGCCCGACTGGATTGAGCTGGTGCGCGATGACGTGGGCCGGCTGCTCCAGGGCACCGTCCTGGCCGGCTGCCCCATCCTGCCCGTGTCGGTGAAAACGGGCCGCGGCCTCGCCGAGCTCCGCGCGGCGCTGGCCGATCTGGCGCGCGTCGTGCCC